>CBFGLF010000109.1:0-5924 GCA_965649545.1 uncultured Methylotenera sp.
CCAATGATAGTGCACTTCTCGTGTGCGAAAGTAGGTCACCGCCAGGCTACTTATAGTGAAAAACCCCTGCCACGAAAGTGTCAGGGGTTTTTTGTTGCCAATTTTCGTCACTCCCCTCACGCCAAATAACCACAACATGTTGTGGTTCATCCAGCGGAAATAGGGCTATATAGATAACCCCTGTTAATTCAATGAGATAGCTTGAATTTGTAAAATAATCATTCTATATTAGGCATAACAGACTCAGGGGAAAGTCGATTTATGTTCGCGCCACTCATGACAAAATATGTGTACCAGATTCGTAGCCGCAATGGCGCGATCGTGGATAACCTGCAGATTTATGGCCGTGACGAAGCTGAAGCACAACGTAAATTGCAGCAGATGTATCGCAACTGCGAGATCCTGGATTCCAAGATCGTGACGCCTGAACGCGCTGCCAATTCGAGTTACGAAGACGTGCTGAACCTGATCGCCAGCGGTCGCTAGTTTCAGACCCTGATCAGATTCTTTCCAAGTAATTCTTCCACCAGGGCGCCATAATCCAACGCGCCTGCGCTGTGCGGGTTGTAGCGAAACACATCCTGCTTGTATTGCGGGCTCTCCGCCACCGCCACATTCTCTGAGATCACCGTTTCACAGACTTCCTCGCCAAAATGCGCTTTCGCCTGTTCCTGGACTTCGAAGGTCATCCCACGTCGCCGGTCATAACAGGTCATCAGATAGCGTCTTTCCACGCGTTTCTTCAGCACGGGTTCCAGTGCTTTAAGCGTATGTTCGACTTTTTGCGCACCTTGTAAGGAGAGGTAGTCGGAGGAGATCGGGATGAGGATCAGGTCGGCAGCGAAGATGGCATTTAACGAGAGTACGCCCAGATAAGGGCAGCAGTCGATCAGCACGTTACGCGGCGCGACTTCCTTCTCCATCACTTCCAGACCATGCTTGAGACGGTTGAGTATGGCAGGGCCCTTGCCGAAGATGGAATCGACCTTGATCAATTCGCGATGCGATGGGATGAGATGCCCAAGCGACTGCCATGGTAGTTCAAGCTGGTTAAGGGGCTTATTGTCCTGATAGAAACCGAACAGGCTCTGATGCGGCGTCTGTGGGGGCGCTTCATGGATCTGGCTGAGATGTCCCTGCGGATCCATATCGATCATCAAGGGAGAGAATTGGCGTCGCTGCAGCGCTGCCGCCATATTCAAGATGGTTGTCGTCTTGCCTACGCCACCTTTCTGGTTGAAGACGGCGATACGCGTCATAACACCTCTAGATCGCTGATGGCGTCGTTCTCGATATCGAGGTCCGGAATATGATTGAAGGCGATTCGCATGGGTGCGTGACTGAGTGCGTTATGGGCGCCACCAAAATATACCGTATTTTTCCCATAGCGCATATTTAGCTTATCGACGATGCCGTTGAGCCGGGAAGTCGGTTCCGGCTGGAATAACTGTTCGGCGTATTCATCCGCACTGATGAGGCTGCTGAACGAGATGCCGACAGCGTAGGGCGCATGGCCACTGCGCGGGTAATGCTGCCAGAGCTGTTCGAGGACGTTGATGAGCGTCAGGGTGTCATCGGTCGGGGCGCATTTGCCTTCGATGCCCCAGCTCTCCTGGTTGAGGATCTTGACCCTGACCTGCACCGAGGCCGTCTGCAGGCCATAACTGCGCATCCTTAGGCAAGCCTTTTGCAGCAACCGATGCAATACGGAGAGAGCTGCATCGCGGTTACGCATCTCAGGCGACAAGACATGCGAATGACCGAGACTCTTGCGATCGTTCACCGGACGGTTAGGTTCGATGCCACGCAATTTCTCGTACATGCGTTCGCCCTCGATACTGCCCCAGGCAGTCCTTAGTTGTTGTCTGTCGAGTCCACATAATTGCTGGACGGTGTGGATGCCATGGCGACTGAGGCGCTGTTCCATCCGGCGGCCGATGCCATTCAACGCCCGGAGTTCAAGCGGGTAGAGTCTTTCCGGTAGCTCATGTTGCTCGATGACCACGCAACCGTCCGGTTTTTTCATGTTGGAGGCCAGCTTGGACAGGAAGACGTTGGGGCCGATACCGATGGAGCAGCGAATGTGTGCGCCGGCATTCTCCGCGATGGTGCGTTTGATACGGTCCGCCAGCTTGAGCGCATTCTCGCGTTTCTGCTGTGTGCCCGTCAGCATGCATACCATCTCGTCGATCGACAAAGTCCTCTCGACATGGGTGCAGGATTCGACCATCTCCACCAGGCGGTGGTGGTAGCGGACATAGACTTCGGGCCGCGCCTCGACGAAGACGATATCCGGGCAGAGCTTGCGAGCCTCCCGCACGTTGGTGCCGGTCTTCACGCCAAAGGCTTTCGCTTCGTAACTGGCGGCGATACAGCAGGTCGTCTCGGCCATCACAGGCAACACGGCGATGGGTTTGCCGCGCAGCTTGGGGCGCTCCTGCTGCTCCACAGAGGCGAAGTAAGAATTGAAGTCTACGTAGAGTGCGTTCAACAACGGTGATGCCCCATCAAAATTTCATATCCCAAGGCGCGTTCGCTCAAGCCTGAGCGGTTTCGGTGCTCAATAGGTCTCCCATTGCCCCGGGCCGGTCTGGCAGGCCTGTTCCTTGCGCGAATCACTGACGCCCTTGCCGTTCACGTCCAGCATGTATTCGCGGCACTTACGCCCATCGGCGTTGAAGCCACGCAAGGGGGTGACCTTATAATTGAGTCCGCTCTCGGGATTGTTCCAGGTCACGGGGCGGCGGTCGGCGGCCAGTTCCAGCGCATGGCCGATGCAGCCACGGTCGGCTTCATCCATGGATTTGCCGATCTGGTTGCCGATCACGGCGCCTAGCACACTGCCGACGATGACGGCGACCGCCCGGTACTCGCGATCGGCTGTCGTGCCGATGGCGCCCCCGACCACGCCACCCAGCACCGTGCCGATGGCTTGTCGGTTACAACGTCCTTCGATGATGCCGTAATCCTGGCCCCAGCGGGTGCCCGCATAACCGACGTAATAGGGGTCGTTCTTCTTGCGCCAGCCATGGGCCGGTGCCCAGGGCGGCGGGTCGGCGTAAGCGATCGGAGGCAAGGGGGCGAGCAGTGCGACGAAAGCCATAGAAATCAGCAAGGAGCGTGTTCTCATGATGAACCTTTCGTGGTCGGCATTGCCGAAATTCTAATCCTGTTTCATGGTTCAAAAGATAAATTTTTGGTTTAGGCAAAAGGAAAAAATCACCATGGATTCCCATCCGTCCCGCACTGAAACCGCTGTCTTCGCAGGCGGCTGTTTCTGGTGTATCGAGCCCGTGTTCTCGCAGTTGCGCGGCGTGCTGAAAGTGGTCTCTGGCTATACTGGCGGCTATACCGTCGACCCCACTTACAAGCAGATCTGCACCGGGACCACCGGCCACGCCGAAGCCATCGAGATCACCTACGACGCGGACGTGATCAGCTTTGAAGAGTTGCTGGAGATATTCTTCGTCGCCCACGACCCGACCACGCCCAACCGCCAGGGCAACGACATCGGAACGCAGTACCGGTCAGCCGTGTTCTATCGCAATGACGAACAGAAGGACGCGGCGGAGAGGATGATCGCCGAGCTAGACGCCCAGCGCTTGTGGCCGGACCCCATCGTCACCGAAGTGACCAGCGCGGCCCATTTCTACCCGGCGGAGGATTACCACCAGTACTACTACGCCAACAATATGCACCAGCCTTATTGCATGGCCGTAGCCAGACCTAAGGTGGCGAAGGTGCGTGCCAAGTATGCCGATAAACTGAAGAACTGAAAGTCGAGCCGGCCTAGCTGCGGCTCAGCCACTGGCGGCGCCAGAAGATCAGCGTCATGACCGTGGCGATGCAGCCCATCAGCCCCAGGGCGAACCAGAACCCGTTCGGGTGCTTGAGCCAAGGCATCACATCGAAGTTCATGCCGAAGATGCCGGAGATCAGCGTCGCCGGCATGAACAGCATGGTGACCACGGTCAGCGCGCGCACCTCCATGTTCACCCGATTGCTGATGCTGGAAAGGTAGATATCCATCATGCCGCCCAGCATGTCGCGGATGGATTCCAGCGATTCGATGAAATGCACGATATGGTCGTACACGTCCCGCAGGTAGAGCACGGTGTTATCGGTGAACGCCTTGTTGTCGTTGCGGACCAGCGTGTTGATGACCTCGCGTAAGGGCCACACGGCGCGCCGCAACTCCATGCTGGAACGCTTGAGTTGGTGGATGTTCTTCAGCAGCTTGGCGTTGGATTTGCGCAGCAGTACTTCCTCCAGCGTCTCGCAATCCTCGCCCATCTTCTCCAGCACCACGAAATAACGGTCGACCACCATGTCGAGCAGGGCATACGCCAGGTAATCGGTGCCCAGGCCTCGGATATGTCCGCGATCTGTACGCAAGCGTTCGCGGATAGGCTCGAACGAGCCGGTGGCACGTTCCTGGAAACTCAAGACGAAATGCTTGCCCAGTACCAGGCTGATCTGTTCGGAGTTGATCTCCATGCGCTTCTCGTCGTAATAGAAGAAGCGCGTCACGATGAACAGGTAATCGTCGTAACTATCGACCTTGGGGCGCTGCGTGGTGTTGAGGATATCCTCCATCGTCAGCGGGTGCAGTTTGAAGGTCTCGCCCAGCTGCTTCACCAGCTCGGCATCGTGCAGCCCGTGCACGTTAACCCACAGCTTGCCCTTCGTCGCAGATGTGAGGCTGCTCAACTCGTTCGCGGGTAGTGTCCGCTCACTTAACGTCTTCGCATCCCATTCGAACAGGCTGATCGTCGGGGCCTTGGTCTTCACCTCGCCCACGTGCACCAGAGAGCCCGGCGCCATGCCGGTCTTCTTCGATCTGAACTTGCCGTTCTTTCTCATTGCCTACCTTGTCTGGTCGATAGTCTTGCAGTCAGTTATTTGGCTGTCAGTTATATATCTGTAGCCTTCACCTGAAAGGTATCACTAACCGTCATGAACGCGCCACCCGCCACATGGTGGATGGTACGCAGTTCGTCATGCCCCTCGAAGTGCCATCGTCCATCGGAGAACACGCGTTCGTCTGCCCAGGCCGCGACCACCTCGCCGAGGAAGAGGTCATAGGTGTCCTGGATATGCGGCTCGGGGATTACCTTGCATTCCAGCCACGCCACGCAGCCCTCGACCAGCGGTGCAGTGATCTTGCTGGCGGCGAAGGTAGGGATATCGAAGGCGGCGAATTTGTCGGCTTGAGGCTTGCCCAGCAACTCGCGCCCGGAACTGGAGCCGACCCGCACCGTCATCTCGGCCAGTGCGCGGCAGGGCACGTTGATGACGAAGCTACCGGACGCTTCGATCAACTGACGGGTGTACGTGTGCTTATCTATTACTATTGCGATCTTGGGCGGGTCGAAATCCAGCGGCATGTTCCAAGCGGCGGCCATGATGTTGCGTTGCTCGCCATGGGCTGAGGTGACCAGCACGGTCGGGCCATGGTTGAGAAGGCGGTAGGCTTGGGCTAAGTTGACGGGTGTATGCAATTATTTCTGCCAAGCATCCCTAAGCGTCACCGTCCGGTTGAACACCGGTTTCCCATCCACGCTATCCTTCTTGTCCGCCACGAAATACCCATGTCGCTCGAACTGGAAGCGGTCTTCCGGTTTGGCATCCTTCAATGCCGGTTCAAGTTGTGCGGTGATGGTCTTCAATGAGTCCGGGTTGATGTCGTCCAAGTAGTTGCGATCGCCGGCACCAGGGTGCGCTTCCTTGAACAGGCGGTCGTAGAGCCGTACTTCGGCGGCGTAGGCGTGTGCGGCCGAGACCCAGTGGATGTTGCCCTTGACCTTGACTGCATCGGCGCCCGGCGTGCCGGATTTGGTATCGGGCAGGTATTCGCAATGGACGACAGTGACGTTGCCGGCGGCATCCTTCTCGAAGCCCGTGCACTTGACCACATAGCCGTA
>CBFGLF010000110.1:0-5791 GCA_965649545.1 uncultured Methylotenera sp.
TTTTGCGAGCTGGCTTCTTTCTCTGCCGACCTGACCCAGGATTTCTGTTCTGCCGTCGTGGCGAGCGCCCGTGCCCGGATCAGGTCATCGGCGGCGATGGCGTTCTTGACGGCCGCATCCATTTGCCGGGTGACGGCATCTTTCTCTACCGGGGTGCCGGGTATGAGGGGGGCAGATGGCACCGACTGGATGTCCGGCAGGCTTTGTTCACTCCCGGGGCTGCAGGCAGTATCTGAATAGACGATGACGTTCTTGGCCGTCTTGCATTTGTAGACTTGCGCGTAGGCCGTGTCGACTGACAGCATGGCGAGCGTCAAAGCCCATATAATAGATGGCATGGCTGAACCTCTGAAAGAATCACTGCGGTTGTAAACCAGTATCTCAGAAGACAGTATTTTTTCCCAATAATTCATTCCCTTATGCAACGCATCCTGCAGGCTGGCGAAGCCGACCAGACCATCAATAAATCGCGATTCATCGCCGTGGCGGAGTACTGCGACAGCGAACGCGCGGTGGCGATGAGCCTACGCAAGCTGGCTTCTGCCCACCAGAGTGCCCATCACCTTGCTTACGCCTTTCGCATCAAGACACCGGATGGCATCGTTCAGCGTTTCAGCGACGCGGGTGAGCCGTCCGGTACGGCGGGTAAGCCCATCCTGCAATTCATCGAGGGGCGCGACCTGATCAATATCTGCGTCGGCGTGATCCGCTACTACGGCGGCATCAACCTCGGAACCGGCGGTCTGGCCCGGGCATATGGCGGCACGGCCAAGATGGCCATGGATGCCGCCAGGATAGGCCCTTATGTCGAGATGCAACAGATCCGGCTGGTTGTCGACTATGCACGGTTCGAGCCGCTCGCACGCGATATCGGCAAACTCAACGGGCAGGTCCTCGACAAGCAGTTCGGGGAGCGGGTCACGGTCATCGCCACAGTCCCGGCGAGCGAAGTGGATAAGCTGCTAGGCGCTTACGCCAACTAGGCAAATGACCGTCTTTAGATAAGCGCCAGGGCATTCACTACGCGCATCTTGCAGGCATGAAAAAGCCGACTCGCGTCGGCTTTTTCGTTACTGGCTTGCTACTACGGTGTCGCTGGCGCGGCGGGTTCCGGTTCTGCCACGAAGATCTCGACACGTCGATTCTTGGCGCGATTCTCGGCCGTATCGTTGGCAGCGATCGGTTCGCGTGAACCACGGCCATCGATGCTGATGCGGTTGGAAGCGACCCCCTTGCCGACCAGGTAATTACGGGCGCTGGCGGCACGATTGACAGAAAGCGGATCGTTCACGGTATCGGAGCCGGTGTTATCGGTATGGCCGATGATGTTCACCTTGGCGGCTGGGTTGCCCTGCAAGCCAGTGGCGAACTTGTCGAGGATGGGACGCAGATTCGCCTTGATATCGGAACGTCCGGTATCAAAGGAGATGTCGCTGGGAATCTCGAGTTTCAGGCGGTTGTCGTCGGTCTTGCTCACTTCGACGCCGGTACCGGCCGTGGCTTGTTCCATCTCCCGCTTCTGGGCCTCCATCTTCTTAGACCAGACGTTGCCGGCGATGGCACCTGCGCCTGCGCCCACGACCGCACCAATGGCTGCACCCTTGCCGCCGCCTGCTACTGCGCCGACAACGGCACCGGCAGCCGCCCCGATACCTGCGCCTTTGGCAGTGCCTTTCTGAGTTTCTGACATATTGGCGCAGCCGGACAGACCGAGTGCGAGCGCCAGTGTGGAGATTGTGATTGTTTTATTCATTGTGTCCTCCTATTGGTTTTTTGTGGTGACTGTAGCCTTAGGCCATCAACAGGAAGCTAAGTTCGAATTTATTTTTAAAATCAGTAACTTTCTGGATTTTTTACTTTGAGTTTTGGTATGAATTTGGCCCCGATATGGTCCTGTTTGCGCCGCTCTGCCAGTTCGACCTGACGTTGACGTTCGGCAAAGGCCTCTTTCTGTTCGGCAGTGGTCTTGTCGTGACAATGGGGGCAACTGACGCCGAGCACGAAGTGCGGCGAGCGGCGCTCTTCCGCACTCAAAGGATAACGGCAGGCGCGACATAGCTGGAAATCGCCTTGCTTCAGACCGTGGCCGACCGAGACACGTTCGTCGAAGACGAAGCACTCGCCTTGCCACAGGCTCTGGTCTTCAGGCACCGTCTCCAGATACTTGAGGATGCCGCCCTGCAGGTGGTAGACCTCATCGAAGCCCTGGCTGCGCAAATAAGCCGTGGATTTCTCGCAGCGGATGCCGCCGGTACAGAACATGGCGACCTTGGGTTTCTCACGCAGCGCCTTCTCCTGTTTCACCCATTCCGGTAATTCGGTGAAGCTCTTGGTATTGGGGTTGACCGCCCCTTTGAACGTCCCGATCGCGACTTCATAGTCGTTGCGCGTATCGACCAGGATCACGTCCGGGTCACTGATGAGCGCATTCCAGTCTTCCGGCTTGACATAGGTGCCCGCCATCTCGCTGGGTTTGACTTCCGGTACGCCCAGTTTCACGATCTCCTGCTTGAGACGCACTTTCATACGGTAGAAGGGCATGCGCGCAGCCCAGGATTCCTTGTGTTCCAGATCGGCCAGACGGCCTTGCCAGATCGCATCATGGCGCAGGTAGTCGAGCACCTGGTGGATATCGCCTGGCAGACCGGCGATGGTGCCGTTGATCCCCTCTTCGGCCAGCAGCAGGGTGCCCTTGATCTTGTGGCGTTCGCAGACAGCCAGCAGGGGCGCCTGCAGATCACGGTAATCGGGCAGGCTGACGAACTTGTAAAGGGCGGCGGTGAGGTACTTGGACATGGTGTACGTGAATGTATCTGGAGGCCGAATTATACCCCCTGAAAAACGAAAGGCGACGGGTAGGTGCCCGCCGCCTGATTGATCCAGCGCAATAGTACGTTAATTAGTCCTTTGGAAGATCGGCTTCCCAGGCATTGCCGTAGACCTTGCCGCTACGCGACATGATGAACATCTGGTACATGCTGGTGACCCACATGAAGGTCGAGGCCAGGCTGTAACCGACACCGCTGATGATGGTCAGCCAGGCGAAGCCCGGATGCAACTTGGTCAACCACCAGGACAGTACGTCGAGAATGAGGTAGGCGAACGGGAAGATGATGGCAGTCAGTTTCAGGGCTCTAGGCACATTGACGGCCAGGCTGAAGATCAGCGCCATGAAGAAGAAGATGAACGCGATGCCGAACAGGTGGATATGCGACACGCGCGTCAGGCTCTCGATACTCGCGCCCTTGTTGACGGTGGCGAGCTTCTGCACTTCTTCGTAGTTATTGAAGTTGGGGATGCCGGGGATATTGCCGTGGCAGGCGATACAGTGCTGCGCGAAGACGCCCTTGAAACGTGGCTCCCATTCGGCTTCCGGCGCGCCGTCACGGGCCCATTTGATGATCTCCAGACGTACTTCCGGTGGTGCCTTGTCTTTCATGGAGCCGTTCAACATGCTCTCGAGGCGGGTACCGCTGCGGTCGCCGTAATAGCTGTAAACCACGTCATCCTTGGACAGGCCCAGCTTGCCGTCCGCCATGCCGTGCGTCATCAGGATCTGCAGGCCGGCCATGCAGAGGCCTACGCCGATCACCAGCAGATAGCCTGCAAACAAGGCTTTGAGCGTGACGGGCAAGTTCGGCAGGTTGAACCAGGTCATGTTGGAGGGGGTGATTTTCATGTGTTCTCTCAGTGTGGGGTGTCGATGCCGCTTCTCAGGCAGGCATGATTATAAGCCAGCCATGCCCGGTATTCCATTGCAGTGATGGATTGTGCGGCCGAGCATCTCAATGGTGGTAGCCCAGTGTGCTTGCCAGCGTGCCTTTCTTTTCGACCTTCACCGCGCAGTATTTCACTTCGGCGATCTTGGCGAACGGGTCGAGTGCAGGATTGGTCAGCATGTTCGCAGCGGCTTCGTAGTAGCAGAACGCGATGAAGATGGATCCGCGCGGGATGCCGTCGTCGGCGCGTGCCATCAGCACGATCTCGCCTCGACGGGACGCGACGGTGATGATGTCCCCTGCGGCGATGCCGAGCGCGTCCATGTCGAGTGGATGGAGGCTGGCGTTAGGGACGGGTTCGATGGCATCTAGGACGTCGGTACGCCGCGTCATGCTGCCGGTGTGCCAGTGTTCCAGCATGCGGCCGGTGATCAGTACCATGGGATACTCGGCATCGGGCCGCTCTGCGGCAGGGATGATGTCTGCCGGGACCAGCTTGGCGCGTCCTGTCGGGCGCGGGAAGGTGTCGTGGAAGATGACTTCTTCGCCAGGATCGCCTTCGTGCTCGCAAGGGTAGGTGACAGCACCCTCCTGCTCCAGGCGATCCCAGGTGATGCCTGCGATGCTGTGCATGGCCTGCCGCATCTCATTGAACACCTCTTCAGGCCCGGCATAGTCCCATGGCAAGCCGAGTCGTTTCCCGATCTCCTGGATGATCCACAGGTCTTGTTTCGCCTCGCCCGGTGGCGTCAGGGCAGGGCGGCCGATCTGCACCAGGCGGTCGGTGTTGGTGAAGGTGCCGAGTTTCTCGGCGTGGGTGCTGGCCGGCAGGATGACGTCGGCCAAATAGGCGGTCTCGGTCATGAAGATATCCTGCACCACCAGGTGTTCCAGCTTGGCGAGGCCTTGACGCGAATGATGCGAGTCGGGGTCCGACATGGCCGGATTCTCGCCCTCCACATACATGCCGGTGATGGTGCCGGCTCGCGCCGCATCCATGATCTCGACCACCGTGAGGCCAGGCTTGCTATCGAGCGTCGTGCCCCAGAGCTTTTCGAACCTGGCGTGGGCTTCCGGGTTATCGACCCGCACGTAATCCGGGAAGCTCATCGGGATCAGACCGACATCGGAGGCACCCTGTACGTTGTTCTGGCCGCGCAATGGATGCAGGCCGGTGCCCCGTCTGCCGATCTGCCCGGTGATCATGGATAAGGCGATGAGACAGCGCGCATTGTCGGTGCCGTGCACATGCTGCGAGATGCCCATGCCCCAGAGGATGATGGAGGCTTTTGAACGAGCATACAGTCGGGCCACCTCACGGATGGTCTCGGCGGGGATGCCGCAGATCGGCGCCATGCGTTCCGGCGCATAGTCGCGGACGTTCTCTTTCAGGGCCTCATAGTTCTCGGTGCGCGTCCGAATGAACTCGGCATCGACCAGGTTCTCTTCCACGATCACGTGTAGCAAGGCGTTGAGCAAGGCAACGTCGGTGTCCGGCTTGAATGGCAGGTAGTACGTGGCATGCCGCGCGAGTTCCGTTCTGCGCGGGTCGATCAGGATGAGTTTTGCGCCTTGTTTCACTGCGTTCTTGACGAAGGTCGCCGCCACCGGATGGTTGACGATGGGGTTGGCGCCGATGATGACGATGACCTCCGAATACTGGACATCCGCGACCGGATTCGACACGGCACCCGAGCCCACGCCTTCCAAAAGGGCGACCACGGATGAGGCATGGCAGAGGCGGGTGCAATGATCGACATTGTTGGTGCCGAAACCGGTACGAACCAGCTTCTGGAACAGGTAGGCCTCTTCATTGCTGCCTTTGGCGGAGCCGAAGCCGGCGAGGGCATACTTGCCTTTCTCGCGAATGATCTTCTTGAAGCCCTCGGCAGCGAAGTCCAGTGCCTCGTCCCAGGTGGCTTCGCGGAACGCGGATAGCGGGTCGGCCGGGTCCATCACGAAATGCTCGGATTTCGGCACATCGCTGCGACGGATCAGCGGTTTGGTCAGGCGATGCCGGTGATTGGGGTAATCGAACCCATAACGGCCTTTGACGCAGAGCCGGCCATGAT
>CBFGLF010000111.1:0-5736 GCA_965649545.1 uncultured Methylotenera sp.
TCCAAAGGTTTGCTGCGATGGCGCAGTTCGAAGTACAAGCCCGAGGACTCGTTGCCCCCGCTGTTGCCGACCGCCGCGATGGTGTCGCCGCCGCTCACCGTCTCGCCCACACGTTTCAGTAGCGACTGGTTATTGCCGTACAGGCTCATGTAACCGTCGCCATGATCGACGATCAGCAGGTTGCCGAATCCGCGCAGCCAGTCGGCGAACACCACACGACCGCTGGCGATGGATTTGACCTCGCTGCCCTCGCTGGATTTGATGAACAGGCCCTTCCATGAGACCCCGGTGTCTTCGCGGGAATCGCCGAAGCGGTTGGCGATATCCCCGCGTATCGGCAGGTTGAGCTTGCCTTTCAGTGCCGCGAAATTGCCGCCGTCGAAGGCGTTGGTCGGCAGCTCTTCATTGCGACCGACCGGTTCGCTGGAATTGGCGGCCTTGCTGCGTTTCTTGGGGACGGTCTTGGGGATGATGCGCGAGAGGCGCTCGACCAGTTGCGAGAGGCGTTTCTCGTCGCGCTTCAATTTGCTGATCTCACCGCGCTGGGAACTGATCTTGGCCGACAGTTGTTTGAGGACCTTGTTGCGTTCGTTCTTCTGCGCTTGCAGTTCACGCCGCTCCAGCTCCTGTTTCTGCTTGAGTTCGGTCAGTGCTTTGAGTGCGTTGGCGGTTTCGTCATTGAGGCGTGCGATCTTGCCGAGGTTCTGCTGCATGGAGGCGATCAGTGCGGCACGCGCCTTCGAAACGTAGCTGTAATAGTGCAGCTGCCTGGCGATGGCGCCCGGATCCTGCTGCTGCAGCACGATCTGGATATACCCTTGCTGGCCGTGCAGGTAGCGCTGGTAAAGCTGCGCGCCCAGCAGGTCCTGTTGCTCCTTGACCGTGGTCTCGATTTCCAGCTTCTGTTGCTGCAGACCGGCCAGCGTATTGCGGTTCTGCTTGTGCTGCTTGCTCAGTTCATAGAGCTTGCGGTTGGTCTCGCTGATGGCCTTTTCGCTGGCCTTCAGTTCGTCCGCGGCATCCTTGTGGGCTTCACGGGTACTGTCGAGTTCCTTCTTCAGGGCCTCGATACGTTCATGCAGACGATTCAGGTCTTCCTTCGATTGCTCCGCCTTCGCGCCTGCCCATGACACGCCGGGGACGAGAAGGCCGAGAAGCAGGCTGGCGAGCAGGGTCAGTGAGGCGATCGCACCCGGCATGAGGTCAGGCGTTGGCCACGGCAGGTGCCTGCTTGAAATCGACCAGCGGTTTACCGGTCATCTCCGCCGGCTGCGGCAGGCCCATCATCTTCAGCAGGGTCGGTGCGAGGTCCGACAGCGCGCCCGTCTCGGCCAGGGTGGCATCGCGACCGATGTAGAGCATGGGCACGAGATTGGTCGTGTGCTGGGTGTGAGGCTGATGGTTGATGTTGTCCATCATCATCTCGACGTTGCCGTGGTCGGCGGTGATGATGACTTCGCCGCCGATGCTCTGCATCGCAGCGACCACACGGCCGATGCAGGTGTCGACGGTCTCGACTGCCTTGATCGCCGCCTGCAGGTCGCCGGTGTGCCCCACCATGTCGCAATTGGCGTAATTGCAGATGATGGCGTCGTACTTCTTGCTGAGGATCGCCGCTTCGAGTTCGGACGTCACCTCGAACGCGCTCATCTCCGGTTTGAGGTCATAGGTGGCCACTTGCGGCGACGGGACCAGGATACGTTCTTCGCCCTCGAACACCTGCTCTTCGCCGCCGTTGAAGAAGAAGGTGACGTGCGGATATTTCTCGGTCTCGGCGATACGCAGCTGGGTGAGGCCTTTGCTCGCGACATATTCGCCGAAGGTGTTACGCACTTCGAACGGGGGGAAGATGGGGACGATCTCGGCCTCATTCTTGTCATGCATGGTCAGGGAGAAATACCCGGCCAGCTTGCGTACGTGGCGGCGATGGAAGCCGTCGAAGGTCTTGGCCACCAGGGCGTGGTTCAGTTGGCGGGCACGGTCCGAGCGGAAATTCATGTAGACGACGACATCGCCGTCTTCGAGGTGCAATGGCTTTTCGCCCGGCGAGACGATGGCGGTCGGTTTGACGAACTCGTCGTTCTCGCCACGGGCGTATGCGGCCTGCAGCCCGGCGCCTGCCGATGCGGCCTGGAATTCGCTGATGCCTTCCGTGATGAGGTCGTAGGCGAGCTCCACGCGCGGCCAGCGCTTGTCGCGGTCCATGGCGTAGAAGCGGCCGCAGATGGAGATGATCTGGCCGGCGCCCAGTTCTGCCAGTTTGTGTTCGAGCTTCTCGATGTAAGCGGCGGCGCTCACCGGCGGCGTGTCGCGACCGTCGAGGAAGGCATGGACGTAGACCTTGCGCAGGCCCTGACGTACCGCCATCTCGGCCATGGCGTGGATATGTTCTTCGTGGCTATGCACACCGCCGTCGGACAGCAAGCCGAAGATGTGGAGGGCTTTGTCTGTCGCCTTGAGGCCTTCGATGGCGTTGACCAGCATCGGGGTCCGGAAGAATTCGCCGCTCTTGATGGATTGGTTGATGCGCTCGAAATCCTGGTAGACGACGCGGCCGGCGCCGATATTGAGGTGGCCGACTTCGGAATTGCCCATCTGGCCGTCCGGCAGGCCGACGTAATGCTCGGAGGCGTTGATCAGGGTATGCGGATGGGTATTCCAAAGCCGGTCGAAATTGGGTTTTTTCGCCTGGGCGATGGCGTTGTCCTGGACCTCCTCGCGATAGCCGAAACCATCGAGGATCAAGAGTGCGACGGGAGTAACGTTCATTTTCTACCTGACATTTCTGTGGTGGATCACCACGCAATCAATATTCTAGTGAATTTGTGTCAATAAATCTGCAAAGCCTCAGTTTTAGTGACCATGCATTCCGCCTCAAGTTTACCTGGGACCTTCACTTGGCGATTTACATCGACGCCGATAGTAAGGCCTTGAAATCGGGCATCAAGCACGCCATCTTGGTATTCATGCTAGGTAAGTGATGCGGTTCTGGTTAAAATTACGACTTTGATTCGGAAAGGTTAGGCGTGAAATTTCTTGCAGATAACGTGCTGTTGATCGGTTTGGCCATCGGCTCCGGTTTCATGCTGCTCTGGCCCATGCTGAAACGCAGCGCGAGTGGCGTCGCCAACCTGACCCCGACCGAGGCTGTGCTGTTGATGAACCGTTCCAACGCCGTGGTCGTCGATGTGCGTGAAGCGACCGAATATGCCCAAGGACACATCGCCGACGCCAAGCATATCCCGCTGGCGCAGCTCGGCGAACGCCTGAAGGAATTGACCAGGTACAAGGAAAAGCCGGTGCTGCTGCATTGCCAGGGCGGCGTGCGTTCGGCCAAGGCCTGCGACCTGCTGGCGAAGCAAGGATTCACCAAGCTCTATAACCTGCAAGGCGGCATCAATGCCTGGCAACAGGCCAAGCTGCCGGTGGTGAAGGACTGACCATGGCCAACATTGTGATGTACACCACGGCGACCTGCCCATATTGCATGAACGCCGAGCGCCTGTTGCAAAGCCGCGGCGTGACGGATATCCAGAAGATCCGTGTCGACCTGCACCCGGAATTGCGTGTCGAGATGATGGAAAAGACCGGTCGCCGCACGGTACCGCAGATCTATATCGACGAGCACCATGTCGGTGGATTCGAGGATCTGCGCGCACTCGATCAGGCTGGCGGCTTGCAGCCGCTACTGGATGCCTGACGCGCCTTATTTCCAATTCAAAAACAAGCGATAAGCAGATAGAATAGCGAGCTTGTCCGTTCCAGTTTTTTAACCAGAGTATCAATACAGAGCCAGCTCAAGCTGGCCTTACTATTTAGGAAAAGTCATGGCAGAAGAAAACGCAGCCGTACAGGCGGAAGAGTCCCAGCAAGCCGGGTTCGCGATCGAGAAGATCTACGTCAAGGATATGTCCCTGGAGATCCCGAACGCGCCACAGGTGTTCATCCAGCGCGAGACCCCACAGATCGGCATCGAACTGAGCAACGCTGCGACCATGCTGGATGAGGGCGTGTTCGAAGTGACCGTCACCGTGACCGTGACCTCCAAGATCGAAGACAAGACCGTATTCCTGATCGAAGTCGCGCAAGCGGGTATCTTCCAGATCCGCAACGTGCCTGCCGAGAACATGGAGCTGATCGCCAGCGTGACTTGCCCCAATATCCTCTTCCCATACTTGCGCGAGACCGTCTCCGATATCTCCGTTCGCGCCGGTTTCCCGCCCGTATTGCTGAACCCGATCAATTTCGAAGCCTTGTACGCACAGCAGAAGCAAGCTGAGCAGGCCAATGGCGAGACCACGCACTAAGGTTCGACTGCTGGCGCTGCTGCTGGCGTTATTGCCTGCGGCCGCGTCGGCACTTGAATACCGCTCCGTAGGGGCCGCCAAGGCGGTGCTCTACGACGCACCGTCCGCCCAGGGCAAGAAGCTCTATGTCGTCGGTCAGGGTTATCCGGTGGAGATCATCGTCAACCTCGGCGACTGGCTCAAGGTGCGGGATAACCACGGTAGCCTGAGCTGGATCGAAGCGAAACAGCTGGCGACGAAGCGCACGGTATTGGTCACCCAGTCGCAGGTCGAACTGCGCCAGGCTGCCGATGCCGCTTCACCTTTGCTCGGGCGCCTGGAAAAAGACGTGGTGGTCGAGCTGGTCGAGCCTGCCCTCAACGGCTGGATCAAGGTCAAGCACCGCGATGGCCTGGTCGGCTATATCTCCGCCGCCTCCGTATGGGGGTTGTGATCATTTCGATAAGCACATCATGAAAATTACCGTACTCGGTGCAGGTGCCTGGGGCACCGCACTTGCCCTGCAGATCAGTCGCAAGCACGACGTCGCCTTGTGGACGCGTAACCGCGAGCACATCATCGACATGCAGATCACGCGGGCCAACCATCAGTACCTCGGCGATTCGGTCTTCGGCGACAACCTCAAGGTCGAAGGCGATCTCGAACTCGCCTTGCAGGAGACCGACCTCATCCTGTCCGTCGTGCCGACCAACGGTTTCCGTAATGCACTGAAAGACATCAAGGCGATCGGCTGCAAAGCGCCGGTGATCTGGGCCAGCAAGGGCCTGGAGGCTGCGACCGCCAAACTGCCGCACGAAGTCGCGGAAGAGGAGCTGGGCGATAGCCGTCACTGGGGTGTGCTGTCAGGCCCAAGCTTCGCTGCAGAACTGGTCCGTGGCCTGCCGACGGCAGTCACGCTGGCCGCCAATGACGAAGGGTTCTCGAAGCAAGCCGGCGCCATGCTGCATGGCGGCAACTTCCGCGTCTACACCAATACCGACGTCATCGGCGTATCGGTGGGCGGCGCACTGAAGAACGTCATCGCCATCGCCGCCGGTATCAGCGACGGCATGCAGTTCGGCAACAATGCGCGTGCCGCGTTGATCACCCGTGGCATGGCCGAGATCACGCGTTTCGGCATCAAGCTAGGCGGGCAGAAAGAGACGTTCATGGGCCTGACCGGCATCGGCGACCTCATCCTCACCTGTACCGGTCAATATTCGCGCAACCGCGAAGTCGGCCTGCGCCTCGCCAATGGCCAGACATTGCCCGAGATCCTGCAGACGCTGGGGCATGTGGCGGAAGGCGTGCATACCGCCCGCGAAGTCGTGAAGCGTGCCGCACAACTGGGTGTCGAGATGCCCATCACCCAGGAAGTCGATCAGGTCCTGTCGCATGGCCGCTCGCCACGCGCAGCGGTCGAAAACCTGCTGAGCCGCGAACAGAAGTC
>CBFGLF010000112.1:0-5735 GCA_965649545.1 uncultured Methylotenera sp.
GGGTTTGTGCGAAACTTGGGCATCGCCTGAACAATGAAAGTCTGCCGTGACTAAACTCAAATTGCTGATCGGCCAGTGGCTGGCGAACCTCACCAGGCGTCTCCGCAACAACTTCTACCTTTACCTCGCGGCTTTGCTGACGGTATTCCTGCTGCTCGACGCCAGCGTGTTCAAGGTCGGCGAGAACATGCGCCAGAAGGCTTTCGACCTGATGGTACGCAGTCGCGTCATCGTGCCGGCGCCGGACAAGGACATCGTCATCGTCGACGTCAACGAGGCCAGTCTCTCAGCGATGGCGAACGAGTACGGTCGCTGGCCCTGGCCGCGCCAGGTCTTCGGCGAGTTCCTGGAGAATATCCAGGCGCAGCAGCCCAAGGCCGTGGTGTTCGATATCCTGTTCAGCGATGCCGATATCTACAACCCGGATAGCGACGCCTACTTCAACGAGGTGATCGCCGGCAGCAGCAACACTTTCTTTCCTTTCCTGCGCCTGCCTGCCGAGCATGACGCGCTGAGCCAGGTGAAACCCGACATGATCAAGGGCCTGACCGAAGTGACGCCAGGCAAAGGTGAGCAGGAGGCGACCATCGCCGTGGTGCTGCCGCATTTCGAGGCCGCCGTCGATTCCGGAAGACTCGGTACCCATAACATCTATCCGGACAAGGACGGTATCGTCCGCGAATACCGGCTCTACAACGACGATTACGGCTGGCGCCTGCCTTCGCTGCCGATGGCGGTGGCCAAGTCGCTGGGCTATCCCCTCCCCGAATCGCAGAATGTGCTGCTCAACTGGCGCGGCAAGCCGTTCACCTACCAGTACGTGACCTTCAGCGACGTCATGGCGGACATGAGCGCCAAGAACAAGCAGCGCCCGCAGGATGAGTTCACCGGCAAGATCGTGCTGATCGGTTCCACCGCGCCAAGCCTGTTCGACCTCAAGGCGACCGCGATGGCCAAGATGCATCCGGGCGTCGAGATCCTGGCGACCGCGATCGACAACATCAAACACAACGATTACCTCTGGGTCTGGCGCGGCACGCTGCCTTATCTGCTACTGAGCCTGTTGATGATCTGGCTGACGACACTGGCGTTCTACATCAACGTCGATCGCGACCGTTTCAACAAGGTCTTCAGCATGAGCCAGATCGGACTATTGGTGCTTTCCTATATCGGTATCAACATCACCAACGCTTATCTGGACTTCACCGGACCGATCACCTGGGCGGTGGCCTATTTCAGTATCGCCAAGGTCTATGCCTTGGCCACCGACCGCGCATTGCAACGGTGGCTCGCCTATGGCGTGACCGCCGACAAGGATGGGACGCACGTATTGATCATGCCCATCCTGGTCGAAAGCAGCGAACCCTTGGGCGATGGCCTGCTGAAAAAACTGAAAAGGCAACTGGAGCTCAACAGCACGACGCCCAACAATATCGAGGTCATCAAAGGCGTACAAGGCGGCATCTGGGGGCTATTCACCGACATGGCAGTGGTCAGCTGGTCCTATGCCGAGACCAAGACGCAATACGCCGAGCAGGCAAAGCAGGATGCGGCACAGCTGACCCAGAAGCTGCCTGCGATCTTGCGCGAGATCGGTCTGCCGGACGAGACGCTGGCGCGTTATACCTTGCACGAGGGCGGGTTCGTCGCGGGCCAGCCGATCGCCAACCAGTGGCGTAGCCTGTTCGCACAGGCCGTCATCAAGCTGGAACATGTCGAGGCCGGCAGTACCGGCATCGCAGAAGCACCCATGAAAGGTTGAAGTCATGCATATTCGAAGCGCGCTACTCCTGCTGATGCTGCTACCGGCCATCAGTTTCGCCGCGGACAAGGGCACGGCACTCAAAGCCGATACCTTGCGCGCACAACCCTATTCCGATGCCAAGACCGCAGGCAGCCTGTCACGCGGGGATAGCGTCGATATCCTGGGCAAACAAGGCGCTTGGCTCAAGGTCAAGACGGCCAAGAGCACCGGCTGGGTCCGTTTATTGTCGGTGAAGCGAGGCACAACAGGTAGCAGCGCCTCCGGGCAAGTGTCGGGTGCCTTGAATGTCGCCAGCGGACGTGCCGGCACCGGCCAGGTGGTGGCGACGACCGGCGTCCGTGGCTTGAGCGCGGAAGAGCTGAAGAGTGCGACATTCAACGAGGACGAGATCAAGCAGATGGAATCCTATGAACAAAGCAAACCCGCCGCGCAGAAATTCGCCGGCTCGGGCGGCCTGAAGGCCATGAAATTCAGCTACCTGCCGGCACCGGGAGCACAGCCATGATCCGGACACCTTCGCTGTTAATGATGACGTTGCTGACCTGCATCGTCCCTTCGGCGCATGCCTTCGATCTGAACGATGCACTCAAGGGCGCCAAGGATGTGATGGAGCAGCAGAAAAACGAAACTCCACCGAAAGCTCAAGACAACAAAACGACTGAAGCGACGGCCGAACCGGCAAAGCCCACGCTCAACCTGAAGAACCCGAGCCAGGCGGAAGAGATCCAGATCGGCCGCGAGATCACCGGTAACCTGCTAGGCGCTTCGCCGCTGGTCAAGGACGCCGCGCTGCAACGCTATGTGAACCAGGTCGGCCGTTGGGTCGCCAGCCAAAGCGAACGCCCTGACCTGCCATGGCATTTCGGGGTGATCGAAAGCGAAGACCTCAATGCCTTCGCGGCGCCTGGAGGGTATGTGGTCATCACCAAAGGCCTGTATCGCAAGATGCAGAACGAAGCCCAGCTCGCCGGTGTGCTAGGCCATGAGATCGGTCATGTGGTGAAGAAGCACCACCTGAAGGTCATGCAGAAGCAGCAGCTATTGAATATGGGGGCTGGTCTGCTGGGCCAGAAATACGGCAAGGACAACCAGACCGTAGAGAAAGTCATCGGCAGCGGCGCCGAGGTGCTGGCGAGAGGTCTGGACAAGGATGCGGAATACGAAGCCGACCGCGTCGGCCTGGTGCTGGCCACCCGTGCCGGCTATGAGCCATACGGACTGCCTGAGGTCTTGCAAGCCATCAGTGAAGCCGATAAGTCGGACAAGAGCGTGGCCCTGCTGTTCAAGACCCATCCGCATCCCGACGATCGCTTGACCCGACTGGCAGAATCCACCGGCAGCAAACTCGACAAAATCACCGGCAAGACCCTGGAGAACCGCTTCTACAAGCTCAAGCCTTAGTCTTCGGTGAACGGGCGACCCGCTGGCTGGCGTGTTCCAGCGCGAACTCGTAGATGTCCAGCAAATCTTCTTTACTGACGTCGATGAAACCGTCCATCTTGCCGAGCGCCCATTCGAAATCCGCTTCCGTCAGCTGCACCTGTTTCACCGGTTTGGCGACGAAGCGCTCATGGTGCGGATGATGCGAGTCGAACATGGGATAGCGGCGGCCCGGCATGACGTTATTGATGAAAAGGGCCAGCAGGAGCAAGGTGACGGCATTGAGCGCGACCACCTCATAACAGAAGGCGTAGCCCATGGCATGCACTTCCGGCCCGCCCAACACGGCGATCATGGCGGTCGCCGCGCTAGGTGGGTGCATGCAATGTAGCAGGTGCATGGCGAAGATCGCCAGCGCCACGGCAGATGCGGTCGCGATGACCGGGTGCGGGATCAGGCTGGCGCAGGCCACCCCAAGGAACGCCGACACGACATGCCCGCCGAGCATGGGCCAGGGTTGCGCCATCGGGCTATGCGGCACGGCGAACAGCAGGAAGGTACTAGCCCCCATGGAAGCCAATACCGGGATCATCACGCTGAACTCGTGCGATATCTGGGTGACTTCTAGGGTCAAGGCGGCGACCGCGATGAAGGCGCCCGCAGACGAGATCAATTTTTCCGAGAATCTGGGATGGCTGGCACGATAGCCGGAAACAAACTTTTGCCACATAGGGAACTGAACACCATTCGACGACGCCGGTTCGGCGGGGGCGCCCATTATAGGGGAATCATCGCCGTTATCGTCACCGACATCCTTCCCCGTGATATCCAAAGCGAGTCGCAGACCATGGATTCATGCCCCTGTCATCTCAGGGCGGTAGATAACCGGTCATGCCCAGCATCTACATATCCCATCACCTACAGGACGCCATATTGAAGACCAACACCTCCCCACATCCCACATGGATGGGCACCATTGCCCTGCTGATCTCGACGAGCCTCCAGGCGGCCGAACCGGCAGTCAAAGGCCCTGAAAAGGTCGAAGACTGGTGGAACGCAGGCCAGGCGCATATCCAGCGCAGCGAACAGTTGAAGCCGATCACCGGCAAGGCCAGGAACGTCATCCTCTTCGTCGGCGACGGCATGGGCGTCTCCACCGTCACCGCGGCGCGCATCCTGGAAGGCCAGATGCGCGGTCTGACTGGCGAGGAGAACGCGCTGTTCTTCGAGACCTTGCCGCATGTGGCGCTCTCCAAGACCTATACCTGGGACCAGCAGACCCCTGATTCGGCGCCCACCATGACCGCCATGATCACCGGCTACAAGGCACGCGACGGGATGTTGTCGGTGGATCACACCACGCGCCGGGGCGAATGCGATGCGCATGCGGTCGCAAAACGCAGCTTGCCGACCCTGCTCGAACAGGCAGCCGAGGCCGGCAAGGCCACCGGTATCGTGACCACAGCCCGCATCACTCACGCCACACCGGGTGCGACCTATGCCCACACGCCCGATCGTGACTGGGAAGGCGATGCCATGCTGCCGCCGAACTGCGGCGTCAAGGATATCGCCCGTCAACTGGTCGAGCTCTCGCCCACCGTCATGAACAGCCTGAAGGTCGCGTTGGGTGGCGGTCGTGATTTCTTCAGGACTACCGCACAACCCGACCCCGAATATCCAGACAGGACGGGGACGCGCAAGGATGGCCGCGACCTCATCGACGCCTGGCTGGCGAGCCGCAACCGACTTGCCAGCGGCAGCCGATATGTCTGGGACAAAGCAGGCTTCGATCAGGTGGACCCGAAGACGACCCCTTTCCTGCTCGGCCTGTTCGAACCTTCGCACATGCAATGGGAAGCGGATCGCGCCAAGGATCAGGCGGGCGAACCTTCGCTCAGCGAGATGACGCGAAAATCCCTGGAGATGCTGCAAGGCAGCCGGCAGGGGTACTTCCTGCATGTGGAAGCCGGTCGCATCGATCATGGCCACCATGCCGGCAACGCCAAGCGCGCGCTACTCGATACGATCGAGCTGGCAAAAGCGGTGAAGACGGCGTATGAGATGACCGATCCCAAGGAGACGCTCATCATCGTCACCGCGGATCATAGCCATGTCTTCACTATCGCCGGCTATCCGCATCGGGGCAATCCCATCCTGGGGCTGGTGAAACCTGTGCCGGAACAGGACGGCGGCTTGCCTGATGTGGCACGCGATGCCAACGACCTCCCCTACACCACCCTCAATTATGCGAACGGGCCAGGTGCCAGGAACCGATCGCCGACAGGCGGAAGGCCGGACCTGTCGCACGTCGACACCAGCGCTACCGACTACAAGCAGGAAGCCATCGTCGAATTCAAGTCCGAGACGCACGGCGGCGAGGATGTGGCGATCTATGCCTCCGGACCTAAAGCCTATCTGGTCCACGGGGTCATGGAACAGAACTGGATCTACCATGTGATGCGCGCTGCCTTCGGCCTGAGCGCGAAGGGTTCCCCGTCTGGGAAATAGAGATATAAAAACGGACGTTACCTGCAGGAGACAGGTGGACGTCCGTTGTTGGGTTCGCTCACGCCAGAATGGCGTCAGATCT
>CBFGLF010000113.1:0-5650 GCA_965649545.1 uncultured Methylotenera sp.
CCTTGCTCGGCACGACATTCGGCAATTCCGCCGGATCGGTCGATTCGGCAGGCGCGATGTCGGTGACGGCCATCGCGGGTTGGGTCATCCAAAGGCAGGTCGCGATCAGCAATACCGGCAGGAATAGGATCTTCTCGGAAGGTAGATCAGCGTTGATCGAATAGGCATTCATAGGGTCTCCTCATCGGCGCGGCGGCACTATGCTTTAAAAGCTTTTAAAAGCAGGGTTAATCACAAGATCAATGATCGTGTTTCAGCATCGAAGCAGATAACCGAGCGGTTAACATTCGACGGAGAGTTCGATCGTGCGGATGACTATTGTTTTAACTGCTTCAGCCCGGATTGTCGATGAGCCAAAGGGACTACTTGAAATATGACGCAGAACTGGAATGCGGTTCGATATGATCGGATATTGCAGGAGGGGAAGTGATTGGTGGCCGGGGGCAGAATCGAACTGCCGACACGCGGATTTTCAATCCGCTGCTCTACCAACTGAGCTACCCGGCCGGTGTACAACTGAAACACGAGACCTTGCAGCCTTCGCGAGTCGCGCATTATAGCAACTTCATTTGCCTGTGTCATGGCTTTCGCCGGATTTTCCCGAGGGGCATCGGGCAGGTTCAAAAACCTTGGCCGCTCGGGTATGCTCGCATGTCTCCATCCAGAACCATCACTATGCCGCAATTCTCTATCCCGTCACCCGATCGCTCGTTAGCCCAGACCCTGGCAACGAAGATCGACGGCAAGACCAAGCCGTTGGGAGCATTAGGACGTCTCGAATCCCTGGCGTTGAAGATCGGTTCGATCCAGGGGACGTTGTCTCCCACATTGAGCAAACCGACGGTGCTGGTGTTCGCCGGCGACCATGGCATCGCTGCCTCAGGCGTAAGTCCCTATCCGCAGTCCGTGACGCAGCAGATGGTATTGAATTTCCTCAACGGTGGCGCAGGCATCAATGTCTTTGCCCGACAGTCGGGGATGCAGATCCGCATCGTCGATGCCGGGGTGAACCATGACTTCGGTGCGATGGAGGGCTTGGTCGATGCCAAGGTCGCGATGGGGACGCGCAACTTCCTGATCGAACCCGCGATGACGATCGCCGAGTGTGAAACGGCTATGACACGAGGTGCGGCGCTCGCTCAACAAGAAGTATCGGCTGGCTGCAACGTGCTGGCCTTCGGCGAGATGGGTATCGCCAACACCTCGTCGGCCGCGGCGCTGATGTCAGTATTGTGTGGGTTGCCGATGGCGCGATGTGCCGGTCGCGGCACGGGCCTGGATGACGCCGGCTTGCGGAAGAAGATCGATCTGCTGGAACAGGCCTTGCGCCTGCACCGGTTGCTGCCTGAAGAACCCTTGAATGTCCTGGCTACAGTCGGCGGCTTCGAGATCGCCATGATGGCTGGGGCCATGCTGGGCGGCGCCGAGCAGAAGGCTTTGCTCCTGATCGACGGCTTCATCAGCACGGCGGCTTTGCTGGTCGCGTCCAGGATAGAGCCGCAGATAATGGATTATTGCGTCTTTTCTCACTGTTCTGGGGAGGCAGGTCATGCCTTGTTGCTCGATCAGCTGCAGGCCGAGCCCTTGCTGGATCTCGGCTTGCGGCTGGGTGAAGGCACCGGTGCCGCATTGGCCTATCCCCTGGTCGAGGCGGCGGTGAATTTCCTCAACGAGATGGCCTCGTTCGAGTCTGCCCAGGTGAGTGGCAAACAGACATGAGCGCCCACAACATGGCCACGCTGGCGAAACGGGAGTGGCGCCTGCTCAAGATGGCGTTGATCTTCTTCACGCGCATCCCCATGCGAGTGGACGACTTCGAGGAGCAAGACCTCAACCGTTCGGCCAAATATTTCCCGCTGGTGGGCATCGTGGTGGGCGTGGTCGCGGCAGCGGCATTCGGCATCGCCTTGTTCTTCCTGCCACTGGAGCTGGCGGTACTGGCAAGTATGGTCGCGACCATCATGGTCACTGGCGCCTTCCACGAGGATGGGCTGGCGGATGCGGTGGACGGGCTGGGCGGCAGTTTCGACAAGGCACGTGCCCTCGTCATCATGCAGGACTCGCGCATCGGCAGTTACGGCGCCATCGCCTTGGTACTGGGGCTGCTCATCAAATTCGAGGCGCTGATCCATATCTCCGCCCCATTGCTGCCGGGGGTGCTGGTGGCTGGTCACGCATTGAGCCGCTTCTGTGCGCTGCTGGTGATCTATCTGCAACCGTATGTGCGTAGCGAGGGCAAATCCAAGCCGCTGGCGACCGCATTGAGTCGCCAGGAACTGGCGATTGCCGCTGTTTTCGGCCTGCTGCCGCTGGCCTTGCTGGCACCGACATTCCTGCTGGCGTTGATCCCGGTTGCCATCGTCTGGCTTTGGTTCAGCTACAAACTCAAAGTACGGCTCGGCGGCTATACCGGCGATTGTCTCGGTGCGATGCAGCAGATGACCGAGATCGCGTTCTATCTCGGTATCGTCATGTGGAGTACCTACTGAATTGAATCTCTATCTCGTCAGGCATACCACCCCGGACATCGCACCCGGCATCTGTTACGGCCAGAGCGACATCGAAGTGGCCGAGAGTTATGCCCATGAACTCGAAGTCGTGCGCGGCAAACTCGCTGCCGTGGATCCGGTCGCCATCTATAGCAGCCCGCTCAAGCGTTGCAGCCAGCTTGCCAAGGCCATCGCCAGCATGACGACCTGTGAAGTGCAGCATGACGCGCGCCTCATGGAACTGCATTTCGGCGATTGGGAACTGCTGGCCTGGAACGATATCCCGCGCGGGTTGGTCGATGTCTGGGCGGACGATCATGTCATGCAGGCGCCGCCCGCGGGCGAATCCTTCCATGCATTGTCCTTGCGCGCCAAGGACTTCCTGCAGGAAGTGAGCGCTAACCATGTCGGCCAGAACCTGGTCGTACTGACGCATGCCGGTGTCATCCGCGCTTTGCTCGCGCACGCCCTGAACATGAAGCTGGCCGACAGTTTCAGGCTGCAGATCGATTACGGCAGCATCACGCAGATCACCGTGGAGAATGCCATCACGCGCGTGGCCTATGTCAATCGTTAAGACCCTGATGGTGCAAGGCACCACGTCCGATGCCGGCAAGAGCACCCTAGTGGCGGGTCTCTGCCGCGTACTGTATCGCAAGGGTATTTCTGTAGCCCCCTTCAAGCCACAGAACATGGCGCTCAATTCGGCCGTGACCATCGATGGCGGCGAGATCGGCCGTGCCCAGGCGGTACAGGCGCAGGCTTGCGGCATTGAACCTCACAGCGACATGAATCCGGTGCTGCTCAAGCCCAACTCGGATACCGGTTGCCAGGTCATCATCCACGGCCGTGTGGTCACCAATCTGGAGGCTACCGGCTATCACGCCTATAAGCCGACAGCGATGCGGGCCGTCATGGAATCCTGGCACAGGCTGCAGTCGCAATACCAAGCTATCGTGGTCGAGGGCGCGGGCAGTCCGGCCGAGATCAATCTGCGCGAAGGCGATATCGCCAACATGGGATTCGCCGAGGCCGCGGATTGCCCGGTGATCCTGATCGCGGATATCGACCGTGGCGGGGTGTTCGCCCATCTCGTCGGTACGCTGGCCTTGCTTTCGCCTAGCGAGCGGGCACGGGTGGTCGGCTTCGTCATCAATCGATTCCGCGGCGATATCGCATTGCTGGAGTCGGGACTGGCATGGCTGGAGCAAGAGACCGGCAAACCGGTCCTGGGCGTATTGCCTTACTTGCACGGTCTGCATATCGAAGCCGAGGATGCCGTCCCCGGCAATACGGTCAGCGCGAAAGTCGCGGGCCTGAAAGTGGTGGTACCGGTGCTCCCGCACATCGCCAATCACACCGATTTCGATGCGCTGCGCTTGCATCCGGACGTGGATTTTCAGTATGTCGGATTGCATGAGCCCATCCCCTCGGCGGACCTCATCATCCTGCCGGGGAGCAAGAATGTGCGTAGCGATCTTCAGCATCTGCAAGCCACCGGCTGGCAGCAAGCGCTCACTCGACACCTGCGCTACGGTGGCAAGCTGCTGGGCATATGCGGCGGATTCCAGATGCTGGGCGAGATGCTGCATGACCCGCTAGGGATCGAAGGGGAGCCGGGTTCGAGTGCGGGCTTCGGCTTGCTGGAAATGGAAACGACCCTCGCAGCGAGCAAACGACTGGCGCGTATCCACGGTAAATTGGTCTTTGCCGAGGCGCCGATCGAGGGTTACGAGATCCACATGGGCGTCAGTAAGGGTAAAGCATTGGATAGGCCTTTGCTGGAACTGGACGGGCAGCCGGAAGGCGCGCTATCCGCGGATCACCAGATCGCCGGCACTTACCTGCACGGCCTGTTCGACCATGCGGCGGCACTCGCCGGCTGGCTGCGATGGGCGGGGCTCTCGACAGCCGGGCAGGATTTCGATTATCAGGCCCTGCGGGAATCCGAGCTGGAACGATTGGCGGACTGCGTCGAACGACACCTGGATTGGAACAGGCTCGCCGCCTGGCTGCCACTCACTTGAGCTTGAGCGGTAAGCCTGCCGCGACGAACACCACTTCGGTCGCGATCGAGGCCACGGCCTGATTCAAACGCCCCTGTTCATCCTGGAACTGGCGATTGATCTCGCCAAGCGGGACGATGCCCATGCCGACTTCGTTGCTGACCAGGATGACCTGACCGGGGACGGTCGATAGAGTCTCTAGGAACGCGGCACGCTCCGCCGGCCAGTCGATGCCCTCTGCCGGCAGACATTCCGGACAGATGCATTGGGCGAGCCACAAGGTGAGGCAATCGACGATGATGCAGCGATCCGGCGCGGCTTCAGCCTTCAGCGCGGCGGTCAGCCGATGCGGCACCTCCACGGTCTTCCAGGCCGCGGGCCGGCGACCCTGATGGTGCGCGATACGCGCGCCGAACTCCGCATCGTAGACCTGTGCCGTCGCGATGTAGGTGACCGGAAGTCCGCTCTCCTGCGCCCATCGTTCCGCGTAGGCGCTCTTGCCTGAGCGCGCGCCGCCGAGAATCAAAGTCGTCCCCATGCTTATCCCCAATGCTTGTTGAAGGCCTGCCGCGCAGACCATTGCTGGATGATGGTGTGCAGTTGCTTGAGTCCGTGCTGGATCACCGACGGACCGGGCTGCAGGATATCCGCCGACTTGATCTCATGGATCGCCCCCTGCTGTACGGCGGGTATCTTTTGCCATCCGGGACGGTTGATGACCTGTTCCGGCTGGAACTTCTTGCCGCACCAGGAACCGATGATGATATCCGGCTGGCGGGCGATGACGGCGTCGCTGTCGATCACCCGGTCCTTGGCGCTGCTTTGCATCGAAAGCTCGGCGAAACAGTCCTTGCCGCCGGCGATCTCGATCAGTTCGACCACCCAGCGGATGCCGCTGATCATCGGCGCATCCCATTCCTCGAAATAGACGCGCGGTTTGGCCGGCAACAGGGCGGCGGATTCCCGCACGGTGGCGATGGTCTGCTCGAGGTCGGCTACCAACGCGGAAGCCTTGTCCGAGGCATCGACCAGCGCGCCCAGAGTCGTGATCATTTGCAGGATCTGCGCGACGGAGCGCTGGTTGAAGGCATGCACTTCGATGCCCGCCTTGATGAGTGCGGCGGCGATATCGGCCTGCAAATCGGTGCAGGTCAG
>CBFGLF010000114.1:0-5568 GCA_965649545.1 uncultured Methylotenera sp.
TAAAGCGCCCAATAGCGACTCCATGCCTCCCCTGCTTTCGTTTCGTTATCGATGCAATAGAGAATGTGGTCGTATTTGAGGGTATGACTCAGCACTTTGTCGATATAGCGTTGCTGATAATCCAAGAGCAGCTGGTTGCGATGCTGTTCAGGCGTCGTGAAGAAGAAAGGTTGCTTATTCTTGCCGGGATGATCTGGGTAGCGTGCCGCAAGTCGCGATTCCCAGCCTGAATAATTGAGGTTGTTCTTGGGGTTATAGGGGTGGCTTTGCCAATGCTTGATCTTGCCATGGTCCGCAAAGTCGAAGCGATCCCATAATTCGATCTGCACCATGATCTGACGTTGATGGGTCTCCTTGAGGAAACGATCGAATCGTACCCAGTATTCCGGATTCCAGCGATTCAAATCATAGCGTCCTGGGGCAACCTCGAGGTATGGGTAGACTTCGAAACCCATATCCCGACGATCGCTCATGGTATTCCTGACCAAGTTGCCGCCTGCCTGTTTCAGACGATCCAGATGCGGTAGCAATCGCTCTTCCGGCCACTGGAACAGATTGTCGTCGTCGCTAGCACCAGCGAGAAGAAGCGGTTGCCCTGCATAGCTCCAAACGCGTGGATTTTCCGGCCACGGCATCAACTCAGCTTGGATACTTCTCGATACCAGCAATAACAGTAACAAGGCGTAGGTTTTGAACATGCTCACTCGTCTCTACAGCGTCCATTATGAAGCTTGGTAACACTTGAAGGTCACTTTACCCCGATTGAATCAACAGCTGATTTCGCTACGGCGATTGACAAGCAACGACTTAATTACAGAGAATACTTATGCACAAAATATCTATTCATTATGCATAAGTCATGCATCGATAGATGACACCATTCAAGTGCATCAACAACAAGAATAACAACTTTAGCTGGAGAAGCCTGTGGCAAAAATCGAGAAGCTCCTCGAGTTGCTCAATCTCACGACAGAGAACGATTGGTGTGAAGCGCTATTCAAGTTGGCGCATGAACATGGCTTTGAGCAAACCCTATATGGGGTGGTCCCCAACAAGAACATGCCGCTTGAAAATGCTTTCCTGAGGAGCAACTATTCGAACAGCTGGCGCACGACTTACGACAATGAAAAACTGCATTATGTTGACCCAACGGTCAGCCACTGTCTTAAAAGCGCTGTACCGCTGATCTGGCAGCCACAGACGTTCCAACTCCCCAACCAGCAACAACTATACGAGGAGGCCTGCAGCTACGGTATCCGTTCCGGCATCACCTTCCCTATTCACGGGCCGAGTAATGAGTTTGGGGTCATCAGTTTTGTGTCTGACGCCTTATCGGATAAAAAATTCATCCGCGAGCTGGATCACTCGATGGCCGAGTTATCCCTCATCCGCGATTACCTCTTCGAATCCTCGCTCAAGTTCTTCAAAGTCTCGGAGCCGATAAAAGAAGAGGCCCATTTGACCAAGCGCGAACTCGAATGCTTGAAATGGGCCACTATTGGTAAATCCTCTTGGGAGATATCAATGATTCTGGGATGCTCGGAGGCGACTGTGAATTTTCATATCTCCAATATTCGATACAAATTCAAGGTGAATACCCGTCAGCAAGCGATCGTCAAGGCGATCAGCTTAGGGCTGATTAACCCAGGCTGATTGCGCATCGGATTTACTCAATGGGCTGGCTGTTCTGGCCGCCCTCCTTGCTCGCTGAAGATCGCCTTCAGACACCTTCCCCTCGAGATACAGCTTCACCAGGATCGCTACCGATACCGGGATCCCAAGCCCTTGCTCGAATCGGCTGCCCGTAGATTGGGTCACGCCGAAACGCTTCCAGAATTTCGATTGGCTCTCACGTCTCGCTTTTCTTAGATCTCGGATATCGAGAATGTCGATGGATTCTTGATTGTGGTTCAGATCGTCTAATTTCATGATTCATCCCTTCTTTGGGTCTAGGTCCAGACTTGACCTGGCCACCGAACACCCCCGGAAAGCCTGATAGGTCAAGGCCCCATCATTCTCGCTCGTGTCTCCTTAAATCCCACCTATCAATCCTGATAGTTATCTTCCTAGTCAAAACGCATAACTATTTATTCCACCTGCATAACCAATCTGGATAGGGGGAATCAATGTCACTCAGTATTCGTATCGCTGCGAGAAGAGACTTCAATAGCAAGGACTTGTGGGATATGCACAAGTTGAGAGCCAAGGTTTTCAAGGGGCGGATGGGATGGGACGTACCGATCATCAGCGGCATGGAGATCGACGGCTACGACGCGATGGAACCCATGTATATGTTGATGCGAGAACCTGAAGGCGGCCTGCGCGGCTGCTGGCGGATATTGCCGACGGAAGGCCCTTACATGCTCAAGGACTCCTTCCCGGAACTCCTTAACGGGAGTAAGGCGCCAGAGCATCCAAGGATTTGGGAGCTCAGTCGATTCGCGATCGAAACCGAAGGGGAACATCACTTCGGATTCTCCGAGATCGCGATGGAATCCATCCAGGAGATCATCGCGTTCGGTCATCGTATGCATATCGAAGAATATGTCACGGTGACGACGACGGCGATCGAGCGACTGTTGAACCGTGCCGGGGTGGTGATCTCCAGATTCGGGCCATCGCTGAAGATCGGTGTAGAAAATACGGTGGCATTACATGTAGATATCGAAAAGACCTACGCCAACCTGTTCGGCGTCTTGCCGAAAGCCGCGTAAATGGTCCAGAGAGGCGGCTGATAGAGCACCTGGCACTTCAGATAGCTATCGCCGACATGCTTCAGTGGCAATCTAGCCCATGATTCGGATAGCGTGGCTATCCGATATCGTCAGTCTCCTCTGTCCCGGCCATACTCTCCCCAGGCCGGGATTTTTTTACCGTTTATTTGTTATTGAAGAAGGCGATGTTCATGCATCGGTCGTTCACAAAGGTCATCTCGATGACTTTGTAGGTCTTCTTAGGCTGGTACTGGACGATATTGCTGTAGTACCACATCTCTACGTTGACCGGCTTCGAAGCGTTGACGTCTTGGCCCATGCGGCCGACAACGGTGCTCGCGCTCGAAGGTTTGACTGCCTGCTCTTTCTTCACGGGTTTGCCGAGTTTGTCGGAGATCACCTTGCGGGACTTGCCGCTGAATGCACGCAGGAACTCATCCTCCGTGTACGTGGCTTTTGCCTTGGCCTTGACTGGCTCGGCGGCCACAGACGGCCCAGTGAACAGTATGAAAGCCGAAAGAAGCGCCGGTAGAGCGATGAGCTTGCTTAATTGCATGTTTTAAACCCTAACTTTCATTGTAAGTGACTGCATTGATGCCGATTTTAACATTGCGACGCCGAGGATTGGCTGTCAAAACGCAATTTCAATCCGTCATACCCGACGAATACATTCTCTGGTAACAGCCGACCCAAAGCCTCGTATTCCATCTCATGGGTCATGTGGATCATAAAAGTACGTCGTGCTTCGATCCGACTCGCATAAGCCAGACTTTGTTCCAGGTTGATGTGTGTGTAATGAGGGGTATAACGCAGGCAGTCCAGTAAAAGAATACTCAGCCCCTCAAGTAATTCTAGAGAAGTGGACGGAATTTCGGAGACATCGGTCAGATAGGCCATATCCCCGATGCGATATCCCAGGATGCCTATCCTGCCGTGCTGGACCGGAATAGGCGTGATAGTGATGCCGAACAATTCGAAAGGCTGATCCACCTGATGGATGGCCAGCACCGGAAGATCCCAGAAGTCACCGGGCTCTCGTAGGGTATACGCGAATTTCTGGTGGATATGCGCCACAGTATCCGCATTGCCGTACAACGGGATCTGTGCGCGTTGCAGCTGGCAGAATGCCCGCAAATCGTCGATACCGTGGAGATGGTCCGCATGGGTGTGGGTATAGAGCACGGCATCTACCCTATCGAGACCTTCACGCAAAGCCTGCAAACGCAGGTCGGGGCCGGTGTCGATCAGGATGACCTGTCCACCAGGCAAGGTGATGGCTGCAGAACATCTCGTGCGCTTGTTTCTGGGATGATCGGAAAGACAGGTGTCGCATTGGCATCCGATCACCGGCGTACCGGCGCTGGAGCCAGAACCAAGCAATGTCAGTTGCATCGCCGGGCTTGCTTGAAGAGATTGAAGAAGTTATCCGTCGTGGCTTTGGCCAATGCCTCATAAGGTATCTCACGCAGCCTCGCCACTTCTTCTGCCACATACTTCACGTAAGCTGGCTGATTGGTCTTGCCTCGAAACGGCACAGGCGCTAGATAGGGCGAATCGGTCTCGACCAGGATGCGATCAAGCGGCACTTGCCTGGCGACCTCTTTCAGGCTGGTAGCATTCTTGAAAGTGACGATCCCCGAGAACGAGATATAGAAGCCGAGCTCGATAGCCTGCATCGCGACTTCGATGCTTTCAGTAAAACAGTGCATCACCCCGCCCACGCGCTGAGCGTTCTCTTCGCGCATGATGCGGATCGTGTCTTCTGCCGCTGCACGTGTATGGATGATCAGAGGCTTATCCGCAAGGATCGCCGCGCGAATGTGGTTGCGGAAGCGGTCTCTCTGCCATTCGAGATCGCCGGTGAGCCGAAAATAATCCAGTCCGGTCTCTCCGATGGCGATGACCTTGGGGTGACTGGCCAATCGAACCAGTTCATCTACAGCGATCTCGCCTTCATCCTCGTAATCTGGGTGAACGCCGACGGACGCATAGATGTTGTCATGGGCTTCCGCTACGGCCAACACCTGCGGGAATTCCCCGAGCGTAACCGAAATGCACAAGGCATGATTGACCTCATGCTCCGCCATCGAACGTCTGATGGCTTCCATGTTGGCGATCAATTCCGGGAAATTAAGATGGCAATGCGAATCTACGAGCATGTTGCTGGGTGGCCTTGAAACGACTGCTTACATCGTGTGTGTGGGGCGGGCTGACTTCAACGCACCGCCAAGCAGTCCCTCGATCTTGTTACGTGCCTCGACACCACCGTCCTTATCACTGAATTGCACGCCTATGCCCTGCGGACGGCTACCTTGGGTGACCGGCGTGAGCCAGATGACATGCCCGACGACCTTGAGCTTGACAGGGTCGTCCAGCAGACTCAACAACATGAAGACTTCATCTCCGACCTTGAAGCTCTTGTTGGTCGGGATGAACAGCCCGCCGCCCTTAACAAACGGCATATAGGCTGCATACAAGGCGGCCTTCTCCTTGATGGCAAGAGAAAGGACACCCGGTTTGGGCGCGCTGGCTGCAGAATCTGATGTGGGCGTCGCTTGTGTGTTCACGGCTTGGTCTGTGTCAGAAATAATTGCGTATATTGAATCAGAAGGCTTTCCAGCTGCATCTCGTTATTCAGTGGATGCGTGGCTGACTTTCTGGCTTCATCCAGTTTGCGCTGATAATCCAGCAACAAGCCCAAGTCTACGCTTTTGGCCAATCCTTGCAAAGCGCCTTGCAGACTCGCGTGGTACCGGATCTGCCCTGTCATGCGAGCCGCCAATAGGTCGTACACCCATTTCTGCAAGACGGTGACGGCGATCTCCATCCCATGAGACACGAACTGAGGCGCACT
>CBFGLF010000115.1:0-5557 GCA_965649545.1 uncultured Methylotenera sp.
TTCTTGGTGGCCTTGATCTTGTCGAGCAGGAATTCCATGGCTTCGAGGTCATCCATCGGGTAGAGCAACTTACGCAGTACCCAGATCTTCTGCAGGATATCTTTCTCGATCAGTAATTCCTCGCGGCGCGTACCGGATTTGTTGACGTTGATGGCGGGATAGATGCGCTTCTCGGCCATGCGGCGATCGAGGTGGATCTCCATGTTGCCGGTGCCCTTGAATTCCTCGTAGATGACGTCGTCCATGCGTGAGCCGGTATCGACCAGTGCCGTGGCGATGATAGTCAGCGAGCCGCCTTCTTCGATATTACGTGCCGCACCGAAGAAACGCTTCGGCCGTTGCAATGCGTTGGCATCGACACCGCCGGTCAGCACCTTGCCGGAAGCCGGCACGACCGTGTTGTAGGCGCGTGCCAGACGGGTGATGGAGTCGAGCAGGATGACGACGTCCTTCTTATGTTCGACGAGGCGCTTGGCTTTCTCCAGCACCATTTCGGCGACCTGTACATGGCGGGTGGCCGGTTCGTCGAAGGTCGATGCGACGACTTCGCCCTTGACCGAGCGTGTCATTTCCGTCACTTCTTCCGGACGTTCGTCGATCAGGAGGACGATCAGGCTCACGTCCGGGTGATTGGCGGTGATGGCATGCGCGATATGCTGCATCATCACGGTCTTGCCGCTCTTCGGGCTGGCGACCAGCAAACCGCGCTGGCCCTTGCCGATGGGGGCGATCATGTCGATGACGCGTCCGGTGATGTTCTCTTCGCCGCGGATATCGCGTTCCAGGATCAGCGGTTTGGTCGGGAACAGCGGCGTGAGGTTCTCGAACAGGATCTTGTGTTTGGTGTTCTCAGGGGCTTCGCCATTGACCTGGTCGACCTTGACCAGTGCGAAATAGCGTTCGCCGTCTTTCGGCGTGCGGATCTCGCCCTGGATGCTGTCGCCGGTATGCAGGTTGAAGCGACGGATCTGCGAAGGCGAGACATAGATATCGTCAGGCCCAGCAAGGTAGGAGGTGTCTGGCGAACGCAGGAAACCGAACCCGTCCTGCAAGACTTCCAGTGTCCCGTCACCGAAGATGCTGTCCCCCTTTTTCGCTTTGTTCTTCAACAAGGCGAATATCAGATCCTGTTTTCGCATTCGGCTGGCGCCTTCGATTTCATTGCCGATGGCCATCTCGACCAGTTCGGTCACAGGAAGGTGTTTGAGATCTGATAAATGCATAAGGGGAGACTCGCTGAAAGGTGCTGAACTGCTTGGGGGAAATTACGGACTACCGGTGATTGACGCCTGATTCCTTGCGGTTTCTTGGTTGGTGGATGGAATCAGGCGCAAGCGTAGCTTTATTAAATGTTACTGTCAATGAACGCCGTCAGTTGGGACTTGGACAGCGCGCCGACCTTGGTGGCCTCTACGTTGCCGTTCTTGAACAGCATCAAGGTAGGGATGCCGCGGATGCCGTATTTGGGTGGCGTGTTCTGGTTCTCGTCGATGTTGAGCTTGGCGACTTTGAGGCGACCAGCGTACTCTTTGGAGATCTCGTCCAGGATAGGTGCGATCATCTTGCAAGGGCCGCACCATTCAGCCCAGTAATCGACCAGCACTGGGACTTGCGATTGCAATACTTCCTGTTCGAAAGCATCATCGCTCAAATGCGTAATATGTTCGCTCATTGTGAACCTCTATGTGAATTTATACTTGGTGTGGGGGAATGAGAAAGTACTATGAACGCTATCCTAGCTAAAAATTCATTATTAGTGAAGCATTACGGCGGGCATAGATATTGCGTCTTATTGTCATTCATTTTGAATTGATCGGGGAGTAGGTCAATACCTAGTCGCATATGATCCTGCGAGATAACGCCGTGCGCGATAGCTTTGACCTCATCGAGAGTGGCATCCAGTCCGATGGCCTGGGTGCTCACGCCTTGCACAACGGGTTGCACCTGCATAGTGCATTCCAGCCCATCTTCAGTCTGTGTCATTGTCGGGTCGTCGGATACGAGGGCCTGTTGCGCGCTTACACCCCCCAGGGCGCTGACATGCCGCCTTACCAAGTGTTCGCCAACGCCCGTAGCGAGCCCGAGATCGTGCATCTCGACCGTTTGTCGCGCGCGCTGCACCTGCGCAACTTCACGCTCCAGCAGAATCGATCCGACTGGTTGTTCCTCAATATCAATCCCCGGGTCATCGTCCAGGGCAAGTACTACGGTTCGTTCTTCAAGGACTTGCTGGAACATTACCAGGTGCCGCCATCGAGGATCGTGGTCGAGATCATCGAGGGGGCGATCGAGGACGAGGAGCAACTCTCCGAATCGGTGAATTTCTACAAGGAACTGGGATGCCTGGTGGCGATCGACGACTTCGGTGCCGGTCATTCCAATTTCGAACGCATCTGGCGCCTGTCGCCGGACATCGTCAAGCTCGATCGTTCGATGATCCTGCAGGCGTCGGAGAAGGCCACTGCCCGTCGCGTGCTGCCCGGCATCATTTCGCTGATCCATGAAGCTGGCAGCCTGGCGTTGATCGAGGGGGTCGAGACCAAGCGCGAGGCCATGATCGCCATGGACACCGATGTCGACCTGGTGCAGGGCTATTACTTCGCAGAGCCGGCCCCTGCGCTGATGGAATCGGCGCGATCCAAACAGATCGGCAAGTTGTTCCGCGATTACAGCGAGGTGGCACCGCAGATGACCCGGCGGGAACGGCTCAGTGCCTATAGTGCCGAATTCGCGGAGGCCGCCGCGAGACTGCAGGCGGGCTTCACCCTGGTGCAGGCCTGTGACGGCCTGCTGAGGATAGAAGGCGCAGACCGCTGTTATCTATTGAATCAGCAAGGCATCCAGATCGGTGCCAGCCTGATCGCACCTCGTCGTGGCAATCCGATGGGGGATGCGCGCTACCAGCCGATGGCCGACGGGACCGGCGCCAACTGGGTTCGGCGTCCCTATCTGCAACGCGCCTTGCAGCATCCGAAGGAGCTGCAGGTCACCCGTCCTTATTTGTCTATCGCGACCGGCCGGCTTTGCGTCACCGTCTCGATGGCGATCCATGTCATGGGTCAGCTACAGGTGCTCTGTTATGACCTGGACTGGGGCGACAAGTAGGCTCAGGCAAGTGGGGTATCGCTGGATATTCGCAGTTACAGGTAGCTGAACTGGAAACGTTCGAAGCTGCCAGTGCGGTCGATGAGCTTGGTCAGCAGGATCTTCGAGATCTTCCCCGCCTGGTCGACTTCGAGAACACGGGCGGGGCCATAGCTGCCACATCCCGCGATGATGGATGCCGCCTGTTTCAGCGTCGGCATATCCGGCAGCAGCAAGGCTGGCTCGAACTGATCCTGTTTTGGCGATTTGATGGCGATCGGTTTTGCGCTAGGCGCGATCAACTGCGTGCCGATCGCGAGTTGCTGGTCATCGTTACTGGCCCAGCGCAATACGGCGAGTGACCATGCCGTGTCGTTCGCGGCCTTCACTCCCAGGATCTCCCCTACCCGCAGCGTCGCCTCAGAGATCGGGAATTTCTTCAAGGCCATGCCACCGGCACTGATATTGAGCACCTGCCAGCGTGATGCCCTGAAATGTTTGGGTTTCGTGCTACCTGTACTCGCATGGGACGTGATCTCGGTGATGTTGCTGAAGCTCTCCGGTTCCTCATATGGTTTCTGGTCGTTGAGGAAGTAATGCGCGGCAGTCACGCCTGACGCCAGCTCCACGTTATCTTGCTTCCGCGAACGGCTGAAGACGCGTTTCGGGGTCATTCCCCAGTGCTTGATCAGATACATCAGCATATCCAGATACCTTGCCTCGCCCGCATGCTCCGGCAAGCCATGTTTGGCAGGGGGCTCGCCCGCCTGCAGGAGTTTGATGTGCTTGTGGATCAGCCGGGCGAGATCGACCGTGATCAGCAGGATATCGTGCTTGGGGTCGGTCTCTTTCGCGTTCTTGGCATAGGGGATCGGCGCTTGCTCGCTGTTCAACCGCACGACGAACACGCCAGCCGGATTCTCCAGCACGCCCAGGCCCTTCAGTTCGGTGTGCCCTGCGCAACGCTCGATGTAATCGGCAACGAGCTGGATGTCGCTCGCGGGGAGGTGCTGGGGGTCGGCCAGCGACATGAGCAGCGCCTGCTTGTAAGTGAGGTTGATGCTGGTCTTGCGGTAGTTGTCCTGCTCGATCTCGACTTCCAGCAGCGATTCCTGCGCGGCGTGAGCGTAGAGCTGATGCAGGTCCTGCCACAGGCTGCCGGGGGGCGTGACATAGGTCTGGTAATAGACCATCGCCAGCTTGCCCAGGGATTCGATAGCGCGTTGCAGGATCAGTGCATTGGTCTTACTGCCGCCCAAAGTGAACAATTTGCCTTGCTGATCGATGAGAGCCAGCTTGTAGCCATAGCCGAGTTCCAGCCACAAGGATTCGGCGACCGCGGCATACTCCTTGGCCTGGGTAGGCAAGGGCAAGGTCGCAGCAGCGTAGTAGGTAGCCAGCATCTCGCTGATACGAAGCAATGCGGGGCGATAGATCTCGAGTGCACGGATGCGGGCATCCGGGGCGATCTTTTGGCGGTTCAGGATCTCCATCTCGTCGAGTAGCGTGGCCGCCGCCTGCAGCGGGTTACTGAGGGGCAGTTTTTCGACGAATTCGAACAGCTTTGGTGCGCGCGTCTCCGCGATCAGCAGAGGCTTCTCCGAAAGTGCTGGAATCTTGAGGCTAAGCGGCATTAAAAGGTAACTCCCACGGTGATGGCTGATGTTAAGTTTTACCGTGACCTTTGTCACGGGGTAACATGCGAAATCCGGAAGGGAATCAGTCTTTTATGTCGATATTTCGAAATGTGATCATCAATTCCCCGTTCATGCGTCGTTGTCTATGCGCTGCCGTTGTTTTAAGTATCTCTGCTAGCGTGTTTGCTCAAGCAAACTTTGTGCTAGAGGATACAACAGGTCAACGCCATTCGCTAAGCGATTACAAGGGGAAGTGGGTGGTGGTCAATTATTGGGCGACCTGGTGTCCGCCCTGCCTGGAGGAGATTCCCGACCTGGTCAATCTATACGACCAGCGCAAACAGCGGGACCTCATGGTGATCGGTGTCGTGTTCGAGTACAAGAATCGGCAAGAGGTCGACGATTATGTCGATGACATGTTGATGTCGTACCCGATCGTATTGGGCAACGCGAAGATCGCGCAACAGATCGGCTCGGCAGAAGTGTTACCGACGACCTATATCTACGATCCCAAGGGGCGGCTGGTGAAGGTCAGGCGCGGACCCATCACCCGCCAATACATCGAGCAGTTGATGTCCGTCAGTCGATGACGGGCTTGTGATCTAGACGGGGACAGGGATGCTGTTGCCGGCGTTGTCCAGCACGTTCAGCTGGTTCTCGTCGGCAAAATGCATGAGCTGACTGAAGCCTTCCGGGTTCACGTCACGCAGCTTGAGGTCCACCGCCAGACAACGCACGCCATTCACCACGCGCGGTTTCAGGTAAGGAGAGTAACGAAGCTTCCTGTCCGGTCCGAAGCTGGCGTAGGTGCTGCACATGCGGTCTACCCAGTCACT
>CBFGLF010000116.1:0-5554 GCA_965649545.1 uncultured Methylotenera sp.
GCCATTACAAGTAGCATGACGAGAGTATGTGACGGGATATTTCCCAGTTACGGAAAGGGTAGGTGATTGCTTGCCTGAAACTGCCAGTGTCGATTTCAAGCACCTGCTGCTTGACGAATCTCCCGATGCGGCCATCGCCACCGATGCCGAGGGGAAAGTGCTGTTCTGGAGCCATGCCGCGAACGGCCTCTATGGCTACGATAGCTCGGAGGCACTGCATCACTCGATCTTCGATCTGATCATCCCCGCCCAGTCTGTCGACAGCGAGCATCGTTACCTCTCCGATGTCGCGGACAAGGACATGCTGACGTACGAATCCATCCGCAAGCGGAAAGATGACTCCCTGCTTTACGTCAACATCTCCAGCAGGATCATCCGCGACGCACAAGGCGAGATCAGCTACATCCTCTCCAACAACATCGATGTCACACAACTCCAGGCGCAGCGAGACGCCAAGCTGGTCGAAGCGCGGTATGGCGAGATCCTGCAGTCCATGCCTGATGGCATCGTCATGGTCAACCCGACCGGTTCGATCGTGTATGCGAACAACCAGGCCGAAGTATTGTTCGGTTATGAGGCCGGGAAGATGCGTGGGGAGCCGATCGAGATGCTCTTGCCTGAACGCTTCCGTGGTCGGCATATCGCCCATCGTTCCAACTACATGGAACAACCGCGGACACGCAGCATGGGGATGGGCTTCGAACTCTACGGGCTGCGTCAGGATGGTACCGAATTCCCCATCGAGATCAGCCTGAGCCCATTGCGCACCCAGGAAAGCGCACTGGTCATGAGTGCTATCCGGGATATCAGCGAACGCAAGAAAGCTGAGCAGAAATTCCGCGGCTTGCTTGAGTCTGCCCCTGACGCCATCATCATCGTCGATCAGGAAGGCAAGCTCGTGATCGTCAATTCGCAGACTGAGAAACTGTTCGGCTACACCCGCCAAGAACTCATCGGGGAAAAGATTGAGATCTTGCTGCCTGAACGTTACCGCAAACATCACCCGGACCACCGCAAGGGCTTCTTCCGCGACCCCCGCGTCCGGCCGATGGGCGTGGGCCTGGAACTCTACGGCATGCGCAAGGACGGGACCGAGTTCCCAATCGAGATCAGCCTCAGCCCACTGGAAACCGAGGAAGGCACGCTGGTGTCTAGCGCGATTCGCGATATCACCGAACGCAAGCTGTTCGAACAGGCGCTGCAGGAAAAGAACATCGAGCTGCAGAACGCCAACCAGGCCAAGGATATCTTCCTGACTAACATGAGCCACGAATTGCGCACGCCACTCAATGCGATCATCGGCTTCACCGGCACCCTGCTCATGGAGATGCCAGGCCCCCTGAACGACGGCCAGCGCAAACAATTGAATACGGTTCAGGTCAGCGCCAAGCATCTGCTGTCCCTGATCAACGACCTGCTCGATGTCGCCAAGATCGAGGCCGGCAAAAACGAACTGCAATCCACCACGATCGAATGCGTACAACTCATCGAGGCCCTGCTGCCCTCATTTCAGCATCTGGCTGAAGCCAAAGGGCTGGCGTTACATTGTCATTTGCCTGATGGCCCGATCCACTGGCATGCCAACGAGCGCGCCTTGAACCAGATCATCATCAACCTGGTGAACAATGCCATCAAGTTCACCGATCAGGGCAAGGTCGAGATCAGCCTCTCGGAGCGCCATGGCGAGCATGGCAAGCACATCGTCGAAATCCGTGTCCGGGATACCGGCCTGGGAATCGCCAAGGAGAATCTGCCCAAGCTGTTCAAGGCGTTCGAACGACTCAATATCTCGCCTAAGCATCTGAAGGAAGGGACGGGGTTGGGTCTGCATCTGAGTCAGAAACTGGCACACATGATAGGCGGCGAGATCAGCGTTGAAAGCCAATTGGGTAGCGGCAGCACATTCACACTGAAGCTACGGGACCTGTCATGACCATCGCCCGCATCCTCATCATCGAAGATAACCAGTTCAACCATGAGCTGATCGAGTACCTGTTGACGCAAGCTGGCTACAGCACCCTGTCGGCATGGGACGGCCTGGAAGGTCTGGATGTCGCACGCGAATCGATGCCCGACCTCATCCTGTGCGATCTGCAGATGCCGGTGATGAACGGGTACGAAGTCGTCCAGCGCATCAAAACGGAACCGCCCCTGAATCGCATCCCGATCGTAGCGGTGACCGCCTCTTCCATGTCGGGTGATTCCGAAAAGGCCTTCTCTGCAGGATTCGACGGGTATATCGCCAAACCGATCGAGCCCAGACACTTCGTCGAGCAGATCGAGGCCTTCCTGCCCAGCCACTTACGCCGTCGTCCAGCCAAAGACTGAAATCCCATGGCTACCATCCTGGTCATCGATGACAACGCTTCCAATCGGGAGCTGATCGTCACATTGTGCCGGCATATGGGCCACGCATGCCTCGAGGCTTTAGATGGTCTGGACGGGTTAAGGAGTGTTCAAGCGCATCATCCCGACCTCATCATCTGCGACATCCTGATGCCGAGGATGGATGGCTACGAATTCGTCCGCCAATTGCGCGCAGACCCGAGCATCGCCGATGCCCGGGTCATCTTCAATACCGCCAATTACAGCGAGTCTGAAGCCCGTAGCCTGGCGGAAGCCGCCGGCGTCCATAGCATTCTCATCAAGCCCTGCGAGCCTGAGACGATCATGCGCACGATCCGGGAGGCCTTGTCCCAATCCCCGGATGCGCAAAGCTCGCCGGAAGATCTGGCATTCGATCGCGAACACCTGCGTCTCATCACCGACAAGCTGGCGGAGAAGGCCTACGAACAGGAGCGCATCAACCGCAGGCTGACGTCACTTATCGACATCAACCTCAAACTGGCGTCGGTGAAAGACCCCCAGCAGCTGTTGCAAGACGTCTGTGAAGGTGCGCGCCAGCTCATCGATGCCGGATTTGCGTTGTTGAGCGTGCGCGAAAAGAATGGGGATACAGGCTTCTATCTGTTCTCGTGCGGGTTATCGGATGACGAGATCGCGCGGCTACCTGAGCCCAAGATCCATTACGATCTCGTCGCACAAGCTAACGACCAATGGAGTTCGAGCAGATTCCAGAATCCGTCCGGCGACCCGCAGGCGATCGGCCTCACTCGGGATTACCCCGAGATCCACAATGGACTGATCGCCCCCATCCATTCCCTAAGCTACATCTATGGCTGGCTGTTCCTTGCGAACAAGACCGGTGCTGACGTATTCACCGAGGAAGATACCTACATCCTCACGATCCTCGCTGCCCAGGTCGGCCGCATCTATGAGAACGGCAGTTTGTATACCCAGATCGAACAGCGTAACAATCGCCTGCAAGCGGAGATCGAGGAACGCAAACGAGCCGAAGCTGCGCTACGGAAATCTTCCCTGACCATGCATCAATTGATCTCGCAGGCGCCGATCAGCATCGCCATGTTCGACCGCAACATGGATTACCTGGTATGCAGCAATCGCTGGATCAAGGACCATGGCCAGCAGGCCGATAGCCTGACCGGCAAGAACCATTACGAGATCATGCCGGTGGCCGAAAAGTGGCGAGCGATCCATCAGCTCGGCTTTGCTGGACAGAACATCAAGAATGACGAGGACTCCTGGATAGGGCCAGATGGCAAGCAGCACTGGATACGCTGGGCCATGGTGCCGTGGAATGACGATACCGGCGCGGTCGGCGGCATCATCATCTCGCTTGAGGACATCACCGAAGGGCGCCTGGCCGAGGAAGAGTTACGTATCGCGGCGATCGCCTTCGAGGCTCAGGAAGGCATCATCGTCACGGATGCAGAAAAGGCCATCCTGCGCGTCAACCAGGCGTTCACAGTCATCACGGGCTATAGCGCCGAGGAAGCCATCGGCAAGACGCCAGCCATGCTCGATTCCGGCAAGCACGATGCCGGATTCTACAAGCGGATGGCGGCCGCCTTGAAGCAGGCGCATTACTGGCATGGCGAGATCTGGAACCGCAGGAAGAATGGGGACATCTACCCGGAATGGCTCACCATCAGCGCGGTGCTCAATCCCACCGGCGACGTCAGTCATTACGTCTATTCCTTCTTCGATATCTCCCAATACAAGGCCGCAGAAGACAAGATCGAGCACCTGGCCTTCTATGACCCCCTGACCGGCTTACCGAACCGGCGTTTGCTGCATGACCGCCTGCATCATGTGGTCAGCACCAGTGGCCGGCATCTGCGTTATGGCGCCCTGCTCTTCATCGACCTCGATAACTTCAAGGTACTGAACGACACCAAGGGACATACCATCGGCGACATGTTGCTGGTCGGCGTGGCGGAGCGCCTTCAAGCCTGCGTCCGCGAGGTCGATACCGTCGCGAGATTGGGCGGCGACGAATTCATCGTGTTGCTGGAGAACCTGCATGAGAACGTGGAGATCGCCGCCAGCGCGAGCGAGAGTATAGGCGAGAAGATCCTGCACCAGCTCAGCCAGAATTTCGAACTGGATGGCTATGTGTATCACAGCTCGGCCAGCATCGGGATCAGCCTGTTCTGCCAGCAGGAGGTCAGCGCGGAAGAACTGCTGAAACGTGCGGATACTGCCATGTATCAGGCGAAGAGCGCCGGGCGTAACACCCTGCGCTTCTACGATCCGGCCATGCAGCATGCGCTGGAAAGCCGGGCCGCCCTCGAGACCGATCTGCGCCATGCCCTCGAACAAAAGCAATTCCAGCTCTACTATCAGATGCAGGCTTACCATAACGGACAGATCATCAGTGCCGAGATCTTGCTACGCTGGGCACACCCACAGCGCGGCATGATCTCGCCGATGGAATTCATCCCGCTGGCGGAAGAGACCGGCCTGATCGTCCCCATCGGCCAGTGGGTACTGGAAAGCGCCTGTGCGCAACTGAAGGCCTGGGAGAGCGATGTGGAAACCGCTTTCCTCAAGCTCTCGATCAATGTCAGCGCGCGTCAGTTCCATCAGGACGATTTCGTCGACCAGGTCAGGAAGACCGTACTCGAGAGCGGCATCGACCCGGACAAGCTGGATATCGAGCTGACCGAGAGCCTGGTGCTGGACGATATCAATGAGACCATCCGCAAGATGGAAGCCCTGCGCGAGATCGGTGTCCGTTTCTCCATGGATGACTTCGGCACGGGCTACTCCTCACTGGCCTACCTGACCCAGTTGCCGTTGGACAAGCTGAAGATCGACCAGTCTTTCGTGCGCAACATCGGGGTGAAAGACAGTGATGCCGTCATCGTGCAGACCATCATCGGCATGGCGAGGAACCTGCGGATGGAAGTCATTGCGGAAGGGGTCGAGACCGAGGCGCAACGCATCTTCCTCGAGAGGAACGGTTGCCCGGTATGCCAGGGTTACCTGTTCGGCAAGCCCGTGCCCTACGAGGAGTTCATGCGCCAGCTGCGCGGGCACGCCTAAACTAGATGAAGTGTGTAAGCTTCAGCCACCAGAGCGGATCAGGTGTCCATACCCTGCCCGGTAATCCGGATACGTCAATTGAAAACCAGTGGCGCGAAGGCGCCGGTTACTGAGTCGCTTGCCACCCGTGACCGGCGCGACGCTG
>CBFGLF010000117.1:0-5280 GCA_965649545.1 uncultured Methylotenera sp.
TGGAGCGCGCCGACAAGCCCGGTTTCTGGCAGTCGGTGACGGGCAGTATCGAGGGTGGCGAGACCCCATACGACGCGGCGATCCGCGAAGTGCGGGAAGAGACCGGGCTGGATGCCCTGGCCTACAAGTTCGAGGATTGGCAAGCCTCCAATGTTTACGAGATCTACCCGCACTGGCGCCATCGCTACGCACCCGGGGTGACCGAGAACGTCGAGCACCTGTTCGGACTTGAATTGCCGGCGCCGCGTGATGTCCAACTCGCACCGGACGAACACGTGCGCTATGAATGGGTGGACTGGCGCGACGCAGCGAAGCGCGTATTCTCATGGACTAACGTCGACGCACTCAAGCGATTGGGTGAACGGCATCACTTGAAGTTGTAAAATCACACTATGCAAACAGCCACCATCAAATTCGAACGCTTCCAGAACTCCGCCGACGAGGAGTGCCAGCAGCGCATCGTCGCGGCCAAGGAGAAGCTGGGTGACCGCCTGGTGATCCTCGGTCACCACTACCAGCAGGAAGGCGTCTACAAGCACGCGCATTTCACCGGCGACTCGCTCAAGCTCTCGCGCCACGCGGCCGATGTCGATGCCGAATTCATCGTCTTCCTCGGCGTGCATTTCATGGCCGAGGTCGCCGATATCCTCTCGCGGCCCGAACAGATCGCCATCTTGCCCGACTTGTCCGCCGGCTGTTCCATGGCCGATATGGCCAACCTCGCCAAGGTCGAGCGCAGCTTCCGCGAACTGAACAAGGTGCTCGATTTCGATCAAGAGGTGACGCCGCTCACCTACATCAACTCCGCAGCCGACCTCAAGGCGTTCTGCGGCGAGCATGGCGGCATCGTCTGCACCTCGACCAACGCCACCAAGATGCTGGAGTGGAGTTTCGCGCGACGTGAGAAAGTGTTGTTCTTCCCGGACCAGAACCTAGGTCGCTGGAGCGGCTACAAGATGGGTATCCCGCTCGAGCAGATGCCGGTGTGGGATCCGGACCAGCCCATGGGCGGCCTCACCGAGGAACAGATCAAGAACGCCAAGATCCTGCTGTGGAAAGGCCACTGCGCCGTGCACCAGATGTTCCGCCCGCAGAACATCATCAAGTTCCGCAACGAGCATCCGGAAGGCAAGGTCATCTCGCACCCGGAAGCGCCGTTCGAGGTCTGCCTGCAATCCGATTACGTCGGTTCGACGGAATATATCGTCAAGACCATCACCGATTCCGCGCCCGGTACCCGCTGGCTGGTCGGTACCGAGCTCAACCTGGTGAATCGCCTGGCTGAGCGCTTCAAGCCGGACGGCAAGATCGTACAGTTCATGTCGCATGTGGTCTGCGAATGCTCGACCATGGCCCGTATCGACCCGCAACACCTGGCCTGGACGCTGGAGAACCTCGCGGCGGGCAACGTGGTCAACCAGATCAAGGTGCTGCCGGAAGAAGCCAGACTGGCCAAGCTCGCGCTCGACCGCATGCTGGAAGCGTCCTGACCCCTGGCGATCCCCCATGCATGCCATGCATGCGTGGGCAGTCGCGCCGCAGTGAACGTCAAAGCACCTGAACGCGGCGCCCGCCGGTTCAGGGGATTAGAAGTCAGATGAGTCACGTTGGACAAAGGTCTTCGATTTGCAGAACACGTTACGGATCGCCACTTTCAACATCCACAAGGGTGTCACCAGTTTCAACGCGCGTTTCGCGCTGCACCAGCAACGCGACCTCATCCGTAAATTACACGCCGATATCGTCTTCCTGCAGGAAGTGCGTGACCTGCATATCCCACACAGCCGTCGCTTCTCAGGCTGGCCCGAGAACGGCCAGGCCGAATTCCTGGCGGACGCCGTCTGGCCGGATTACGCCTACGGCAAGAATTCCGTCTATCCCGCCGGCCATCATGGCAATGCCTTGCTCTCCAAGTTCCCGATCATCAAGGTCACCAACGAGGATATCTCCGCGCATACGGTGGAGCAACGCGGCATGCTGCATTGCGAGATCGAGGTGCCGGGCTGGGAACAGCCCCTGCATTGCCTGTGCGTGCACCTAGGTTTGTTCTCCCGCTGGCGCCGCAAGCAGGTACAGGCCATGCGCGAACGGATCGAGGCGACCATCCCGGCGGATGCGCCCCTGATCATCGCCGGCGATTTCAACGACTGGGGCATGAGCGCGGGGAAGATATTGGTGGAGGGCCTGCACCTGCGTGAAGTGTTCGAACATCATCATGGCCGGTCCGCACGCAGTTTCCCCTCGGTGTTGCCGTTCTTCCGGCTGGATCGCATCTATACCCGCGGTTTCCATGTGCACCATGCCGAAGTACACGCCGGCACGGCCTTCGCCAAGGTCTCCGATCATGCCGCGTTGAGCGCGTTATTATCCAGATCATGAACCCGTACATCTCCGGCAACCAGATCACGCTGTTACGCAACGGCACGGAATATTTTCCGGCGATCGCAGCGGCCATCGACGAGGCCAAGCTGGAGATCCACCTGCAGGCTTACATCTACGAACGTGACGAGACGGGGATATTGATCGGCGACGCCCTCAAGCGTGCCGTCGGCCGGGGAGTGGTGGTATGCGTGCTGCTCGACGGTTACGGCAGCAAGAACCTCGCTCCGGATTATGTCGAGGAGTTGCGCGCGGCTGGCGTCAAGCTCATGTTCTTCCGGCCCAAGATCTCGCCCTGGACATTGAAGCGCAACCGCCTGCGGCGCTTGCACCGCAAGGTGCTGATCGTCGACGGCCGTGTCGCCTTCGTCGGCGGCATCAACATCATCGACGACCAGAATTGTCCCGGCAACAACGCCCCGCGCATCGATTACGCCGTGCAGGTCGAAGGCCCGCTGGTGCGGCGTATCCATACCAGCATCTACCGCCACTGGCGCCGCATCAGCTGGATGCATTTCCGCCAGGTGCACGACAACCTGCCTGCCAAGCTGCCGGTGCCGACGACGGCCGGCAATATGCGGGCCGCCTATGTCATCCGCAACAACGTCTTGCATAGACGCGATATCGAGAGAGCCTATATGCGGGCCATCGGCACGGCCAAGCATGACATCCTCATCGCCAATGCCTACTTCCTGCCGGGCAAAGCGTTCCGCCGCGCGCTCATCGCCGCCACCAAGCGCGGTGTGCGGGTGCGCTTGTTGTTGCAGGGGCGCATGGAATACTGGCTGATGTTCGCTACCCACGCCGCCTATGGCCTGTTCCTGCGGCACGACATCGAGATCTACGAATACCGCAAGAGCTTCATGCACAGCAAGGTGGCGGTGATCGACGACCTCTGGGCCACTGTCGGCTCGTCCAACATCGACCCCATGAGCCTGCTGCTGGCGCATGAGGCCAATATCGTCGTGCGCAATCGTGAGTTTGCGGTGCTGCTGCGGCAGGACATCGAGCAGGCGATCGAAGTCGGCGGGTATCGTATCCGCAGCGAAGACTGGGACGGGCGGCATATCTTCCGCCGTTTCTTTTCCTGGGCGACCTACATGCTGGTGCGCATCATGATGGGCATCGCCGGCTTTCCCAAAGGCCGTTGAACGGGGCGTGTCGCAGATCCCGTTTGCTGAAGGGGCCGCTAGCCCTTATAATTCAGCCCTTACTTCAGTACCCGCCGGTGTAGCTCAGTTGGTAGAGCAGCGCATTCGTAATGCGAAGGTCACCAGTTCGATTCCGGTCATCGGCACCAATTGCATCAGGACGGCGCATACCGGCCTGGTCGAATAAAAAAGCCCCTCAACGGGGCTTTTTTATTTGGCTACTACTCTTTGGTTATCCTCAATATCGCCTCGATCTCGCTTTGCGTATAGCGCGGCGTGATGTGCTGCGGGCAATTCCAGTCGTAGGCATCCACATGGATCACGATCGCTCGTTCTACCTTGTAGGGATAGGCCGGGTCACGCAAGACCTTGAACAGGTCGGGATCCTCGGTTTCGTGCACGATCTTCGCTTCGCCCCATATCTTGAGCCTGATCCCGTTCGGGTAGTCGACCAGGAATAGCGAGACCTTGTCGTTAGCAGTCAGGTTGCCGGTACTGAGATATTGCTTGTTCCCGCTATAGTCGGCATAGGCGATCGTGTGGGGGTCCAGGACCTTGAGGAATCCCACCGGGCCGCCTTTATGCTGGATGTAGGGCCAGCCGTTCTCGGCCACTGTCGCCTGGTAGAAGCTGTCTCGGCTGCCGATGTAGGCGATCTCGTAATGCGATAGCTCGTTGTTCTTGTGCGCCGACGATTCCCGCCTGCGCTGGAGCTCGCGCGTCCCGTACAAGGATTGCGCTGCCTTGACGCTGTCGGTGAATGCGATATCGGTGAAGGATTTGCTCATGATGCCTCCTCGGCTTTGGCCTGTTACCGTTGTTGATGGATGGATTGTAGGAAATAATGCCGAAGAGAGAATCCGTGCTGGCTGCAATTCATCATTTCGCGGGGAGTAACGATCATCGACCAGATTCACCTGATGCGCGTCTTTGTGGCGGTGGGCGAGCAGGGCGGTTTTGCCGCGGCTTCCCGAAAGCTCAACATCTCACCTGCTGCAGTGACCCGGGCGGTGGTCGGTTTGGAAGAACAGCTCGGCGTGCAGCTGTTGCAGCGTACCACCCGCAGCGTCCGTTTCACCGATGCCGGGTACCGGTATTACGACGATGCGCGCGCGATCCTGTTGAGTATCGCCGAGGCCAACGAGGCCGCTTCCGGGCTCAATGCCGAACCGCGGGGCACCTTGACGGTGACTGCGCCGGTCTTGTTCGGTCGCATGTTCGTCATGCCTTCCATCATCGAATACATGCAGCGCTATCCGCAGGTGAAAGTCGCTGCACATTTTGTCGACCGGGTCACCAACCTGGTCGAAGAGGGCATGGATGTCGCCATCCGGATCGGCAACCTGCCGGATTCTTCATTGCGTGCGGCCAAGGTCGGCCAGGTCAGGCGGGTACTCTGTGCCTCGCCAGCCTACTTGGATGCACATGGGGTTCCGCAAACCCCTGCTGACCTGCTGCAGCATTCACTCGTCGTCTCAAATGCCATGTCGCCGCGTATCGAATGGGGCTTCGGCGGAAACGACGAACTGTTGCAGGTGGAACCTCGCTTGCTGGTCACGAGCAACGACGCGGCGCTCTCCGCCGCGGTCGGCGGGCTGGGGATCGCCCGTCTGCTCTCCTACCAGGTGCGTAGCGAGGTCGAGCGTGGCAATCTGCGTCTGCTGCTGGAAACTTTCGAAGAAGACCCTTGGCCGGTGCATGTGGTGCATCGCGAGGAAAGGTACGGTTCTGCCAAGGTCAGGAACTTCAT
>CBFGLF010000118.1:0-5264 GCA_965649545.1 uncultured Methylotenera sp.
GCTTGCGCTATAATCCAAGTCTCCAATTTCAGTGATTTCAGGCGAACAGAAATGACGGCTCATACCGATATCGAACAAGCGCGTTTCAATATGATCGAGCAGCAGATCCGGACCTGGGAAGTGCTCGACAGCGTGGTGCTGGACCTGCTGAAGGAAGTGCCGCGCGAGGCGTTCGTGCCCAAGGAATATGCCGGCCTCGCCTTCGCCGACCTGGAGATCCCCATCGGCCACGGCCAGATGATGCTGTCGCCGAAGATGGAAGGGCGCATCCTGCAGGCCCTGCAGATCAAGCCTACCGACAAGGTCCTGGAGATCGGTACCGGTAGCGGTTACCTCACCAGCCTGATGGCCAAGCTCGCGAAGGAAGTCATCAGCGTCGAACTGAATCCGGCATTGGCGAAGGTCGCCCAGCAACGCATCACGGCCCATGGCCTGACGAACGTCACGGTCACGGTCGGCGATGCCGCACGGGGCTGGCCCGCTAGCGCCCCTTATGACGTGATCGTCTTCACCGGCTCCCTGCCGGTCATGCCCGAGCAAGTGCAACAGCAGCTGACCATGGGTGGCCGCTTGTTCGTCGTCGTCGGCGAAGCGCCGGTGATGGAAGCGACCATGGTGCAACGCATCGCCGCGGACAGTTTCAAGCACGACGTGCTGTTCGAGACCTGCCTGCCCTCCCTCGACAATGCCCCACAGCCGGAACGTTTCGAGTTCTAGGGCCTCTACCCCTCCATGCGTACACTGGTCGCGATCCTTGGAGTTCTCCTGTTGCCGGGTGCCTTGCACGCGGCGGAACCGCAGCAGAGCCTGATCGATATCTACCAGCTAGCCCTGGAACGCGACCCGACGTGGTCGGCTGCACGTAACGCCAATCTCGCGGCCCAGGAGAAACTGGAACAGGGTAAAGCGCTCTACCGCCCCACGGTCACCTTCAACAGCAACGCCAGCCGCACCGAGTCGGATATCCGCTATATCGGCGGCGTCAACCCGTTCCGTGTCGGCGGCCCGCAGTCCTTCGATACCTTCGGCTATGGCGTCAGCGTCAACCAGCCCATCCTGCGACTGCAGAATTACGTGGAATACCAGCAGGCCAAGGTGCAGGTCAGCCAGGCCGACAAGCAACTGATCCTGGCGCAACAGAACCTCATCCTGCGCAGTGCCCAGGCTTATTTCGACGTCTTGCTGGCGCAGGACAAGATCGACCTCATCAACGCCCAGAAAGCCGCCATCAATCGTCAGCTGGAACAGGCCAAGGCCAATTTCGAGCTGGGCAACGCCACCATCACCGACGTCAATGAAGCCCAGGCCCGCTACGACCTGACCATGGCGCAGGAGATCGCGGCGCTGAATGAACTCGAGGTGAAGAAACGCACCGTGCAATCGGTGATCGGCGAGATGCCGAAGAAGCTGGCGCCGGCGCGCGGCGACCTCAAGACCACCCTGCCCGAGCCCAACAACATGGACAAATGGGTGGATCTGGCCTTGCAGAGCAACCTCAATCTGAATATCCAGCAGCAGAACCTGGAGATCGCCACCAAGGAAGTCGACAAGCAAAACGCCGGGCACTACCCGACGCTGGATGCCGTCGGCAGTTACACCGACACCCGTGCCAGCGGCGGTATCAACGGCTTCGGTAGCGACCTGCAAAGCAGCGTCATCGGCCTGCAATTGGCGATCCCGCTCTACCAGGGCGGTCTCGCCAGCTCGCGCGTCCGCGAAGCGGTCGCCTTCAAGCAAAAAGCCCAGGACGACGTCGAAGCGGCACGCCGCCAGGCCGACCTCGACACGCGCGAAGCCTATCTCAACCTCACCGGCAGCGTGGCCCAGGTGCAGGCTTACGAACAAGCCCTGAATTCCAGCCAGAGCCAGGTCGATTCCACCACCCTCGGTTACGAGGTCGGTGTGCGTAACAGCGTCGATGTGCTCAACGCCCAGCAGCAACTGTTCAGCGCCAAGCGCGATCTGCTGCAGGCCCGCTATACCTATCTGCTCAGCACGCTCAAGCTCAAATCCGCGATCGGCATGCTCAGCGAAAGCGATCTGGTCGAGGTCAACCAGCGCCTCTTATTGAGCAATAGCCCCAACACCTCCGCGACCGATAACAAGACCAACTGAGTACGACAACCACCTAAGGCCCCGACCACCATGGCAAAACTCCCCAGCGCGATCGCCCAAGCCACCCTGAGTCGGCTGGTCATCGTCGACATGCAGGACAAGATCGCCGGCGTCATGGCCGCCGAAGCCATGGGCAAGGTCGTCAAGCACTGCAATATCCTGCTGCAGGCGGCGGCGTTGCTCGAGATCCCTGCGCTCTATACCGAGCAATATCCGCAAGGCCTGGGCGCAACCCTGCCCAGCGTGGCGGAGGGTTTGAAACAGTCGCCGCGTGTGGAGAAGACCACCTTCTCCTGCTGCGCCGAACCCACCTTCTGTCGCCAGCTCACCAGCGATAGGCCGCAGATCATCCTCGCCGGCATGGAAGCGCATATCTGCATCCTGCAAACGGCACTGCAACTCAAGGAACAGGGCCATCAGGTGTTCGTGGTGGAAGACGCCATCATCTCCCGCGATAGCGCCAACAAGGCCAATGCCGTCGCCCGCCTGCGCGAAGCCGGCATCACCATCACCAACACCGAGTCTGTCGTCTTCGAATGGCTGGGCAAGGCCGAAGGCGACGCCTTCAAGCAGATCAGCCGCCTCATCCGCTAGCCGCTAGACGTGCTTCGCGCGAACTGGAAGCTACTCGCCCTTATCGCCCTCATTTCCTGGGGCGCCTACAGTCACTGGCAGCAACGCCCGGTCTTACGTGGCCCCGGCATTACTGCGCCCGCCTTGCCGGAACAACGCGCGCCGACAACCAGCGAGGCCCTGACTCTCAACGGCTACCAGATACTCCCGCTCGCGGATTTCAGCATCGAGGCCCGCGTGCTTTCCACCAAGCATTACAACCTCGGCCGCGAAGCCGATCTCGCGCCGGTCGATCTGGCCTTGGGCTGGGGCCGCATGTCGGATGAAACGGTGCTGGCGCGTATCGATATCTCGCAGAGTGGCCGTTTCTACTTCTGGCGCACCGACGATTTCCCCATCCCGCGCGAAGAGATCGAGACCCACAGCGCCAACATGCACATGGTGCCGGCCGATGCCCTGATCCAACGCCAGCTGGAACAGGTGCGGCCGGGGCAGGTGGTGACCATCAGTGGGCAATTGATCGAAGCGCAGGCCAGCGATGGTTGGCGCTGGCGCAGCTCGCTGACGCGGGAGGATACGGGGAATGGGGCGTGTGAACTGGTGCTGGTGAAGTCGCTGTCCGTGAAATGATGTTCGGAGCAGCGGGATGCAACGCGCGACCCCAGGCGTAACGCTAGCGATCAGCGCAGATGTTGCCTGACTAAACTCGCGATCTTCTGCGCGGTACCACCGGCGCTATGGCTGAATTCCAGCGCTGCCCAGCTCATGGCCTGGCGCAGTTCCGGGTCGCCGAACAGTCGCTGCAGTGAAGAGGCTAGGCCGGCGACATCCTCCACGCGCCAGGCGGCACGTGCGGCGATCGCCTGTTCCGTAGCAGCGGTGAAGTTAAAGGTATGCGGGCCGATCAACACCGGCTTGCCCATCGCGGAAGCCTCGATCAGGTTCTGGCCACCTAGCGGTTGCAGGCTGCCGCCGATGAAAGCCACGTCACAGGCGGCGTAGTAGGTGAACATCTCGCCCATGCTGTCACCAAGGACCACGCTCACCTGACCAGGGATCTCCCCCTTCAGTTTGCTCCGCCTCATGAACGACACCCCACGTTTGGTCAGCATGTTCGCCACGTCATCGAAGCGCTGCGGGTGACGCGGCACGATCACCGTCAGCAGGTTGGGGATCTGCGCGGCATCCACCGCATCGAGGATCATCTGTTCCTCGCCGTCTCGGGTACTGGCGGCGAGGAACACCGGCCTGTGCTTGCCCAGGGCTTCGCGTAGTAGCGCGCCGAGTTCTGCGGCGTTAGGCGGCGGCTCGACGTCGAATTTCAGGTTGCCTAGCACATGCACGTTGGTCGCGCCCAGCCTGCCGAGGCGCTGCGCGTCCTGCTCGGTCTGCGCGGCGATGGCCGTCAGCCCCTGCAACCCTTCCGCGCTAAGGCGTGCCACTTGGGCATAGCCGTGGGCCGATCTCTCCGAGAGCCGGGCGTTCACCAGCAGCAAGGGGATGCCGCGGCGTTTGCATCCGGCGATGAGGTTGAACCACAGCTCGGTCTCCATCAGCATGCCGAGCGCCGGGCGGTAATGATCGAGGAAGCGCCCCACTGCGCCCGGCACGTCATAGGGCAGGTAGCAGCGCGAGACGCTGTCGCCGAACAACTGTTCACCGGCGGCGCGCCCGGTCGGCGTGGCGTGGGTCAGCAGGATGCGGTGATCGGGGTAATGCTTCTGTAGTTCATGCACCAGCGGGGCGGCAGCACGGGTCTCGCCCACCGAGACGCAATGCAGCCAGATCAGGGGGGTATTCCCGATCGAGTGCTCGAAGAAACCATATCTTTCAAGCACATGTCTTAAGTATTCCGGCTGCTTCATCCCGCGCCACAACAGCTTCAGTGGCGTGAACGGCAACATGAGGTAGAGCAGCAGGGAATAGAGCGCGCGTGGCATGGCTGGATTTTCTCACAGAATGGCGTGCAGGGTTCGCATGCACATCCCCCGCTTTTGTGTCCAACGAATTATTTTTAAGGGGTTAGCAAGGGCTCACAAAGCCTCGATTCAAGCCAGTGCAAGGGCGGCAAAATTCGTGCCTCAAAAGAGAGCGGGCGCACCAAAAAAAATTCTTGACCCACACTACTAAATGACATAATTTTGCACTCAATCACAATATATTGTGGTCACCGGCCAAACTGCCGGCAAAACATTAACAAAAACACCAACAAGAATACTGGCTCGTTATCAGGAAGGAATGCTCCCCATGTTGAAGGCTGTCAAAACCGTGCAGGACGACAATGACGTCGGCGCACAAGAAGTGCCGATCCAACCCGTATCCCTGGATATCTGGGATAAGAAGTATCGCTTGAAGACCAAGCAGGGTGAGCACGTCGACGCCAGCATGGATGACTCCTACAAGCGTGTGGCTCGCGCCCTGGCCGATGCCGAAGAGACCGAAGAGAAGCGCGCCTACTGGTACGACAAGTTCGTCTGGGCGCTGCGCCGTGGCGCCATCCCCGCCGGCCGCATCACCTCCAACGCCGGTGCGCTGGAGCACAAGCCCGCCACCTCCACCATCAACTGCACCGTCTC
>CBFGLF010000119.1:0-5257 GCA_965649545.1 uncultured Methylotenera sp.
GTACCAAGTTCAGCAGCCTGGTGCAACGCGCCGACTGGACCCAGATCCTGAAGTATGTCGTGTTGAACACTGCACACGCTTACGGCAAGACCGCGACTTTCATGCCTAAGCCTATCGTCGGCGACAACGGTTCCGGCATGCACGTGCACCAATCCGTATGGAAAGACGGCAAGAACCTGTTCGCAGGCAACGGCTACGCCGGTCTGAGCGAATTCGCCCTCTACTACATCGGCGGCATCATCAAGCACGCACGTGCGCTGAACGCGATCACCAACCCAGGCACCAACTCCTACAAGCGTCTGGTTCCTGGCTTCGAAGCACCGGTCAAGCTGGCGTATTCCGCCAAGAACCGTTCCGCTTCCATCCGCGTTCCATTCGTCCATGGCGACAAGGCACGTCGTATCGAAGCCCGCTTCCCAGACCCAACCGCTAACCCATACCTGGCATTCAGCGCCTTGTTGATGGCCGGCCTGGACGGCGTACAAAACAAGATCCATCCTGGCGAGCCAGCGACCAAGGATCTCTACCATCTGCCTCCAGAGGAAGATGCAGCGATCCCAACCGTATGCTCCTCGCTTGACCAAGCGCTGGAATACCTGGACAAGGACCGCGAGTTCCTGACCCGTGGTGGCGTGTTCTCCGATGACTGGATCAACAGCTACATCGATCTGAAGATGGAAGAAGTCACGAAGATGCGGATGACCCCGCACCCAATTGAATTCGCAATGTACTACAGCTGCTAATTCGACTGAGCCAGTCATGGCTCAACCTCCTGGCTTGCCGCACCAAGGCAAGCCAGGCATCAAAGGCGGGAGAACCCCGCCTTTTTTATCGCCTAGGCGATGTCAACAAGCCACACCGAATGCGCGTTGCCTGAGCATATGTTCTCAACTACACTTCCTGCTATGAAAAATCGCTTACTCATTCTTTGCGCCAGCCTCTTGCTGAGCCCTATGGCCTGGGCAGAGATCTACAAGAACGTGGATGCCAACGGCCATATCACGTATTCCAACGTGCCCTCAAAAGGTGCAAAGAAACTCGACCTTGAACCACCAGCGAATACGGGATTCGACAGCAAGCCGCGCACACGCACGCCAACCCCTTCTGATTTTCCGCGTGTGGATAAGCAAACGCAGGTACAGCGGGACCAGAAGCGCCGGAAGATCCTCGAAGATGAGCTAACCACGGAAAAGAAGGTGCTTGAAGACGCCAAGAAAGCGTATGCCGAAAGTCAGGCCAATGCGGAATTCTTCAGGGCCAACAATCTGAAGGAGCCGGGGAACATCATCAAATTCGATGAGAACCTGAAGCGCCAAGAGGCCGAGGTCGAAGCGCACAAGAAAAATGTCGAGCTGCTACAAAAAGAACTCGACTCGTTCAAGTAAACCTGGCTGCTCTCTGGCCTAGCTTTTGCTTATTAGAGAGCCATGGTACAAACAATTCCTACTTCTTTCGCCGGTCTAGAACATCTCGCTACTGCGGTCATCCTGTTAGATAAATCTCGTAACGTCGTTTACGCCAACCCAGGGGCCGAGATCCTGTTCGCGGTCAGCGCCAAGCAGATCACCGGCCAGAACATCTCCCATGTCTTTCCCGGCTCCGAGATCCTGCATTCGGCGGTCGAGAACGCGATCATCAACCACAGCCCCTTCCGTGAACACGAATTCCTGATCACGACCATGCGGCAAAATTCCCTGGCCGTGACCTGCACCGTGACACCGGTGGATCTGGCGCCGGCATGTCTGGTCCTTGAATTCCAGCAAATGGACCAGCAATTGCGGATCGCGCGTGAAGAACGGATGCTGATCCAGCAGCAAGCCAACGCCGAACTGCTGCGCAATCTCGCCCATGAGATCCGCAACCCGCTAGGCGGCTTGCGGGGCGCGGCACAACTTCTTGAACACGAATTGCCGCAGGTCAACCTGCGCGAATATACGCAAGTCATCATCAAGGAAGCGGATCGCCTGCAGTCGCTGATGGATCGTTTGCTGGTACCGCACCGTGTGCCCAAGTACGAGCCGACCAACGTCCATGAAGTGCTCGAGCGCGTGCGTAGCCTGCTACTGGCGGAATCGCCCAAAGGGGTGATGGTCCGACGCGATTACGACACCAGCCTGCCGGAATTGATCGGTGACCGGGAGAAGCTGATCCAGGCCGTGCTCAACATCGCCCGCAATGCCGTACAGGCCATGCAAGGCCAGGGGCAGATCACGCTACGCACCCGTGCCGAGCGTCAAGTCACTCTGGCGAAGAAGCGCTATCGTGTCGCCATCAAGATCCAGATCATCGATAACGGCCCCGGCATCCCTTCCGACATCCGCGACCGCATCTTCTACCCGCTGGTTTCGGGTCGTGAGGGCGGTTCAGGTCTGGGGCTCACACTGGCACAAACCTTTATCACGCAGCATCATGGCATGATCGAATGTGACAGCCAGCCCGGCCATACTTGTTTCACCATCATGCTGCCGATCGAGACGACGGCCATGAAATGCTCGATCAGCAAGCAGTAACCCTATATATAACAGCAACTCAGGCAAACCATGAAACCAATCTGGATCATTGATGACGACCGTTCCATCCGCTGGGTGTTTGAAAAGGCACTCGCCCGCACTGATATGGAATTCAAGACCTTTTCTTCCGTACCTGAAGCGCTGAATGCGCTGGATCGGGAAGAACCCCAGGTCGTCGTCAGCGATATCCGCATGCCGAATGGTTCTGGCCTGGATTTTCTGGAAGAGATCAAGAAACGCCTGCCGGATATTCCCGTCATCATCATGACGGCGTACTCCGACCTTGAAAGTGCAGTCGCTGCATTCCAGGGCGGTGCTTTCGAGTACCTGGCGAAACCATTCGATGTCGACCAAGCCATCGAGATCATCCGTCGTGCCGTGGACGAAAGCATGCGCCAGGCGACGGAGGCGGTCTCACCCGAAGAGACCCCGGAGATCATCGGTCAGGCACCTGCGATGCAGGAGGTGTTCCGTGCGATCGGCCGCTTGAGCCGCTCTCACGCGACCGTGCTGATCAATGGCGAATCCGGTACAGGTAAGGAGTTGGTCGCGAGCGCCCTGCACAGGCATAGCCCGCGTGCTGAAAAGCCCTTCATCGCCATCAATACCGCGGCCATCCCGAAGGATTTGCTGGAGTCGGAATTGTTCGGCCACGAGCGTGGTGCTTTTACTGGCGCACAAGCCGCGAGACGCGGACGATTCGAGCAGGCTGACGGAGGGACTTTATTCCTGGACGAGATCGGCGATATGCCTTCCGACCTGCAGACCCGTCTGTTACGCGTGCTTTGCGATGGTCAATTCTATCGAGTGGGCGGCCATCAACCGGTCAAGGTCAACGTGCGGATCATTGCCGCCACCCATCAGGATTTAGAAGAACGGGTCAAGCTGGGCCTGTTTCGCGAGGATCTGTTCCATCGCTTGAATGTCATCCGCTTACGCCTGCCTCCATTGCGAGAACGTCGTGAAGACGTTCCCCTACTGGTGAAACATTTCCTGCAGCAGAGCGCTCAGGAACTCGGCGTCGAACCGAAGCAGCCCTCCGCTGCGGCTTTGCGGTATCTCTCGACCATGAACTGGAGTGGTAATGTCCGCCAATTGGAGAACGTCTGTCATTGGTTGACCGTGATGGCACCGGGGCAGAACATCGATGTCGCCGATCTGCCGCCTGAGTTGAAGGAAGACTCTGCCAAGCCTTTGAGCGCCGCCTCATGGCAGGAAGCGCTGTCTGCCGAGGTGATGGATGCATTGAACCGTGGGGAACAGAACCTGCTGGATACGCGGACACGCGAATTCGAGAAGATCCTCATCACACGCGCCTTGCAGCACACAGGTGGACGCCGCATCGAGGCCGCTACACAGCTTGGGATGGGTCGCAATACGTTGACACGGAAGATCCAGGAACTAGGTATCGAAGAGTAGCGCGGGCCTCAACAACATCGTCTGGCCACGATCAGGGGCCAGACCGTCAGCGTGTTGATGATGCGCCTGAATGACTTGAAGCACCCGGTTATTTGATGCGAACCGTGACCTGTTTCGTGAAGAAACTGAAGCTTAGATACTCATAATCCCAGCCATACTTGGCGACGGCTTCCTGAAACGCTTTGAACTCGTCTTCGCGCCAATGCTCGTTACCGATATATTCATCGAAAATGAGTACCGATCCCGAGACGATCCGTGGTGCCAGGGCATCAAGCACAGTCTTGGTTGAACTATAGATGTCACAATCGATGTTGACCAGCCGTACCTTGCCCGGATATTGCTCAAGGAATGCCGGCAAGGTCTCCTCGAACCAGCCTGCATGCAATTTGACTTGTTGGGGGACGTCCGGAATCCGGCCTTTGGTGGTATAGCTTCCCTTGGGCTCGTGATGCCACTGTTCCGGTAAACCCTCAAAGCTATCGAAACCATGCACTTCCTGGTCGACAAGCGCTGCGATCTGACGGATCGTATTGCCGTGCCTGACCCCAAACTCCAGCACCAGTCCTTGCAGTTTCGCCGCATCGACCGCCAGGCGGAAAGTGCCCATGTTGCTGCCCGTCACGGGTGGTAGTGTTGAACATGCCGACTTGAGGTATCGCCAGGCATCCAGCCTCGCTGCATAAAGGCCGCTCGACGAGCCAAGGTAGCTGAATTGCTGCGCAGCCGCCTGTTGATCGCCGTGGGCCACATCCCCTCTGTATTCAAAGAGGACCCCTAGCATGAAGCGTCCATCCAGATCGTTAGGGGCTAACTGCAGTAATGTTTGCAGACTTTCAATGGCTGGGGTCAAGCCATCAACTTCGAGCTGCGCCGCATGCAGGTTGTAATAGGCATCGGCATAATCTGAACGCAACTTCAACGCCTGCCGGTAGTACTTGGTGGCCTGATCCAGTTGACCTTGCTCGTGGTAGGCAAGACCTAGGTTCGATTTGAATTGGGGATTGTTGGCCGCCCCTTGAGAAGCCTTTGTTAAGGCGACAATGGCGTCAGGAATATTCCCGTCGCGTAACGCCATGACGCCGAGAAGATGCATCGCTTCAGGATGGTTCGGACGGATAGAGAATATCTGTTTACAGATCGTCTCAGCTTCGACTTGGCGACCAGTCGATTGCAATATCCAGGCCTGTCGAATGGCCTGCTGGATTTGCATATCCATAGTAGGGACAGCGACATGACCGGCGGACTGCTTGGGTGCGCAGCATTGTTTGAATTTTTTTCCGCTACCGCACGGACAAGGGTCATTACGACCTGTTTTAGCTTGGCTCATG
>CBFGLF010000120.1:0-4983 GCA_965649545.1 uncultured Methylotenera sp.
TGGTGCCCAGAAGAGGACTCGAACCTCCACAGTGTTGCCACCACTAGGACCTGAACCTAGCGCGTCTACCAATTCCGCCATCTGGGCATTCAAATGGGGTAAAACGAAGAACGCGAATTCTATAGGAAAGACATACTTTGTCAACGAGAAAAAAACCATCCAACAACAAAAAAACCGCGAATCGCCCGGTCGATCCTCATGCTGCACGTGAGGCGGCCAACTACGAGAATCCATTGCCGAGCCGAGAACTCATCATGCAACAGATGGACGAGCAGGGGGTGCCACTGAGCGTCGAACAACTCTACGAATTGCTGGGCATCGGCGAAGCCGAGCAAGAGATATTCAACCGCCGCCTCAACGCCATGGAGCGTGAAGGGCAGATCATCCGTAATCGTAAAGGCGCGTTATGCCTGGCCCAGAAGATCCATTTGCTGGCCGGCAAGGTGCAGGGTCATCCCGACGGCTTCGGCTTCTTCATTCCTGATAGTGGCGGCGACGACCTGTTCCTCAGTCCCAAGGAGATGTCGCAGGTGCTGCACGGCGATCGCGTCATGGTGCGCCAATCCGGTTTCGACCGTCGTGGCCGCCCGGAAGGCAAGATCGTCGAGGTACTTGAGCGTACCAACAAGCATCTGGTCGGTCGCGTCATGCGCGGTTTCGGTTTCACCATCGTCGCCGCGGAAGACAAGCGCGTGAACCAGGACATCATCATCCCCTATCACCTGGACATGGATGCCAAGGATGGCCAGGTGGTCATGGTCGAGTTGACCGAACAGCCTTCGCCGCATGGCAAGCCCATCGGCAAGATCGTCGAGATCCTCGGCAACTATGCCGACTCCGGCATGGAGATCGAGATCGCGTTGCGCAAGCACAAACTCCCGTACGACTTCTCGCCAGAAGCGATCAAGCAGGCCGAGGCCTACCCGAAGCTAGTGCAAGCCAAGGACTGGAAAGGCCGCGTCGACCTGCGCGAGCTGCCGTTGGTCACCATCGACGGTGAGACGGCCCGGGATTTCGACGATGCCGTCTATTGCGAGCCGCAAGGCCAGGGCTGGCGACTGGTGGTCGCGATCGCCGACGTCAGCTTCTATGTGAAGCCGGGCGATGCGCTGGACAGGGATGCCTTCGAGCGTGGGAATTCGGTGTACTTCCCGCGTCGTGTGATCCCCATGCTGCCGGAAGCGCTATCCAATGGACTCTGCTCACTCAACCCGGATGTCGAGCGTATGTGCATGGTCTGTGACATGCAGATCGACGGCAAAGGCAACGTCAAACGCTACCAGTTCTATCCATCGGTGATGCGTTCCAAGGCGCGGATGACCTACACCAAGGTCTTCGACATGCTGACCAACCCGCAAGGGGAGGCTGCACGCGAATATGCATGGCTGATGCCGCATGTTCAGCACCTCTATACCCTGTTCAAGATCATGCTGGAAGCGCGCGAGAAGCGGGGTGCGATCGAATTCGAGAGCAGCGAGACGGTCATGGTCTTCAATGACAACGGCAAGATCGACCGTATCGAGGCTTCCACTCGTAACGACGCGCATCGCCTGATCGAGGAGTGCATGCTGGCCGCCAATGTCTGTGCGTCGGATTTCCTCAAGACCCACGAACATCCTGCGCTGTACCGGATACATGAAGGTCCTACCCCGGAAAAACTGGAAGCCTTGCGTACCTTCATGGGCGAGTTCGGCTTCGGGATCGGCGGCGGCGATACCCCGCATGCCAAGGATTATGCTAAGGTGCTCGCCCGCATCAAGGGGCGTCCTGACGAACTCCTGTTGCAGACGGTGTTATTGCGCTCCATGCAGCAGGCGGTGTATAGCCCGGACAATGTCGGCCATTTCGGCCTGGCGTACGAGTCTTACACCCATTTCACCTCACCGATCCGGCGTTATCCGGACCTGTTGATCCATCGGGCGATCAAGGCCGTGATCGAAGGCAAGAAGTACACGCCGGGCGACTGGAATGCCCTGGGTCAGCATTGTTCGATGACCGAACGCCGTGCCGATGACGCGACCCGCGACGTCCAGGCATGGCTCAAGTGTTACTACATGCAGGACAAGATTGGTGAAGTGTTCGACGGGACGGTGGCGGGGGTCACCAGCTTCGGCCTGTTCATCGCGCTGGATGGCATCTATGTCGAAGGCTTGCTGCATGTGACCGAGTTGGGCAACGATTACTTCAACTACGACAAGGCGCGCCACGAGATGGCGGGCGAGCGCACAGGCGTGCGCTACCGGCTGGGTGATCGGCTGCGCGTCAAGGTGGCGCGAGTGGATCTCGAAACCAGCAAGATTGATTTCGTGCTGGTCGCCGCCACGACGAAACTGGGCAAGGATGAATCCGCGCCCGTGGATGCGGAGAAACGGCCCGCGCCTGAATGGGCGCCCAGAGGCAAGCCGCGCGCTGCCAAAGCGTTCGGTGACAAGGCTTCCGGGGAGGCTGCCCGCGGCAAGTCCGGCAAATCGCCATCCAAGGGACATGCGCCGTCCAAAGCGGCCAAGAAACCGGCAGCCGGAAAATCCACAACGAGAAAAGGCAACAAACGTAAATGAGCGATACCCGTATTCTCTTCGGCTTCCATGCCGTCCTGAGCCGTTTGCGACAGCATGCGGCAAGCATCCAGGAGATCCTGATCGACCGCGATCGGGTCGACGCCCGGATGAAAGACCTGCTGGGCATGGCGGAAGCCGCCGGTGTACGCCTGATGCAGGTCGAGCGCTCGCGTCTCGACGGCATGGCCGGCGCCAATGGCCGTCACCAGGGCGTGATTGCTCGGGTGGTCGATACGCCCATTCCGTATCGGGACATCCATGACATCCTGGAGTCGGATCTGAAGGAGCCGCCGTTCTTCCTCATCCTCGACGGAGTGGAAGACCCGCATAACCTCGGTGCCTGCCTGCGTGTCGCCGACGCCATGGGCGTGCATGCGGTGATCGCTCCCAAGGATCGCGCGGCTGGACTCAACGCGACTGTGCGCAAAGTGGCTTGCGGCGCGGCGGAGACCGTGCCATTCATCGCCGTCACCAACCTGGCGCGCACCATCCGTGAACTGAAGGAGGCGGGCGTATTCGTCGTCGGCACTTCCGCCGAGGCCTCGCACGATCTCTTCTCGACCAGACTGACCGGGCCGCTGGCGCTGGTGCTGGGTGCGGAAGGTACTGGTCTCCGTCGTTTGACGGCCGAGACCTGCGATGCGCTGGTCGGTATCCCGATGTTCGGTTCCGTGGAAAGTCTGAACGTCTCGGTGGCCAGCGGCATCTGTCTCTACGAGGCTCGCCGACAACGTAACGCAGCCTGATCCTGCGGGCCGGACATTCAAGCAAAGGTTTATTTTAGGCCGTTAAAATGGTATTTTAACGGTCTTTTCCATCGTCATTTTCTAACGTAGTTCTCTTGTAAATTTAATTGGAGTCATCATGGCTGTAGAACGCACCCTTTCCATCATCAAACCAGATGCAGTTGCCAAGAACGTCATCGGCAAGATCTATTCCCGCTTCGAGTCTAACGGCCTGAAGATCGTCAACGCCAAGATGGCCCAACTGAGCCAAGCCGATGCCGAAGGCTTCTACGCCGTGCACAAGGAGCGTCCTTTCTTCAAGGATCTGGTCAAGTTCATGATCTCCGGTCCAGTCATGATCCAGGTATTGGAAGGCGAGAACGCAGTCGCCAAGAACCGCGAACTGATGGGCGCGACCAATCCCAAGGAAGCTGCTGCAGGTACCATTCGTGCCGATTTCGCCGAGAGCATCGACGCTAACGCCGTTCACGGCAGCGATTCCGCCGAGAACGCAGCGATCGAGATCGCTTACTTCTTCGGTAAGTAACGGATAAGCCACCCTTGGTCAACCTGCTCGATCTCAACCAACCGCAACTCGCCGAGTACTTCAAAGGGCTTGGCGAGAAACCGTTTCGCGCGAAACAGCTGATGCGGTGGATGCACCACTTCGGGGTGCATGATTTCGAGCAGATGACCGATATCGCCAAATCGCTGCGCGAGCGACTCGCCAGCGAAGCGGCGATCACGCCGCCCACCGTTCAGTTGGAGCAAGTGTCGGATGACGGCACGCGCAAATGGCTGATCGGTGCCGGCAGTGGCAATGGGGTAGAGACGGTGTTCATCCCCGAGGACGACCGCGGCACCCTGTGCGTCTCCTCCCAGGTGGGCTGTGCGCTGGAATGTACTTTTTGCTCTACGGGCCGTCAGGGGTTCAACCGCAATCTCAGTGTGTCCGAGATCATCGGTCAGCTTTGGGTCGCTAACCGTTCCCTGAGACAGGCCGACGGCTATGACATGTTGCCGCAGGGCGAACGTATCATCAGTAATGTCGTCATGATGGGCATGGGCGAACCACTGGCCAATTACGACAATGTCGTCACCGCCATGCAGATCATGCTCGACGATTCCGCCTACGGGCTGAGTCGTCGGCGCGTGACGCTGTCGACCTCCGGCATGGTACCCGCGATGGACAGGCTCAAGGAAGATTGCCCCGTTGCGCTGGCCGTGTCGCTGCACGCACCGAATGACGCGCTGCGCGACGAGATCGTGCCGATTAACAAGAAATACCCGCTGAAGGACCTCATGGCCGCTTGCCAGCGATATCTGGTCAAGGCCCCGCGAGACTTCGTCACGTTCGAATACGTGATGCTGGATGGCGTCAACGATTCTGTCGAACACGCCAGACAGTTGCTGGATGTGGTGCGCGATGTCCCTTGCAAGTTCAACCTCATCCCGTTCAATCCCTTCCCGGATAGCGGTTACGGGACTTCCAAGCCTGATAGCATCCGTCGTTTCCGAGATGTGCTGATGCAAGCTGGCTACGTCGTGACCACGCGCAAGACCCGAGGTGACGATATCGATGCCGCATGCGGTCAGCTGGCTGGCAAGGTGCAGGATAAAACCAAACGTAGCGAGCGCAATCAAGCGCTGAAGAATATTAGGATCGAGACTGCCGCATGAAAAACTTCGCATGGATCCTC
>CBFGLF010000121.1:0-4922 GCA_965649545.1 uncultured Methylotenera sp.
GTTTGAGCGAGAGATCGGCGAATTCCATACTGGCGTTGTCGATGCTGATGCGATCGACCGACACATCGAACGACGACTCGGCGGCGGAAGATGGTGTCTTGGCGACGACTGAAGGATTGGCAGGCGCAGCGGGACGGAGGATGCGCTTGACGTTGAGCGTCCGGTCTTCGTAGATGATGAACTTGCCGACCGGCTCGACGATGCGCAAGGCATCCATGTGCAGTTGCGGCTTGCCGATATCGAGCCTGAGCGAGTCGCTGGAGACCTCCTTCCAGGCGAGGAAGGTGGCACCGCCCTGCTCCTCGTTGATCTGCAAGCGCTCGATGCTGAACCCACCGTTGAACCCGCCCTGCAGGGATTTCGCGCTGCGCAACGCGAGTTTGCCGTTGAGATTGACGCGGCCATCGTCCAGCTTGAGATAAGCCGCCTGATTGACGTAGGGCGTGAATGGCTTGAGCGAGAGTCCTTGCAGATGCACTTGCAGATCCGTGCTCAACGGGCTGGGCGCGAGCCGGCCACTGACATTGAGCTGGCCCCCCTGTTTGACCCGCAGCTTGGCCTTGAGCGGTATCGGCTTGGCGAGATCGAGGGTCGCCTGCTGCAACTCCAGGCTCATCTGCTGGAGATCGAGGGTGACCGGGCTTGGAGTGCTGCTGTCGCTGTAATGCACACTGCCGTTATCGAGGCCGATGCGACCCAAATCGAGTTTCCATGGAGAAGCTTCGCTGGTTTTGCTAATAGGCCTAGTGGTCGCAGATGCGGCGCCAGAGGAGACGGATGAGACATGCTGTTCCAGCATTGGTTGCCAGTTCAGGCGACCGTCGGCACCGCGTTTGACCTGGGTATCCAGGCCGGACAGCATGAACGATGACAGGCTAATCTGCTGATCCTGCAGGCGCACTTCGCCGTCGTTCGCCGTGAGTTTGGCCAAAGTGGCTGAGGCTTGTGGATCGTCGGCCGAATAGAGGGCGATCTGGCTCCACTCGGCATCGAGGCCACGTATCGCCAGCGCTCCATCTCGATTATCCAGCGCCAGTCCGAGGTCGATATCCCCGACAGCGACTCGCAACGGGCGGACAAAGCCGCTATCGATATAGTCGGCTTTCCAGTCCTGCAACTTGACTGCCGATACCTCGAACCTGAAAGGCTGCGCCGGTTCGCTGTCGCTTGCCGGGGCCGACTCGGTCTTCGCGGTCACTGGTGCCAGCTCACTGAAATTGACCGCCCCATCCCGACTGCGAGCGGCGTGGATCTCGCCGCCCTGTAGCGTGACCTCTGCCACCTTCAGTTGCTTGCCGGCAAGATCGAAATCCACGCCGGCGATACTGGCCTGCGGCAGGCTGAACAGCGATTTCTCATGGCTGCGCAGCGCGAGCCCCTTGGTCGACAGCGTGAGGCCCTGGAAGCGTACCTGAGCCCCTCCTCGCATGGAGAAATCGAGTGCCGGCAGTTTCAATGTGGTCTCGTCAAGCGTGATGCTCGCCTGGGGGTTCAGCCTTGCGGCCAGCTGCGAGAGCTGGATGTCGATATCGCTGAGTCTCGCCTGCGGCAGCGGCTCCGCGGTATCGCTGGTCATCGAGAAATCGTAGTTCAGACGTGTCTGCAACGCACCGCCGGTGACTTGCACCGGCAGCGATCCGGGATCGACCACTTGCAGCAGCTTGGCGAGCTGGATGCCTTGCAGTTCGAGCACCCCCTTGGAGGCTACGGGATTGAGCGCGATGTCGCCTTTCCATTTCAGGGTCCCGCCTTGTTCCGGCAACTTGGCCGCGATCAGGTAATCGCCGCGGTCTTCGGGCAAGGTGGACAGCCCGTCGAGTTCCAGGCCCAACGGCTTCAGGGCCATGCGGAAGGCGGTGGGGCGGTTGCGGTCGCTGTATTGGACATGGCCGTTCTCGATCAGGATATGGTCGATCAGCAGGCGCGTCATGCCGTCGCTAGGGGGTTCCGGTTCCTCGTTGAGCTTGGCGATGAGCTCGGCCCAGTTGAGCTTACCGTCGGGTGCGATATCGAACACCACCTGCGGCCCCGTCAGGCGGATATCGTGCAAGCGCCAGGCGAACCGGAACAGGCCCGTGGTCTCGAGATTGACCTGCAATCCTTCGAACCCGGCCAGCGGCGCGCCTGCCTGGGTGCTGAGCCTGAGGTTATCGACGCGTAGTATCAGTCGCAGCGGGTCGAACTTCACCTGATCCACGGTCATGCGGCTCGCCAGTTTGTTCTCCGCGACCCAGGGCAGGATGCGCTTGGCCAGCGGGTTGACCGCGAAATAACCGAGCAGCAGGTAGACGAGGAACAGTCCAGCGACGATCTTGAACGGTCTTGAGATCAGGACGGTTATGACTGCTGGCTTGAGCCTTGATTGGATGACAGGATGCACGATGCCCTCAGAACGGCGTATTCACTGCTGGCAGTATAGCAGCAGGCTCATCTTCTAAAGGCGCCCTGCACTGGAACGGCGATGCCGTCCCATCGAATATCAGCGGTGATATTGCGGGCTGTGGTCGCGGACCGCCTGCAGCATGGCAGCTGCGTTCTCTGGCGGTGTCCATTGGGTGATGCCGTGACCGAGGTTGAACACGTGGCCATGACCTTTGCCGTAACTTGCGAGGATGCTGGCGACTTCTTTCTCGATGGCCGCGGGTGTCGATAGCAGGATCGCCGGATCGAGGTTACCTTGCAGCGCGACCTGATCGCCGACACGCTTGCGCGCTTCGCCGAGGTCTACGGTCCAGTCCAGTCCCAGGGCGTCCGCTCCGATGCCGGCCTGCGCTTCCAGCCACAGGCCGCCGCCCTTGGTGAAGGCGATGCGTGGCACCACGCGACCTTCGTTCTCGCGCGTCAGCCCCCTCATGATCTTTTCGATATAAGTGAGCGAAAACTCGCGGTAGGCATTGTGCGAGAGCGCGCCGCCCCAGGAATCGAACACCATGACGGCTTGCGCGCCGGCGGCGATCTGCGCGTTGAGATACTGTGTGACGGCCTGCGCCGTGATGTCGAGGATGCGGTGCAAGAGGTCCGGACGCGCGTAAGCCATCTTCTTGATATTGAGGAAATCAGTGCCGCCCTTGCCTTCGACCATGTACGTCGCCAGAGTCCAGGGACTGCCGGCGAAGCCGATCAGCGGCACGCGGCCAGCGATCCCTTTGCGGATCTGCGCGACGGCATCGAATACGTACTGCAGGCTGGCCATATCGGGCACGGCCAGCTTCTCGATATCGTTCTCTTCGCGCAGCGTACGTTCGAACTTGGGACCTTCGCCCTCTTCAAAATACAACCCCAGGCCCATGGCATCCGGCACCGTGAGGATGTCGGAGAAAAGGATGGAGGCATCGAGCAGCGGATAGCGGTCTAGCGGCTGCAAAGTGACTTCGGTGGCGAAATCCGGGCTCTTGCATAGCTGCAGGAAGCTGCCCGCGGTTTTGCGGCTTTCACGATACTCCGGCAGATAACGCCCGGCCTGGCGCATCATCCACACCGGGGTGTAATCGGTCGGCTGGCGCATCAACGCGCGCAGGAAAGTATCGTTTTGCAAAGAGGTCATGTGATCGCTCAAAAAATTTGGGGATACACAAACGGTATCCCCAGGATTCTACTTCGGTTGCTCCGGTGCCAGGTTCACCAGGCCCTTAGCGTGGCAGTTCGGACGTACCCATGAGGAACTCGTCCACGGCCTTGGCGCACTGACGACCCTCGCGGATCGCCCAGACCACGAGCGATTGGCCACGACGCATATCGCCGGCGGCGAACACCTTGGGCGACGTGGTCTTGTAGCAACCCTCGCCATCGGTGGTGGCCTTGGCATTGCCGCGGTTGTCCTTCTCGATGCCGAATGCGTCCAGCACCTTCTGCGTCGGGGAGATGAAGCCCATGGCCAGCAATACCAGGTCGGCCTGGATGGTGAATTCGGAACCGGCGATCTCCTGCATGCGACCGTCCTTCCATTCCACGCGCGCGGCCTTGAGGCCAGTCACCTTGCCGTTCTCGCCGATGAAGGCCTTGGTGGTGATCGACCAGTCGCGGTTGGCACCTTCTTCATGCGAACTGGACGTGCGCATCTTCAGGGGCCAGTTGGGCCAAGTCAGTTCCTTGTTCTCTTCTTTTGGCGGTTGTGGCATCAGCTCGAACTGGGTGATCGACACCGCGCCGTGACGATTGGAGGTACCGACACAGTCGGAACCGGTATCGCCGCCGCCGATGACGACCACATGCTTGTTGGTGGCCTTCACCTGGTTCTCGATGGTGTCGCCAGCGACCACCTTGTTCTGCGGCGTGAGGAAATCCATGGCGAACATGACGCCATCGAGTTCGCGACCAGGGACGGGCAGGTCGCGCGGTTGCTCGGCACCGCCTGCCAGGATCACGGCATCGTATTCCTTGAGCAGGTCATCTGCCTTGACGTTGTCGCCGACATACTGGCCGGTGCGGAACTGCACGCCTTCGGCTTCCATCTGCGCCATGCGGCGGTCGATGTGGGATTTTTCCATCTTGAAATCGGGGATCCCGTAACGCAGCAAGCCGCCGATCCGGGTCTCCTTCTCCAGCACCACGACGTCATGGCCGACGCGTGCCAGCTGTTGCGCCGCGGCGAGGCCGGCAGGGCCGGAGCCGACGATGGCGACCTTCTTGCCGGTCTTGTGCTCGGGGGGTTGCGGGATGACCCAACCGTTCTCCCAGGCCTTATCGATGATGGCATGCTCGATGGATTTGATGCCTACCGCGTCATCGTTGATGTTCAGCGTGCAAGCCGCTTCACACGGTGCCGGGCAGATGCGGCCGGTGAACTCCGGGAAATTGTTGGTCGAGTGCAGGACATCGATCGCCTGTTTCCAGTCCTGGTGATAGACCAGGTCGTTCCAGTCGGGAATGATGTTGTTGACCGGACAGCCGCTCATGCAGAACGGGATGCCGCAGTCCATGCA
>CBFGLF010000122.1:0-4891 GCA_965649545.1 uncultured Methylotenera sp.
GATGCGTCCGCGGAATTGATTACGGACATTGATTGCGTGAATTGCCATGTTAGTGCTCCTTGGTTCATTGGATGGATCGAGCGATGGCTGCCTTCAACCTGGCCAGCCATTGCGTACAGGGGTTCAGCGTCGTGCGACAGACGCCCTCCTGATCGGTGGTGTTGCCTTGGTTCAGGCGATCGAGGCGCGAGCGTAGCGCGGCAGGACCGTTGGGGGTGTAGACAATACGGACACCGCGTTTGGCGGCACTGCGCTTGATGTTGTGCGTGAAGGTATGGCTGATCCAGTCCGTCACCAGCACGATGAGCTGGGTATCCTGCGGGATCACCTTCTTGCCGTCACCGACCTTGCGGCCTGACCAGTGATTGATCTGCGTGATGCCTTGGCTGGCCAAGACCTGCTTGATGCCGTCGATCTGGTCGCCACCTACGATCAATGCTGAACTCATGCTGTGCCTCCTGTCGCGATGATGGGATAGAGAACGGGTTCCCCTGAAGGAACCCGTTATCGGCTTACTTACCGTAGATCTGGTCGAACACGCCGCCGTCACTGAAGTGCGTCTTCTGGGCCTTTTGCCAGCCACCGAAAGTCTCGTCGATGGTGATCAGATTCAGTTTGGGGAACTGCTTCTCGTACTTCGCCGCGGCACTGGGCAGGGTAGGGCGGTAGTAATGCTTACCGGCGATGTCCTGGCCTTCTTCCGAGTACAGGTAGTCGAGATAGGCCTGTGCGACAGGGCGGGTCTTACGCTTGTCCACGACCTTGTCGACGATGGTGACCGTCGGTTCAGCCAGGATCGACAAGGAAGGCACGACGACTTCGAACTTGTCCGGGCCGAGTTCCTTCAATGCCAGGAACGCTTCGTTCTCCCAGGAGATGGCGACATCGCCGATCCCACGTTCGATGAAGGTCGTCGTGGAGCCACGTGCGCCGGAATCCAGCACCGGCACGTTCTTGAACAGCTTGCCGACGAATTCCCTGGCCTTGTCTTCGCTGCCATACTTCTTCTGGGCGAATGCCCAGGCCGCGAGGTAGTTCCAGCGTGCGCCGCCCGAAGTCTTGGGGTTAGGCGTGATCACGGAAATACCGGGCTTCACGAGGTCATCCCAGTCCTTGATGGCTTTCGGGTTGCCCTTGCGCACCAGGAAGACGATGGTCGAGGTGTAGGGCGCGCTGTTGTGCTTCAGGCGTTTCTGCCAATCCTTGGGGATAAGCCGCGCCTTCTCGTGGATGGCGTCGACGTCATACGCGAGTGCCAGGGTCACGACATCCGCTTCAAGCCCGTCGATCACGGCACGCGCTTGCTTGCCGGAACCGCCGTGCGATTGCTTGACGGTGACCTTGTCGCCGGTCTTGGCTTGCCAGTACTTGGCGAACGCCGCGTTGTAGTCCTGGTAGAGTTCGCGCGTCGGGTCGTAGGAGACGTTGAGCAGCGTCACTTCCGCTGCGCTGGCCACCAGCGGGTTCGCCAGCGCCAGTGCGGCGATCAGTGCACTGAGTCCTAAATAGAGGTTCTTCATGTGTTTTCCTTATCAATCAATGTTTACAAGTGGTTATGCGGGGTTTAGAAAGCGACCTGGAATCGGGAGAACAGCACGCGCTCGGTATCGCGGTCACGCACATTGGCGAAAGCGCTGTCGAAGCGGGTCTGCTCATACGTCGTCTGTAGCTTGACGTACTTGTTCAAGTACCAGTTGACGCCCAGGGCCCACGATTCAGCGCCCTTGGTGGTCGATGTCGCACCGGCGAGTCGTGTCCCGGCAGGGCCAGCGAACGCCTTGTCATCGATGTTCAGCTCGGAGTAGCGCGCTGCGAGTTCCCAAGCGCCCCAATTGCCCTTGTCGAGGTCGAAGTCGTTCTTGGGGGTGATGCCCTTGAAGCTGTTCTTCTCACCGGTCAGGACGTAGGTGGCCGCGACCTGCCAACCGTCATGGTCCAGCGTCTCGGCGTTGGCGCCACGCGCCACGTCATGCTTGACCTTGGCGTATTCGCTGATCAGGCCGAACGGTCCGTTGTAGTAGTAGAGCTGCGGCGAGATGCGGTTCTGCTTGCCATCGCCGACCACGGCCGCGTTATAAGTGAACAAGGACAACTGGCCCGGAGTGCGATAGGTCGGGTTCAGGTAGCCGTCACGCTTGTAGTCGGAAGTGGTGCCTGCGAGACCGAAGCCCAGGCCCTCGAGGAAGCTATCCTCGCCCTTGAACGGTTCGGTGAAGAGGCGGGCGGCGTATTCCTTATCCTTGGACGAATTGCCGTTGTCGCGGTTGGTGGCATTGCTACCGCCGTCAGAGACGCCGTCGAAGATGCCGGCGGCATAGCTCAGCTTGCCTTCGAACAGGTCGCCGTGCAGCTGCACGCCGACGTCACGGTTGGGTAGCAGCGAGTTGGTCACATAGGAACGCTCGACGAAACGCAGGTCGCCACCGGATTGCAGGCGCTCCAGGCCGACTGGTACCTTGAACTTACCGGCCTGTACCTTGAACCATGGTTTGAATCGCGCATTGATGAACGCGTCCTGTACGTTGGCGGCCTCAGGCGCAAAATCCGGGGTGAAGCGGAAATCGTATTTGCCGAACACCGTACCCTCGAAGGTCGGGCGCACGCGGCGCAGCAGGTATTCGTCGTCCAGACCCGTGCCGCTGACGCCAGCCGCGCTGTCATCCCCGATGAATGTGCGGCTGTCAGCCTGAATGAGGCCGCGCAGCTTGAATTCGAAGTTGCCGTCAGCGGACTTGAGCGCAAAGCCCTTGTCGCCCGCGACCAGCACTGGGGTCTCTTTCTTCTTGGCAGCGGCTTCTTCCGAAGCGATCTCGTTCTTGCGCTCGATGATCTTGATCTTCTGATCCAGTTCTTCGATGGTCTTGCGCAAGGCTTCTACTTCCGCATCCCCTGCGAACGCGATGTTGCTTGCCAATAAGACGCCCCCTGCGACCAGTGCCTGTGTGATACGTGTTGTTTTGAATTGCATGATGAACTCCTGATTTAGTCTTGTACTTCCGGCTGTCCGGTCAGTTCATCGATGGTTTTAATGGTTGCTAGCCGCTGCTGGGGCAGTAGGCTTGATGCGTTGTGCGTCTTGTCCGAAGCGGACCTTCTCGCGTTTTTCGATCTGGGTGACCCGTCCCTCGTGCACCGTGATCTCCACGGAGCCGAAGCGCAGCTGCTCGATGGCGCGCTGGATCTCGGCGATCACTTCGTCGGTGACGTTCACGTTGCTAAGTGTGGACATGGTGCTTTTCCTGTTCTGGATGAATCAAACGTTGCGCACTGTAACAATCGAGTTAAATAATGAAAAATAATTTGTTTTAATATAAATATAACTAATAAGAATATTAGTGGTGCAAGGTCTTGGACGCGGGCAAAAGAAAAGGCGCCCTTGGGCGCCTTGTTTCGAATCGCGGGGGTAGGTGTGGTTAGCTCGACTTGTTCTTCCACAACACATCATCCTGACCGGCAGCCTTGTTCAGGCTACGGCAAGCGACGAACAGCAGGTCGGACAAACGATTGAGGTATTGCAACGAGACCTCGGTCACGGGCTCCTGGCGGCTCAGCCTTACCAGTTGGCGTTCCGCGCGACGGCAGACGGTGCGCGCCAGATGGCAATAAGCCGCGGCGCGACTGCCGCCAGGCAGAATGAATTCCTTCAAGGGTTCCAGTTCCTCGTTCCAGTTATCGAGAGCGTTCTCCAGCTGGGTCACGCGCTCGGGCTTGATGAGGTCGTGTCCGGGCAGACAGATCTCGCCGCCCAGATCGAAGAGGTCGTGTTGCACGGCGGTGAAGGTCTCGCGCATGCCGACCAGGATAGGCTCGGTCAGCATGATGCCGATGATGGCGTTGAGTTCGTCGACATCGCCCATGGCTTCGACACGCAGGCAGTCCTTATCGACGCGGCTGCCATCACCTAACCCGGTTGTACCTTTGTCTCCGGTACGTGTGTAGATCTTGCTTAGACGGTTTCCCATATCAAGCCAATGCATTCTTTCGGTGATTTGTGTCGTTGGAGGCACTCGCAGCCTTTGTGCTGAATGTACTATCTCGGCTGCTGCGTTCGTCCGCCTGACATCTCATCCCGAAATTCTGCATCGGATCATGTCCTTTGTGAATTTAGATCGTCCGATTATATCAACTCATCCGATGCTTTCTCAGATGAATGATCATTCCAGCGAAAGCGGTAATCCAGTAAGATTCGATGGCTTTCAGACATTAAAACGATAAGGCAAACTTGGCTGATTCTCGTCCCATCGGCATCTTCGACTCCGGCGTCGGCGGTATCTCGGTACTCAAGCACATCCACGTACTGCTACCGGCGGAGCCTTTGTTGTATTACGCCGATTCACTGCATGCGCCGTACGGCAGCAAAACGCCGGAATTCATCTGTGAACGTGCGTTCGCCATCACCGATTTCCTTATCGCGCAGGGTGCTAAAGCATTAGTGGTGGCCTGCAACACCGCGACTGCGGCGGCCGTGGATAAACTCCGTGCGCATTACACGCTCCCCATCATCGGCATGGAGCCCGCCGTTAAACCCGCTGCGGCTGCAAGCCATAGCGGGGTCATCGGCGTACTGGCCACCGTGGGTACATTGAAGAGCGCCCAGTTCGCCGCATTGCTCGAGCATTACGGGCAGCATGTGCGCGTGGTCACGCAGGCCTGCCCCGGGCTGGTGGAATGCATCGAACGAGGCGAACTGCAGGCCGCGGCCACGCGTCACCTGGTGGCAGGCTATGTCGCGCCGCTGCTCGAAGCCGGCGCCGATACCATCGTGCTGGGCTGCACGCATTATCCCTTCGTACGTGATCTCATCGCCGAGATCGCCGGGCCGCAAGTCGCCCTCATCGACACCGGCGCCGCCGTCGCACGGCAACTCATGCACCGGCTGGAAGATACCGGT
>CBFGLF010000123.1:0-4890 GCA_965649545.1 uncultured Methylotenera sp.
GGTGTGCCCCAACATGGCCATGGCAACCCATAGTAGTCGCCGGCACAGGGGCCTTCGGTCGCCAGCAGCGTGGTCGCGTCGAAGGTATGGGCATATTGCATGTGCAATTTCAGGCGCTCGGGCGACTGGCCGCTGTAACCGATGGTCCAGGTGCCGCGGTTGATCTCGCGCAAGGTGTCTTCGATATCCGGCTCGTCCCAGCCCTGTTTATCCTTGTTGACCTTGATGTTGACGGTCAACTCCTTCTCGAAGCCGAACTTCTTGGCGAAGGCATAGAGCAAGGTATGGTCAGGACGCGACTCGAATAGGGGCTCGATGACTTTCTCGCGCCACTGCAAGGAGCGGTTGGAGGCGGTGCAGGAACCGTAGGTCTCGAACTGCGTCGCGGCCGGCAACAGATAGGTATCGTTCTTGCGATCGTGCATGACCGCAGCGGCTGAGGGGTAAGGATCGATCACCACCAGCAGGTCGAGTTTCTCCATCGCCGTTTTCATCTCGGCGCCACGGGTCTGGCTGTTCGCCGCCATGCCCCAGTAGAGCGCCGCGCGGATGTTGGAAGGCTGGTCCAGGTGCTCGTTCTTTTCCAGTACGCCGTCGATCCAGCGCGAGACCGTGATGCCCGGCTTCTCCATCAGTTCCTTGGACGCGTAACGCGACTTGATCCATTCGTAGTCTACGCCCCACACCGCCGCCCAGTGTTTCCAGGCACCCTCGGTCAAGCCGTAATAACCGGGCAAGGATTCGGGATTAGGGCCCACATCGGTGGCGCCCTGCACGTTATCGTGACCGCGGAAGATGTTGGTGCCGCCACCGGAGACGCCGACGTTACCGAGCGCCAGTTCGAGGATACAGAGTGCCCGGGTATTGGCGTTGCCCACAGTGTGCTGGGTGATGCCCATGCACCAGATCACGGTGCCCGGACGATGCTCGTGCATGGTCTTGGCTACCTGGTAGACCTCAGCTTCCGGGATGCCGGTGACGTCTGCGACCTTGTCCGGCGTCCACTGCTCGACTTCCTTGCGGATCTCGTCCATGCCATAGACACGGTCGTTGATGAACTGCTTGTCTTCCCAGCCGTTCTTGAAGATATGCCAGAGCACGCCCCAGACGAAAGGGATATCGGTCCCCGGACGCAAACGCACGAACTGGTGGGCATGGGCCGCGGTGCGTGTGAAGCGTGGATCGACCACGATCATCTTGGCGCCGCGTTCCTTGGCGTGCAGCACGTGCATCATGGCGACCGGGTGCGCCTCGGCGGCATTGGAGCCGACGAACAGCATGGCCTTGGTATTGTGGATATCGTTGTAGGAGTTGGTCATCGCGCCATAGCCCCAGGTGTTGGCGACGCCGGCGACCGTGGTGGAATGACAGATGCGCGCCTGGTGGTCACAGTTATTGGACCCCCAGAACGAGACGAACTTGCGGAACAGATAGGACTGTTCGTTGTTGTGCTTGGAGGAGCCGACCCAGTAGACCGAATCCGGACCCGATTCCTCGCGCAGCTTCAGCAGCTTGGCGGAGATCTCGTCGAGCGCTTGTTCCCAGCTGATACGCTGGTATTTGCCGTCGACCATCTTCATCGGGTATTTGAGGCGGCGTTCGCCGTGGCCGTGTTCGCGCACGGACGCGCCCTTGGCGCAATGCGAGCCAAGATTGATCGGCGAGTCGAACGCCGGTTCCTGGCGCACCCATACGCCATTCTGGACGACTGCTTTCACCGAGCAACCGACTGAGCAATGGGTACAGACGGAATGTTTGATCTCCAGCGCGCCCGTGGCGGGGACGTCATTGGCTTTGGCCTTGCCGATCATGTTGAACGGCAATTGCGAGATCGCAGCACCAGCGCCGACAGTGAACCCGGAGCGTTTGAGGAATTCGCGGCGATCCATGGTCGAGATCGCGCCGAAGGCAGAAGGCGAGGTCAGTGGCTGGCCCACGGGTTGCGCGCCGTTATGCTGGATAGGGGTCTTTTTCTTGAGCAACATGCTGGATACCTGCCTAGATGCGGGTGGTACGGTAATAGGTCTTCACGTGTTCGCTGGCCTGATAGCCTTTTTTTGCGGGCTTCTCGGCCTTGTCCAGCACGACTTCCGCCGCCTGCACCGGTTTGCCTGCCACCAGCGCCGCGGTGGCGGCCAGTCCGCCCAGGCCCAGCGTCAGCATGAACGCCCTGCGCTGCATCACGGGCTCTTCGGTCTTCGTTACACTCATTGCAACACTCCCATCCACGTCATTCCACTCACAGTTCCAGTTCGAAAGCTTGCGCTTCCATATCCAAAAATGCACGCATTATTCGCGCTACCAGCCGGTAGTAATTCGCCGCTTGTGCCGTCTCGATCTGCGCCGCACAGGCGATATACCAAGGCTGTATGAAATCCTTGAAGAACGCCGCCTGACGCGTCAGCGTGGCAGGGTCGGTGTCTTCGTCGCCGACGATCATGAAGCGCATGACTTCGAGGATCGCCGCCATATGGTCTTCGGGCTCACTCGCGGCTTGCACACGGGCTAGCCCGAGTCCAGCCAGGGCGTCCCGCAGGCGCGCCAGAGGCTCCTCCATGAGGAACCCTGTCATGTGCCATGACATGTAGGGCACGACCTCACTCTTGCCCAAGCCCAGGAACAAGCGGGCATATTCGTCTTCCAGCGCTTCCGCGTCTGCGACCTGCGAGCCCAGGCGCAAGGCCTGCCAGGCTTTCGCAAATGCCGCCTGCGATGGCTCGGCGATGATGTCGTCGGCGCTCGCCACCGCCTCCAGCAAGGCCTGGTCAGGCGCCGCATACAGCAAGCGTGCCAGCAATCCGTAGACGGCGGCGCGGGTCTGCTCTACGTTATCAGACAGCTCGGTCTCCGCGAGGTCGGTCATCGACCGCCACCCATCATGTCGATCACGCGGCAATCGCCACACATGCTGAGGCGCCGTTTCGCTTCTGGCGTTGCGAACATGCTGTGGCCATCGAGTTTCTTCGCCATGTTCTCCACCATGCGCGTGGTACCGAAGACCTTGCCGCAACTCACGCAATGGAAGGGCTTGTCTTCATGCAGCGTGCGGGGCTGGGTCACTTCGGCAGTCAGCAGCAACCGGGGTTGCAGCCGGATGGCGTCTTCTGGACAGGTGGCTTCGCACAGGCCGCATTGCACACAATTGCGCTCGATGAATTTTAGCATAGGCTGACCGGGCGTATCGCGCAAAGCCGCCACCGGACAAGCCGATACGCAGCTCATGCACAACGTGCAACTTGAGGCATCGACCTTGACCTCGCCAAAAGGTGCCCCGGCCGGTAACGAGATGCTCTCCGGCAATGTGATGGGCGCATGTTTGACGAAATGATCGATGCAGAATTCCAGCGTGGTGCGCTTCTCGTTGAACGGGTTGAAGGCCGCCACCGCTTTGGGCAACCCCGGCAGCGAGCCCGCTTCCAGCGCCGCATGCAACGCCTCGTCCTGTACCAGCCGATAATGCTCGCCTGCGTATCCAAGACCGTGCAGCAAGGTCTCGGCCAGTTGCATCTGTGCATCCATCGCTTCCAGGTATTGGGGGGCTTCGCTGGCGGGTGCTGCGATCACGACGCGTGCTGCGCCGGCTGCGATGGCATAGAGATAGAGATCCAGCCCGATGCTGGCGACATCGTGGACGGCATAGGGGATGACCCCCGACAAGGGCTGATGCGCATCCGCCAGCAGGGTGCCGCTCGCCGATTCTGCGTGGATCAGCAGCGTCGGACGCTGCGTGGCTTGCCGATTGTAGGCCCCCAGCATCAACTTCAGCCGCTCGCCGCTATATGCCACCGAAGGATAGTTATAGCGCATGGCGCCCGAGGGGCAGACCGAAGCGCAGGCCCCGCATCCCATGCAAAGATGGGGCTCCACCTTGACCTTGTCGCCGAAGCTGCTGATCGCCACTGTGGAGCAGACATCGATGCATCGATTGCACCCCTGCAGTTTGGAGCGACTATGCGCGCAGAGCTTCTCGTCATAGGCGAAATACTTGGGCTTTTCGAATTCACCCACCGCTTGCACCAGCTCCTTCGCGACATAGGCGGCGGACATCGCACCCTCCGCCACGCGGAAGTAGCCCTGTGGTGGCAGGTGCATGTCGAACAGAGGGCGTTCCTGCAGGTCCAGCACCAGATCGAAACTGGCGGCACCCTGCGTCCATTCGAGTTCGAACGCACCGAGCCAGCCATGCAGCGAAACCACCTCCCCATGCAACAGGGTGATCCCTACCTTGGCAGACGCAGTATCCGATGCCGGGGCCAGCACGCTCACCTGCAAGGTGTCGGCCAGCAGTCTCGCCCATGGCATGGCCATGGCGGGCTCGCCCACAATCAGCAAGCGGCCTTGCGAGCGATAACTCACGACCGGTACGGGATCGGCGGCAGGCATAGCCGCAGCTGCCTGCATCGCTGCCTCGGCGGCGCTATCTAGCTGGAATGGATACTGGGATTGCACGGGGATAGGGACTGCGTTGCGCTAAAGAAGGCCGCATTATAGCGCAGAGTGACAGCCAAATATTGTGCAAGCCCTTGTGATGACAACTGATTATGGCCACAGCGCACCCAGCCCTGCAGCGGCGACTCAAGCCTTCTTCTTTGGCTCCTGTTCGCCATCTGCGGATGACGCTGGCTCGGCACTATCGGGCGCGACTTCGGGAAGGCTGGCTGTCGGGCTTTCTTGGGCATGCACAGACGACGCCACACCCGGCTCGTCTTGCTCGGTGGAAGACGGTTGGGGCTTAGCCAGCATATCTACCGAATGTGCCAGCTGCGCCAACATGGCGGCAGGCAAAAGTTCAGGTTTGCTGTAGTCGTCGACGTAGACATCGAGCATGTCCATGGTGCGGTAGTGATCGTTCATGAACAGTTTCTTCATGGCGGCTCGACGTGTGTCGGC
>CBFGLF010000124.1:0-4825 GCA_965649545.1 uncultured Methylotenera sp.
GGCGGCGAACTGGCAAGAGTGCTGGCTGCGGGCGGCGATCCTGCCAAGGTGGTGTTCTCAGGCGTGGGCAAGACCGCTATCGAGATGCGTGCGGCGCTCGAAGCCGGCATCTTCTGTTTCAATGTGGAATCCGCCGCGGAACTGGAACGTTTGAATACCGTGGCAGGCAGCATGGGCAAGGTCGCGCCGGTATCGCTGCGCGTGAACCCCAACGTCGACGCCAAGACCCATCCCTACATCTCCACAGGTTTGAAGAACAACAAGTTCGGGGTAGCGTACGAGGATGCCTTCTCGCTATATCAGGCGGCAGCCGGCATGGCTAATATCGCTATCCACGGTGTGGATTGCCATATCGGCTCGCAAATCACCGAGCTATCGCCATTCCTGGATGCCTTCGACCGTGTGCTGGCGCTGGTCGACCAACTGCAGCAATCAGGCATCCATATCCAGCACATCGATGCCGGTGGCGGCATCGGCATCTGCTACAGCGACGAGACTCCCCCGGATTTCTCGATCTATGCGGCGGCCATGTTGAAAAAGCTCGGGGATCGCAAGATCAAGCTGGTGTTTGAGCCTGGCCGTGCGCTGGTGGGCAATGCCGGATTGCTGCTGACCCAAGTCGAATATTTGAAACATACCGAAGCGAAGAACTTCGCCATCGTCGATGCGGCGATGAACGATCTGATGCGGCCTGCGTTATACGATGCCTATCACGAGATCCTGGCGGTGAAGCCACATGACGGCACGACGCAAGTCTACGAGATCGTCGGACCGGTATGTGAGAGCGGTGATTTTCTGGGGCATGACCGAGTCCTGAGCCTGCAACAAGGCGACCTCCTGGCGATCATGTCGGCTGGGGCTTATGGCATGAGCATGAGTTCCAACTACAACACACGCCCACGTGCCGCCGAAGTGATGGTCGATGGCGATACCTGCCACCTGATCAGGCAGCGTGAGACCGTAGAACAGCTATTCGCGCTGGAAAAGACGCTAGCTTGAGCAAACAAAAACTCTACTCAATAAACTGAAGGCCGGATCAATCGAAGATCACGGTCTTGTTGGCGTAAGGCAGGATACGGTTCTCGATATGCCAGCGCACGGCGCGGGAGAGTACGATACGCTCCAGGTCGCGACCCTTCTGGATCAGGTCCTCGACCTGATCGCGATGGGAGATACGGGCGATATCCTGTTCGATGATCGGGCCTTCATCCAGCACTTCCGTCACGTAATGGCTGGTCGCTCCGATCAGCTTCACACCACGCTCATAAGCACGATGATAGGGACGGGCGCCGATAAACGCCGGCAGGAAAGAGTGATGGATGTTGATGATGCGTTGCGGGTAGCGCTTGACGAACTCCGGCGACAATATCTGCATGTAGCGCGCCAGCACGATGAGATCGATCTCGTAACGATCGAATAGCGCGAACTGTTTGGCCTCGGCTTCTGCCTTGTTCTCCTTCGTCACCTCGATATGGTGGAAGGGAATACCATAGAATCCAGCCAATCGCTCGGTGTCCCGATGATTACTGATGATCAGCGGAATGTCACAAGCCAGCTCGCCGCCTTGATGCCGATGCAAGAGGTCGGCCAGGCAATGGTCATATTGCGAGACCATGATCGCGAGGCGCGTGCGCTTCTGTGAGAGTTTGAGCTGCCATTGCATCTGGAAACGCTCGGCGATCGGGCTGAAATGCTTGCCGAAATCATCCGCGGCGATGGCAGCACCGCTCAAGTCCCATTCCACGCGCATGAGAAACAGGTTGTTCTCCGCATCCTGATGCTGGTCTGCGTGCAGGATATTGGCGTCATGCCGATAGAGAAAATCCGCGATCGCAGCGACGATGCCTTTCTGGTCCGGGCAGGTGATCAGCAGTGTGGCTGTGTTTTTCATGATTTGAGCAATCCGCAATCAAGCTTGGCATATTGGAAAAACGCCATTATATCAACTAAGTCCGTGAGTCCCGAACAAGTGCAAGCCAGCGCCCTATATGTTATCTTGCAACCGGCGTGCTGCCTTTTTGCCGCGAGCACGCATTAGCCTATCGAATTCCATCCATGAAAAGACAATTGCCTTATTTCCTGATCGCATTCCTGGTGCCGGTATTGGCCGTGCTTTGGTGGTGGGGTCTATTCTCCAGCGCCAAGGTCGAGATCGCTGAACGCGGCGGTTACCGCTATGCCTATCTCGATGCGCAAGGCGTGTATTCCAAACTGGGCAAGAAACGGAACGAGGTCTTTTACGAGCTCAAGCAGCAGAACATCGAAGCAGGCGCCGAAATCACCCTGATGCTGACGGACCCGCGTACCACGCCCCATGCCGAGCTCAGAGCTCAGACCGGCTTCATTATCGATGCGGGAGCGACACCGAAAGCCCCGCTCAAGGTCGCAACGGTACCGATGCGAGAGGTGGCGGTCGCCGAGATCCGTGCCCATCCTTTGTTCGCCTACGGCAAAGCTTATTCAGGCCTTTTGGACTACTCCGAACAACATCAGACCACGCTGCACCTTCCCACGCTGGAGATCTTCGATGACAGCAAACTCGTAGTCGAGATGCCTTTGCAGGCTGATGCTTCTGTCGGAGTGACGCCATGAATTTCCTGGCTCTGGTCGGCGCCCTGGCGCTGAGCTACTACCGCCCCCACACCAAGCTGGATTGGCTCCAGCAGGTGTTCTCGCCCTACGCCAAGACCCTGGAACGCAATTTCAATGGCGGCAAGAATCGTCATGGCGTACTGGCATGGCTGCTCGCGGTGTTTCTCCCAGTGTTCTTGCTGGGCGTCGGCTATTGGGTATTGCACGAAGTCAGCCCCTTCCTTGGCGTCCTCTGCGGCATCGTCATCCTCTATGCCACGCTGCGCTTCAGCCAGTTCGGCAAGCGCGCCGAACTGATCGTGGCTGCGCTCCGCAACGCCAATCTGGACGAGGCGCGCCAATTGCTGTCGAGCTGGGAGGCGACCGATGCCAGCCAGTATTCCACGACCCAGGTGGCGCGCGTCAGTATCGAAACCATGCTCCGTCGTGCCCATCAGGGCTTGTTCGCGCCGATCTTCTGGTTCGTCATTCTCGGCCCTGCGGGAGCACTGCTGTATCGACTGGCACATCTCGCCAAGACTGAATGGCACAGCGAGGACGAGACGCTGTTCAATCACTTCGCTCGCAAGGCATTCGAGTTCCTGGACTGGCTGCCGGCAAGGGTCACTGCGGGTAGTTTCGCCGTCGTCGGCGATTTCGAGGACGCCGTCTATTGCTGGCGCACCCAGGCCGAGACCTGGCCTGACAAGATCCTTGGTATCGTCCTCACGAGCGGCGCCGGCGCGCTCGGGGTCAAGGTCGGCGAACCCCTGACGCACGGGGATCACCTCGAGTTCAGGCCGGAGATCGGCATGGGCGACGAAGCGGATGCCGACTACCTGCAGAGTTCGATCGGCCTGGTCTGGCGTGTGCTAGTATTGATGGTCGGGCTACTGCTACTTCTGACGTTCGCTCACTGGTTAGGTAATTAAGCATCAAAATGGAAATCCTTCTCGCCAATCCACGCGGTTTTTGTGCAGGTGTCGACCGCGCCATCATCATCGTTGAACAGGCACTCGAAAAATTCGGTGCGCCGATCTACGTACGCCATGAAGTCGTGCATAACAAGTTCGTCGTCGACGAGCTGAAGAAGAAAGGCGCGATCTTCGTCGAAGAACTCGAAGAAGTGCCTGCAGGCAACACGGTCATCTTCAGCGCGCACGGCGTATCCAAGGAAGTCCGTGCGGAAGCCGAAGGCCGTGGCCTACGCGTGTTCGACGCCACATGCCCGCTAGTGACCAAGGTCCATAACGAAGTCGCCAAGATGCGTGCTAATGGTCGAGAGATCATCATGATCGGCCATAAGGGACACCCAGAAGTCGAAGGCACCATGGGCCAATCCGAAGGCGGCATGTATCTGGTCGAGACACCAGAGGATGTGGGCGTATTGAAAGTAGCCGACCCTGACAAGCTCGCCTACGTCACTCAGACGACACTCTCGATCGATGACGCGGCAGCCATCGTCGACGCCCTCAAGGAGCGCTTCCCCAATATCGCTTCACCGAAGAGCGATTCCATCTGCTACGCCACCCAGAACCGACAGGACGCGGTCAAGCTCATGGCCAAGGATTGTGATCTGGTCATCATCGTCGGCTCACCCAACAGCTCCAACTCCAACCGCTTGCGCGAAGTGGCGCAAAACCAGGGGATCGAAGCGTACATGGTCGACAATGCCACTCATCTCGATCCCGCCTGGGTCGTCGGCAAGAAGCGCATCGGCATCTCTGCCGGCGCATCTGCACCCGAGGTCCTGGTCAAGGAAGTCCTGAAAAAACTGCAAAGCCTGACCGACGCCGAGGTCGAAGAGCTTCGCGGTGTGGTCGAGAACGTGGTGTTCCAGTTGCCCAAGAACCTCGTCAACAGCTAGTGCTGGGGTAATAAATGTAATAAAAAAGGGCGCCGAGGCGCCCTTTTTTGATTAGACCACTCAACGCTCACTTCTTGAGAGCATCGATACTGAAAGCCGTCACCGGGTTCAGTGCCAGCATCAGCAGACCGCCGGTCAGGCCGAGATAAAGGAACATCACGCTGAAATCGAGCTGGCCGAGCACCACTGCCAGGAACAGGGAGAACCCTGCCATCAAGTAAGCAAAGAACTTGGTCTTGAAACCCGTCAGCAAAGCCAGCCCACCTACCAGCTGGATCAGGATGAGCAGCGGCGCGAAGATGCCAGGCAATCCCAAGTGGCCCAACAAAGCGAGATATTGGTCATAGCCGTCCGGTGCGCTCTGGATCGCCATAAGACGCATGCTTA
>CBFGLF010000125.1:0-4809 GCA_965649545.1 uncultured Methylotenera sp.
TTGACGGTCTGGTCCGGACGGGTCTGGATCGATTCGCGACCCAGGGTGCGCAGGAATCGCTGCGGCGTCAGGCCGTTACCGATCAAGTCATTGTCCGCACCGGTATAGCTCAGGTTGATCTTGGTGGTCTCGTTCTGCCAACCCACCTTGCCGAACAACTGCCGCACATCGGTAGGCGAATAATCGCGCCAGCCGTCTTCCGTGAAGGAGTTGGCGGAGAAGAAATAATCGACCGAACCATCCTTGGACACACCGCCGTATTCGGCGGAAGCGGCTTTTCTGCCCCAGGAACCGGCATAGGCTTCCAGCGCACCACCCTGATGGGTACGGCCACTCTTGGTCTGCAGCGACAGTGCGCCACCGAGGGTATTCAGGCCGAACACAGGATTGGAGCCGGGAATCAGTTGCATGCCGGCCAGGGCGTTGATCGGGATCAGATCCCAGTTCACGACATCGCCGAACGGCTCGTTGAGTCTGACGCCGTCATAGAATACCGAGAGGCCTTGCGGCGTGCCCAGCAGCGGCGAGGCGGAGAAGCCACGGAAGCTGATGTCAGGCTGATAGGGATTATTCTGGGTGTCGTTGACCGTCACGCCCGGCATGTTGTTGGTCATGTAGTCCGCGATGCTCAGGCTGTTCTGCTTTTGCATCTCTTCGCCCTTGACCACCTGGACGGTAGCCGGGATCTGCTCCAGCGGCAGGCCCAAAGAAGGCAATGGGGTCGTGCTGATGACCTCGATCTTGGTCGCCTTGACCGGCGCAGCCTTGGATTTGTCCTGCACAGCCTCTTCGGCAAACGCCGGCAGCGCGAATGTGCTTGCCAGCATGACGCTGAGCGCCTTGAGGCGGAATGGTTGTTGGTGTTGCATATAATCTCCCCAGATTACGGATTTGAATTTAATCTGGGTAACAGTACTCAAGTTCCATGCCATGATGCCGCGCGGTACTTAATCACATATGAATCAATCAAGTACGACGCAGCACACTCCAGATAGGCGCTAGTCTATCTGGTTGTATTGGTTATATACAACCACTTTTATGGCTACCAACAACCACTAAATGCTATGCAACAAAGTCCTCGGTGGGCGGTTAAGGAATCCCCGCAAGCCCAACCAGGCCGCCAGCGGCACGATCACGGCCGCGCCAATGAACGCGAACAGTGCCAATCGCGGATTGAATTGATAGGGGATATCGAGCAGGTTGGCGCTGACATAGTAAGCGAGCCCACTCGCCACCAGGGTGGCGATGATGGCTGCCAGCCCGCCGATGGCGGCGAACTCGGTCAGCAGCGACGCCAGCACCTGCCTGCGGGATGCCCCCAGGACTCGCAGAAGGGTCACCTCGCGGATGCGCTCCTCGCGCGTCGCGACCAAGGCTGCATACAGCACGGCCAGGCCTGCAATGAGGCTAAAGGAGAACACATACTCGATGGCATAGGTCATCTTGTGCATGATGCCGCGCACCTGCATCATCAGCTCAGCGATATCGAGCACAGTCAGGTTGGTATAGCGCTTGACCAGCTGATTGAGCATGACATCCTGCCCAAGCGGCAGATGGAAACTGGTGATGTAGCTGGCGGCGAATCCGTCCAGTACGCCCGGCGGTGTGACGGCAAAGAAGTTCGCACGCATGGTATCCCAATCGACCTTGCGCAGGCTGGAGACGGTCAGGTCGACGCGGGTACCGGCGATATCGTAGACCAGTTTGTCACCCACCTTGAGGCCCAGTTTCTTGGCGAGGCCCTCTTCCAGCGAGATCAGGGGCTGGCCATGTTCCGCTAATGTCCACCAACGCCCGCCCACCAGCTCGTTATCCACCTGCATTTCGGCCGCCCAGGATAGATTGAACTCCCGCTCGGCCAGTCTGCGGGACTGCTCGTCAGTGTATTTGGACGTCACCATGGGCACACCGTTGACCTCCATCAAGCGCCCTTTGACCATGGGGTGCACGCCCGCGTCATGCAAGCCGGATTCGGTGAAGAAGGCCTTGATCCCTTCGATCTGATCCGGCTGGATATTGATGATGAAACGATTCGGCGCATCCTCCGGCAAGGAAGCCTGCCAATTCTGCAGGAGGTCGTTTCGCACCAACGCCAGCAGGATCAAGGCCATGAGGCCCAGGCTGAACCCGGCGACCTGGGCGACCGTCATGGTCGAGCGACGACGCAAGCTGGCCAGCCCCAGTTTCCAGGCGCCGCTGCCTTCACCGACGACGCGGTACAACAGCTTGCCGCATGCGATAGCGATCAAGCCGATGACCAGGAGCAATGTGAAGAAGGTCGCCAACGTAACGCTACCCAGCTTGATGCTTTGTGCATGCCACATGACAAGGGCGGTCATGATGGCGATGCTCGGTACATACCCGAGCCATCCAAGCAGATTGCGATCTCCCAGGTCACGACGCAGGATACGCAAGGCGGGAACGTCACGAAGTCGGGTGAGCTGCGGCCAGACGACACTGAGCATCGTCGCCAGACCCGTCACAAAGCCTGCCAGCACGGGCATCCAGCCAGCGGTGGGCAAGGTCTCGACGAACAGGCTACCCACGAGCGCAGCCAGTCCTGCCTGCGCCGCGAATCCCAGGAGGCAACCGAGCAGGCTGCCGATCACCCCGAGGAACAAGGTCTGATACAGCAGGATGCGGGTGATGTCGCTCCTGGAGGCCCCGAAGCAACGCATCAAGGCATAGCTGTCGAGGCTGCGCTGCACATAGGGCAGGCTCGCCAGATACATGGCGACCATCGCCAGGATGACACTGACCATCGCCGATAATCCCAGGAATTGCTGCGCCTTATCCAGTGCACTCTTCATCTCGGGGCGCGCGGACCGGACATCCTCCACCTTCTCGCCGCGAGCGACCTTGGCCTTGGCCCAACCGGCATAGCGCTCGATCTCCTTCGCGTCGGCAGCCAGTAGCAGCTGATACTTGATCCGGCTGCCGAACTGGATCAGGCCCGTGGACTGGACATCGGCGACATTCATCATCAAACGCGGGGCGATACTGAACATATCCCCGCCACGCGACGGCTCGCGCTGCAGGATGGCACTCACGCGCAGTTTGCGGTCGCCCAGCTCGACCTCGTCACCGACTTTCAGGGAGAGCAGGTTCGCCAGTCGGGCCTCGACCCAGGCATCCCCTGGCTGAGGCACATATTGGGCGACGCGACCAGGACCCGTGACCTCATCCGCGATGGTCAATTCACCACGCAAGGGGAACCGTTCGCTCACCGCCTTGATCTCGGCTAACTGGCTGAGGTCGTTGTGGATCGCCATGCTGGGGAACTCGATGGTCCTGGCGCTGGCCAGTTTGGATCGGGCCGCCTCTTCGGCAAAGTGTGCGGGCAAGGCATGGTCCGCACTGACCACGAGATCCGCGCCCAACAGCAATCCACCCTGGCGGACCAAGGCGGACTGGATGCGATCGGTGAAGAATCCGACGGAGGTGGTCGCGGCGACGGCCAATACCAGGGCGAGGAACAACACGCGCACTTCACCTGAGTTCCACTGGCTGCGAAGCTGCTGCCAGGCGAGCAAGATACGCATCAGGCGACCCTCATGCCGGTCTCGTCGAGTTGAACTTCATGCAGGGCCCCATGCTCGAGTTGCATGATGCGGCTGCAACGGGACGCCAGCGCCAGGTCATGTGTGACCAGGATCAAGGTGGTTCCCGCTTCCTCGTTGAGCTCGAACAGCAGGTCGATGATGCGCTGGCCCGTCGCCTGGTCTAGGTTGCCCGTCGGCTCGTCCGCGAACAGGATCGCAGGTTGCGGTGCAAAGGCACGGGCGATGGCGACACGTTGTTGCTCGCCGCCGGACAGCTGCCGTGGATAATGCGTAAGACGCGCCTCCAACCCGACGCGTTTCAAGGCCGAACGCGCGATCTCGGAGGCCTGCTCGCGACCCGCGAGTTGCAGCGGCAGCATCACGTTCTCCAATGCGGTGAGCGAAGGCAACAACTGGAAAGACTGGAAGATGAACCCCATGTTGCGCCCCCGCAGGGCTGCACGGCCATCCTCGTCGAGGTCGCTGAGGTTTTCGGCGTTGATCAGGACTTTTCCGTCAGTCGGGTTGTCCAAACCAGCCAACAAGCCCAATAATGTGGACTTGCCAGACCCGGAGCTGCCCACGATCGCCAATTTCTCCCCGGGCACGACCTGAAGATCGAGGTGACGCAATATATCGAGATTGGCTTCACTGGTAGGAATCTGTTTACTAAGCCGTATGGCTTCTACTGCATGAGGTGTTTGCATCAAATGAGATCCCGCATCCTGTTCGTGTTTGTTCTGAATTTACTGACTTCTTTCATCGTGCCGAGTTCGGCAATCGCCGAAACAAGGCCTGAGACGAAGACCATCCTAGTGTACGGAGACAGCTTGTCCGCAGCCTACGGCATCCCGCGCGAGCAGGGCTGGGTGAGCCTGCTGGAGAAGCGCATCGCCGAACAACGCTTGCCTTATCGCATCGTCAACGCCAGCGTCAGCGGCGAGACCACCAGCGGCGGCTTGAGCCGCTTCCCGGCCAATCTCAGGCAACATCAGCCAGACCTGGTGATCCTCGAGCTCGGCGCCAACGATGGGCTACGCGGCCTTTCCGTGAGCGACATGCAACGTAACCTCAGCGAGATGATCCAGGCTGCGCGAGCAACCAAGGCCGAAGTATTGCTGCTTGGCATGATGATGCCGCCTAACTATGGCCATCGCTATGCACAGGATTTCAAGGCCAGCTTCACGCAGCTTGCGCTCAAGTTCAAGATACCGCTGGTGCCCTTCTTTCTCGATGGCGTCGCTGCGAATCCCGAATTGGTCCTGGA
>CBFGLF010000126.1:0-4806 GCA_965649545.1 uncultured Methylotenera sp.
GCACTTTATGGAGTAGTAAAAATGGAAATCATCATTCAAGCAAGCAAGCGCGAAGGCAAAGGTACGGGTGCGAGCCGCCGTCTCCGTCGCGCCGGCAGTGTTCCGGGCGTCGTCTACGGTGCCGGCAAGGACGCAGTCAGTGTGCAGTTCGACCACAAGGCCCTGTTCCTGCAGTTCCGTCATGAAGCATTCCACGCTTCCATCCTGACCCTCGACCTCGAAGGCAAGAAGGAATCCGTACTGCTGCGTGACTACCAGATGCACCCGGTTCGCAACACCATCCAGCACATCGACTTCCAGCGCGTCAGCGCCACTGAGAAGATCCACGTGAAGGTGCCTCTGCACTTCATCAACGAAGAAGCGGGTCCTGGCGTCAAGCTGGGTGGCGGTATCGTCACCCACATCATGACCGAAGCAGACGTGAGCTGCCTGGCGAAAGACCTGCCAGAGTTCATCGAAGTCGATCTGGGCAACGCTGAAGTCGGCCAGACCATCCACTTGTCCGAGATCAAGCTGCCTAAGGGCGTTGAATTCGTACAACTGGCGCATGGCAACGACTCCGCAGTCGCTACCATCACCAAGCCACGTGGCGCCGCAGCGGATGAAGAGACCACCGCAGAAGCCACCGAAGGCGAAGCACCAGCAGCAGCCGCTGAGTAATTCCAGGCTGGCGTTGTACAATGACGCGCGTTCCGGGAAACTGGAGCGCGCGTTTTTCATTTCAGGGCATACGCAAGATGCAAGGCAGGATCAAAGGTAAAGACTGATGCACGGTATCCAGCTTATTGTCGGCCTCGGCAACCCCGGCCCCCAGTACGAAGCCACGCGACATAACGCCGGCTTCTGGTGGGTGGATCAGGTCGCCGGCGAACATGGCGCCCGCCTCAATGCCGAAGGCAAGTTCCAGGGGATCGCCGGTCGGCTCAAGCAGGGCGACCACGAAACCTGGCTGCTCAAGCCTTCGACCTTCATGAACGCCAGCGGTCGTGCCGTCGCCGCCATCGCCAACTTCTACAAGATCCCGCCCCAGGCCATCCTGGTCGTGCACGACGAACTCGACCTCTCGCCGGGCACCGCCAAGCTCAAGAAGGGCGGCGGGCATGGCGGGCACAACGGTCTCAAGGATATCGCTGCCGCGCTGGGCACGCCGGATTTCTGGCGCCTGCGCCTCGGCATCGGGCACCCGGGCGAACGCCATGAGGTCGTCAATTTCGTGCTCAAACCACCGAGCCGCGATGAGATGCACGCCATCGAACAAGCCATGGACAGCAGCACCAAGATCCTGCCCATGCTGCTCAAGGGCGAGTTCGAAGCGGCGATGCTCAAGCTCCATACCAAGGCCTGATCCAGAGACTAGCCTGATTTTTGCTTAATGACTTATACCCATATTGGGTGTAGATTTAGAGCTACTTTTTCGGGGAAACGCTTTGCTGGCATCAGATAGCCATCATCGCGTCACGATCTATTTCCTGTTCACGTTATCGCTCGCTGCGGCGGCTTTCGGCTTATCCCACATAGAATGGGAAAGTTCGGTCGCAGTGCATACGTTGATGGAAGCGATCGCGACGCTACTTGCCTTTACGGTGGGCGTGTTATCGCTCATCCGTTACTACAGCCACGCCGAGAATAAATACCTGCTGGTCGGCCTCGGCTTCATCGGCGCCGCCATCCTCGACGGCATCCACGGCACCGTCACCTCGGTCTGGTTCCACAGCCACTTCCCATCGGAGCTACAGCGGCTGTTGCCCTGGACCTGGTTCGCCTCGCGCCTGTTCCTGTCGGTATTGCTGCTGCTGAGCGTCGTGCCCTGGCTCTACGGCAAGCCCCAGGGTGTACAGCAGGAAGCCAATCCGACGCGCCTCTATCTGATCGCCGTGTTCGCCATCTGCGCCTGCCTCTTGCTGATCTCGTTCGTCAAGCTGCCACCCGCCTACTTCGATCATCTGCCCGCTGCCCGGCCGGAGGAAGCCCTGCCCGCCCTCTTCTTCGCCTTGGCGCTCATCGGTTATTTGCGTCAGGGCAAATGGCGGACGGTGGCGGTCGATCACTGGCTGGTACTGGCGTTGATCGCCAGCCTGTTCTGCCAAGCCGTCTTCATGCCGTTCTCGCATCGCCTGTTCGATACCAATTTCGATGTGGCCCACATCCTCAAACAACTTAGCTACCTGTTCGTGCTCATCGGCTTGCTGGTCAGCACCTACCGCTCCTTCAAGCAACTCGAACGCGAGATCGAGGAGCACCGCGCCGCCGATATCCGCAACCGCATGCTGGTCGCCGCCATCGAGAAGAGTCCGGTCGCCGTCATGGTGACCAACGCCATGGCCAAGATCGACTATTGCAACAGCAAGGCACTGGAGATGCTCGGCTACGAGAGCGAGGAGATCATCGGCCGCGATCCGCGCATGTTCGCCTCGGGCAAGACGCCGAAACATACCTATGACGCCATGTGGGCGAGACTCAAGCATGGCGAGGACTGGAACGGCATCTTCTTCAATCGCAAGAAATCCGGCGAGGAGCTGATCGACGAATCGCACATCTCGCCCATCATGGATGAAGAGAGCAACATCACCCATTACGTCGCCATCAAGCTCGACGCCACCGAGCGCATCATCAAGGAACGCGACACCTGGCATAAGGCCAATTACGACCGCCTGACCGACCTGCCCAACCGCGGGCTGTTCCTCGACCGCCTGGACAACGCGCTGCGCAACGCCAAGCGCACCGAGACCAACCTCGCTCTGCTGTTCATCGACCTCGACGGCTTCAAGGCCGTCAACGACACCTACGGCCACCAGGCAGGCGACCAGCTGCTGCAATGGGTGGCGACGCAGATCAGCCGCGTCATCCGCGACAACGACACCATCAGCCGTTTCGGCGGCGACGAGTTCGCGCTGCTGGTGGCCGATTTCACGGTCGATGCCGAAGTCCGTGTCGTCGCCGAAAAAGTGCTCGACGCCATCAGCCTGCCCTGCCCCATCGGTGATGCGGCCATCAGCATCTCGGCCTCCATCGGCATCGCCCTCTATCCGGAGCATGGCAATACCGCCGACCAGCTCATCACCCGCTCCGACAAAGCCATGTACCAAGTCAAGAAGCAAAGCGGCAAGGGCATCGCCTTCCACAGCGCCAAGGCTTGAATCAGCCTTTGAGCATGGCCCGCTTACGGGTAAAATAGCGCCTTTAATCAATCACTCCCGGCTTTGCTGGTCGTCCACAGCAATTCAGCCACCGCAGCGCGTGCTGCCAAGAAAGGTCTCATCTCCATGAAATGCGGAATCGTCGGTTTGCCTAATGTGGGTAAATCCACCCTGTTCAACGCCATCACGCGTGCAGGCATCGCTGCAGAGAACTACCCCTTCTGCACCATCGAGCCCAATGTCGGCATCGTCGAAGTCCCGGATCCGCGCCTCAAGCCCTTGATCGATATCGTCAATCCGCAGAAGGTACAACCGGCCATCGTCGAGTTCGTCGACATCGCCGGCCTCGTCGCCGGTGCTTCCAAGGGCGAAGGCCTGGGCAACAAGTTCCTCGCCAACATCCGCGAGACCGATGCCATCGCCCACGTCGTACGCTGTTTCGATGACGGCAATGTCGTCCACGTCGCAGGCAAGGTCGATCCGCTGTCCGATATCGAAGTCATCAACACCGAACTCGCGCTGGCCGACATGGAAACCGTCGAGAAGACGCTGCAACGCGAAGGCAAGAAAGCCAAGTCCGGCGACAAGGAAGCGCTGGCCCTGTGCGCCGTACTGGAAAAAGTACAGAAGCATCTCGACGCCGGCCATCAGGTCCGCACCCTGGGCCTGGACGCCGACCAGCTCGCCATCATCAAGCCGCTTTGCCTCATCACCGTCAAACCGGTGATGTACCTCGCCAACGTCAGCGAGAACGGCTTCGAGAACAACGAACTGCTGGCCAAGGTGGAAGAACTGGGCAAGAAAGAGAACGCCCCTGTGGTCGCCATCTGCGCCAAGATCGAATCCGAGATCGCCGATCTGGAAGACGAAGACAAGGCCCTGTTCCTGGAAGAGATGGGCCTGGAAGAAGCCGGCCTCGACCGCGTGATCCGCGCCGCTTACAAGCTACTGGGGCTCGAGACCTACTTCACCGCCGGCGTGAAGGAAGTCCGTGCCTGGACCATCAAGCGCGGCGCTACCGCACCGCAAGCCGCAGGCGTCATCCACACCGATTTCGAACGCGGCTTCATCCGTGCCGAAGTCATCGCCTATGACGACTACGTCAAGTACAAGGGCGAACAGGGTTCCAAGGAAGCGGGCAAGATGCGGGTGGAGGGGAAGACCTACATCGTCCACGACGGCGATGTCATGCACTTCCTGTTTAATGTATAAATCGTAATCACGGGCGAATCGCGGCGTTGCGCGGTGCTCGGAATCCTCATTTACGCATTTGTAAATTCCGGTTCCTACGCTCCGGGCGCCTTGCGCTTCATCCCGTCATTCCGATTTCTCCGACTGGCTCGTTTATTGATTCACAAGGCTATTTAGCTTTTGACTTAAACCCGCTTAAAAATTAGAATAGCGGGCTTCGCAAGAAACCGGTTTACCCGGTGATGTAGCTCAGCTGGTTAGAGCACAGGATTCATAATCCTGGGGTCGAGGGTTCAAGTCCCCCCATCACCACCAACAAAAAGCCGCCTCAGAAATGGGGCGGCTTTTTCATTATTATGGTTTCAATCTTACTGAATTTCCGCTTATCCAACGGCTGATAGGCGCTGAAAACACATACGGAATCCTGTAGCGTTCTATCAACCACACCGCGGCTAACGGGGCGAGCAATCCCACCACG
>CBFGLF010000127.1:0-4616 GCA_965649545.1 uncultured Methylotenera sp.
CCGGCTGCCACGGAATGGAACACGTATGAAGGCAACATCATGACCTTGCGACCTGGGGATAGTGGGAAGCCGGTGCCGGATGAGATCCAGCTAGCCCGGGCCCGTATCCAGCTACACTATATATTGCATGCTTGTTTCATCGGTCAACGCGACATGCTGAAAGAGGTCGGCACATTAAGCGCCATCCCGACCGTCATCGTACAAGGTCGCTACGATATGGTGTGCCCGCCATTGACGGCGTGGGAATTGAAGCAAGCGATGCCGCACGCGGAGTTCGTTATGGTGCCGGATGCGGGCCACTCCGCCATGGAGCCGGGCACGACCTCCGCGCTGGTTGCTGCAACCGAATCCTTCAAATCCTTGTCTCGCTCTATATAGGTATTCGGAGCTGCGCAAACATCCATGGGCATCAAATTCCAGCAGATCAGGGAGCTTGGCAACCACCCCGCCATCGTCAAGCCTCGTGCGGCTTATGCCAAGCATCACTACAGCACACCGCTTTTCGTGCTGCGGGAGACGCTGAGCGCATTCCAGCTGCACAACGGGTTCAGCATCTCGGCGTCGCTATCGTTCTATGCCATGTTCGCATTGATCCCCTTGGCTCTGCTGATGTTCTTCATGCTGAGCCATCTGATCGTGTCCTCGAACTATGCGATCGTCAAACTTGCCATCCTCACAGGCAACCTTGTTCCAAAATTCAGCAATCGCATCATGATCGAGGTCTACAACGTCTCCCAGCACCAGGCGGTCTGGGGGGCCTTCGGTCTGTTCCTGTTGTTCTGGATCGTGACCCCGCTGGCCGGCGCATTGCGCTCCGCCTTCTATACGGTAGCCAAGATCGTCGAGGCGCCCTCCTACATCCGTCGCAAGATCAAGGATTCGCTGGCGGTGATCGGTATCCTCGTGATGTTCTTCCTGTTCACGTTCGTAGGGCTGATGCTGGAAAAGGTCATCGACTTCGTCGAACCTTCTGCCCGATATGCACAGGCCATCAACACCACCAGCACGCTCGTTCTGTGCACACTCTTGATCGCAGGCTTCTACCGTATATTCTTCCCAACCAAGGTATCGCTCTCGCACATCCTCATCGGCTCATTGATCACCGCGATATTGTGGATCGCCATGCGACCTGCGTTCGGATTGTTCCTGTCGCTCAACCAGTCCTACGGTTCGGTGTTCGGCGGTATGAAGAATATGTTCATCTCCATCCTGTGGCTCTATTACACCTTTGCCGTATTCATGCTCGGGACGGAGCTGATCGCCACGCTGAACAAGAAGGATGTCCTGTTGCTCAGGGGGTTGTTCGGAGACATCCCGAAACAGGATGCCAACTATCTAGAGGAATTGATGAATCGTTACGGCAGGGTTTACCAACGTGGCGAGGTGATCTTCCGGGAAGGGGATACCGGGCATGACCTCTACCATCTGGTTGCGGGTAAAGTCAGATTATCCAGCGCAGGTCAGCTCATCCGCGAGATCGAGCCGGGTGACTATTTCGGCGAGATGGCGTTGCTGACCGACAATCCGCGCTTTGCCGATGCGACCGTCGAATCGGACGAGGCGCAGGTCGTGGTGATCAGCGCGCAGAACATCGAGACCCTCTTGTCTGGCGAACCCAAGGTCGCGATGAATTTCCTGAAGAAAATGGCGATCCGGCTGCACAGGCACCAAGTGCAGCAATCACAACCACCTCTTTCGCCTGAGCGGTGATCCTCTCAGGCATGCGTGGTGCGCGCGGCATCCTCAGGATAGTCATGCGCGGCCAATGGATGATGCACTACATGGCCCTGGGCGATGACTTCCTCAGGCAGAGGTAGCTCCGCCACCGCCCTCTTCAGCGCCAGCTTGGTCGCCTCATAATTCCAATCCTGGATCTTGGCATCGTCACTGGCTTCCCAATGGATGAAGACGCCGACACAGATGAAGAGATCGTTGGCTTCCTCGATCGGGATCACGTCCTCCTTGACACAATCGGCTACCGCCTGAGCCACACCACGCTGGGCGGGGCCGAACATCTGCACAGCCTGCTTGCCATTCTTGATATCCACTTTATTGAACATCACGGTCGCTGGCTTGGTCATCAAGTTGGGGGCAAGCACCGCCAACAGGCCGTTCATGCCTTGCTTTTGATTGGTGAGGGTATTGCAGAATGCGGCTTCGGCCGGGGTGCCACGAGGGCCAATGAGCAGGTCGACATGGGCGACTTCATTGCCGTCCCCGACGAGTGCCTCTCCAACAAGCACCTTGTTGATTCTGGGGGTTTTCATGATAAACACCTTTCGTATTTGCCTAGGCAAGCACGCTGAAGGGTCGATCATGTTCGGTAGCTGCAGTCAGGTAAAACGTTCAGGAGAATTCAGACGGCTATCGATTCAGTTCAAGCACTTGCCATTAACGTTCTCCATACTCCTATGACCCTCGCTGATGGGCCAAGTTCGAACTGTAGCAAGACGCTGGAACCCTTTCATCTGTATTCCCCTCCTATTCTGAACACCAAACGCGCGTAGGCCGATCACCGATAACGACCATCACACTTTTATGTTACTTTTTGACACTCCCCATTCCCCTGATCGATCTATGTCGCTCTCATTGACTGCCAGGCTCAAGGCCACCAGGGCCTATACATTGGCATTAGCCCAGCCCTTATCCCCTGAAGACATGCAACTGCAGGCCGAGGATTTCGCCAGCCCAGCCAAGTGGCATCTTGCGCACACCACCTGGTTCTTCGAGGAGTTCATCCTGAAACCGCTGAGCATGAGATCCACCATGCAGGAGGCTTACCGGTTTCTGTTCAACTCCTACTATGAATCGATAGGGGAGCGTCAGCCTCAGGGCAAAAGGGGCCTCATCAGCCGCCCGGGCGTGGCTGAGATACTTGCGTACAGGCAAGAAGTCGATGCGCTTTTGTGGCAAGCCATGGCGAGCGGTCTGGATGACCAGCTGATGAGCTTGGCCGAGTTGGGGCTTCACCATGAACAGCAGCATCAGGAGCTGTTCCTCACGGATATCCTGTTCAATCTTTATCAGAACCCCTTACACCCGCGATACCTCGATCACCATGCCGCCGAATGGGAGATGCCCGCATGCGACGTAGCTGCGGGGATGACGGACTTTGATGGTGGGCTGGTGGAGATCGGTGCGAGCGGCACCACGTTCTGTTTCGATAACGAGCAACCTCGGCATCAGGTTTTCATCCCGCCGTTTCGTATGGCGAATCGGCTGGTGACGAATGCCGAGTGGATCGCATTCATCGAGGATGGTGGATATGAAGACCCGCTCTTGTGGTTGTCCGATGGCTGGAAAGCCCGAACATCCGAAAGCTGGAAGATGCCGCTCTACTGGCAACATCAGGCGGGGTACGAAGCCTACGGCCTGACGGGCATGAAGGCGCTCGAACCGAACGCCCCCGTGACCAACATCAGTTACTTCGAAGCAGACGCTTATGCACGCTGGGCAGGGAAACGACTGCCTACCGAATTCGAATGGGAGATCGCGGCCAGTAGTGAACGTTTTGACAGCGAGTGTGGACAAACCAATCAGTCCGCCCTTTCGCAGTTATTCGGTAGCGCCTGGCAGTGGACTGCCAGTCCCTACATCGCCTATCCCGGTTTCAAGACTTCGCCGGGCGCCGTCGGGGAGTACAACGGTAAATTCATGAACGGGCAATACGTCTTACGTGGCTCCTCGTTTGCAACCCCCAAAGGACATGCGCGTGTCAGCTATCGTAATTTCTTCTATCCACACCAGCGCTGGCAATTCACAGGGCTACGCTTGGCGGAGTAAGCAATGAACAGCGTTTCCGATTTCGACCAGCTTCGTCAGGCATTCATGGCGGATGTCATCACAGGCCTTCATCAAGATCAGAAAACGATCCCCTGCAAGTGGTTCTACGACGAAACAGGCTCCGCCCTATTCGAGGACATCACCAGGACCCCCGAATATTATCCGACGCGCGTCGAAACGGCCCTCCTCGGGGCGATCACACCCGCGCTGTCCGATATCATCCCGGACCTGGAAGCGATCATCGAGCCCGGCAGTGGCGCTTCGGTCAAGACTCGCTTGTTATTGCAAAGCCAACCCAACCTGACCACTTACCTGCCGATCGACATTTCCGCCGAGTTCCTCAATTCGACCGCCGAACGACTACGACTCGATTTCCCGGATATCGATATATGGCCGATGGTGGGTGATTTCAGCACTACCTTCTTGCCCGACCAGATAGGTACCGATACTGAGAAGCTGGTGTTCTTCCCCGGCTCCACCATCGGGAATTTCAATCCCGACGAAGCCCTGGGATTACTCAAGAACTTCCATGCACTGGCAGGGCGGCGGGGCTGGCTACTGATCGGCGTCGATACCACCCAGGATACGGACCAACTACACGCCGCATACAACGACAAGGCGGGCATCACCGCCCGGTTCAACAAGAACCTGCTGGTCAGGGCGAACAGGGAACTTGATGCGGACTTTGACTTGAACCAATTCAATCATGATGCGCGCTATAACCGCAGTGAAGGCCGAATGGAGATGCACCTGGTGAGCACCTGTGCACAAGAGGTCAGGGTGGATGATGAGCGATTCGCGTTCATGGCAGGTGAGAGCATCTTCACCGAAAA
>CBFGLF010000128.1:0-4500 GCA_965649545.1 uncultured Methylotenera sp.
CATCGGGGCGATAGCGTAACCGTCAAGGCGGTGTGACCCCTTGCTCCCCTCCGACAATTCCACCATTTTGACTGAAGTAGAACTGATATCTACTCCGATCAGCGGTGGCATGCGTTCTGTAAAAAAGTCGAATTTCAAACCGAAATTCCCTTTCTTTATTGGTTAGTTACGCACATTACTGATAATTTACCTTAAATGCTAGCAACAACTATAAACAGTGTAAAGCAAATTATTATTTTTCGAATTTAGTCCAGCGAGCACATATAATGAGCTTGTCTGCTTTTAATTTTTCCGAATTCAATCAATGCTCCCCAAAAAATGGTGGCAGTTCCTGATCCTGGCAACGTTGATCCTTGGATTGGTATTCACTGCACTGATCGGCCTCGCCGCGACACTGATCTACCCTCAACTCCCATCGCTGGATGTACTCACCGATTACCGACCGAAGGTGCCGCTGCGGGTCTACTCCGATGACGGCCACTTAATTGGGGAATTCGGTGAGGAGCGGCGCGCGCTGATCAAATTCGAGGCAGTGCCGAAAAAGTTGGTCCAAGCCATCCTGGCGGCTGAGGATGAACGTTTCTACACGCACGGCGGCGTCGATACCATGGGCATCCTGCGTGCAGCCATCGCCAATGTCACCTCCGGCAGTTTCAAGGAGGGAGCAAGCACCATCACCATGCAAGTGGCGCGCAACTTCTTCCTGTCGAGTGAAAAGACTGCTACGCGCAAGCTCAGTGAAGCCTTGCTCGCCATCAAGATCGAGCACAGTTTGACCAAAGACCAGATCCTGGAGCTATACATCAACCAGATCTATCTAGGCCAACGCTCCTACGGGTTCGCCGCCGCGGCACAAGTCTATTACGGCAAGCCTCTGGAGAAGCTGAGCGTGGCCGAGATCGCCATGCTGGCGGGCTTACCCAAAGCGCCATCGCGCTATAACCCCTATGCCAACCCCAAGCGCGCCGAGGCCCGCCAGCGTTATGTACTGCGCCGGATGAAGGACTTGCGATTCATCGATGCGCCTATCTACGAAGCAGCACTGGAAGAGCCGACCAAACTCCGCAGTTCACGTCAGGTGCGAGATGTGCCGGCGGACTATGTTGCAGAGATCGCACGTCAGGTGATGTACGAGCGCTACAAGGATGACATCTACAACAGCGGCATGCGCGTCTACACCACGATCAGAAAGGCCAACCAGGAAGCCGCCAATTCCGCTGTGCTGCAAGGCATCGTTGAATATGAGCGCCGTCACGGTTATCGCGGCCCCGAAAAAGTGGTGCGCCCTTCCGACCAGGCCGAAGCCGACAACTCTAACTGGATGGATGGCGCGCTGGATGAGATGGAAGAGTTCAACGGATTGGTCCCCGCTATCGTCACTTCCGCCAGCCCGAAACTGGTGAAGGCACATGCCAAGAACGGCGAGGATATCGAGATCACCGGTGACGGACTGGCGCTCGTCCAGCGCACGCTCAACGAGAAAGACCCTGCCAAGCGCAAGCTGAAACCGGGGGCTGTGATCCGGGTGCTCCGCACAGGCGACGCCTGGCAGATCACGCAACTGCCGCAGGTCGAATCCGCCCTGATCGGTCTCGACCCCGAGACCGGTGCCGTCCGTGCACTGGTCGGCGGCTTCGATTTCAATCGCAACAAATTCAATCATGTGACCCAGGCCTGGCGTCAACCGGGTTCCAGCTTCAAACCATTCATCTATTCCGCGTCCCTGGAGAAGGGCTTCACACCGGCCAGTATCATCGAGGACGAGCAGGTGTTCCTGAGCCCCGAAGAGACCGGTAGCGGCGTCGGCTGGGAACCACGTAACTTCGACGGCAAGTATGAAGGGCCGATCCGCATGCGCACAGCGCTGACCAAGTCCAAGAACATGGTCTCTATCCGTATCCTGCAATCCATCGGTGTGGACTATGCACGCGATTACATCACGCGCTTCGGCTTCTCGCCCAAAGACCATCCGCCCTATCTCGCCATGGCGCTCGGGGCAGGATCGGTCACGGCATGGCAGATGGCTGGCGCTTATGCTGTATTCGCCAATGGTGGTTACCGCGTGCGTCCTTACCTGATCAGCAAGATCGTCGACAGTAACGGCAAGATCATCGAACAGACCAAGCCCGATCAGGCTGGCAACGGTGCGACCCGCGTGATCGATGGTCGCAACGCGTTCCTCATGACGTCGATGATGCAGGATGTCACTCGCATCGGCACGGCATCCAAAGCCCGCCAGATCGGTCGCTCCGACCTCGCCGGCAAGACGGGCACGACCAACAATCAAGTCGACGCATGGTTCGCCGGCTACAACGCCAAGCAAGTGGCCGTGGCATGGATGGGCTATGACAAACCGCGCTCGCTCGGCAATAACGAGACAGGCGGCCAGGCCGCATTGCCGATCTGGATCCGCTACATGGCGGATGTGTTGAAGAGCGTGCCCGATAAGCCCTATGCAGTGCCCGAGGGCGTCACCTCGATCAAGATCGATCCGCTGACAGGCACGCGCACTGGGGAAGGCGAAAGTGGACTCTATGAGTATTTCTACCACGAGTTCCCGCCGCCGCAACTGGAGGAGCACTTCAGTCCGATCCCGGGATTCACGACCTCGAACCTCGGTAGCGACCCCAGGTCGGATCAACTGTACTGAACGCATCATCACTGAAACATCGTCTAGGACGTCATGGCCAAAGATAACGGTGGTCGACAACATCAGCTACGCCAGCTGATCGCACAGCAAGCCGCTCGCATGATGGCGGAAGAAGGCATTTCGGATTACGCCTACGCCAAACGCAAGGCGAGCCGCCAACTGGGGGCGACCGATATCAATTGCATGCCGACCAATGCCGAGGTCGAGGAAGAGATCCGGTTATTCCACGAGATCTACAATAGCGAAGATCAACCGCACTATCTGCGTGAACTGCGCGCGGACGCCCTGTTCGTCATGAATCTGCTGGAGCGTTTCGAGCCGCACCTGACGGGTGCAGTCTGGGATGGTACCGCCGGCAAATACGCGGAGACGCATATCCACCTGTTCGCCGATAGCCTCAAGGACGTCGAGATGTTCCTGCTGAACCAGCAGATCCCTTACGAGACGGATGAGAAGTCCTATCGCGTCAGTGCTGGCTCGTCCGACAAGAAGGGCGGGGAGCGCAAGAAAGTCCCCGTCTTCACGCTGGATGGGCCGCATGGCGCCATCAGGCTGAGCGTGTTCGAGATCGACGACATGCGCATCCCGACCAAGCATCCGGTCAATGGCAGCAACGCCAACCGGGCCAACATCAGCGAACTGAAAGCCTTGATCGCAGCGTCGGGTGAGCCGTCACCGATCGATCAAGACCGCTAGCCCAGCTCAGTCCCTGAGCCAGCGCGCGATGTCCATCGCGTAGTAGGTCAACACCCCGTCCGCACCGGCGCGCTTGAATCCGAGCATGGTCTCCAGCACACAGGCACGCTCGTCGAGCCAGCCATTCTGGGCGGCGGCTTTCAGCATCGCGTATTCGCCACTGACGTGATAGGCATAGGTCGGCACGCCGAACTGCGCCTTCACCCTGCGGACGATATCCAGATATGGCATGCCGGGCTTGACCATCACCATATCCGCGCCCTCTTCCAGATCCAGCGCCACTTCTTTCAAAGCCTCGTCCGAATTGGCGGGATCCATCTGGTAGTTGTACTTGTTGCCTTTACCCAGGTTCGCAGACGAGCCTACCGCATCGCGGAAGGGACCGTAGAATGCGGACGCGTATTTGGCAGAGTAAGCCAGGATGCGGGTGTGGATATGCCCGGCCTGCTCCAGCGCATTACGGATCGCGCCGACACGGCCGTCCATCATGTCCGAAGGCGCCACCACGTCCGCACCAGCAGCCGCGTGACATAAGGCCTGTTTCACCAACGCGACCGTGGTCTCGTCATTCAATACATAGCCGGTATCGTCGATGATGCCATCCTGCCCATGGGTGGTGTAGGGGTCGAGCGCGACATCCGTGATCACACCCAATTCGGGGAACCGCGACTTCAAAGCTTTGATGGTGCGCGGCACCAGTCCGTTCGGGTGCCACGCCTCAGCAGCATCGAGCGATTTGAGCGACTGGTCGACGACGGGGAAGACCGCAAGCGCCGGGATGCCCAAGGCCACACACGCCGCCGCCGTTTCCAGCAGCACGTCGATACTCTGGCGCTGCACGCCAGGCATGGAGGCCACAGCTTCGGTGCGACGCTCGCCGTCCAACACAAAGACCGGATAGATCAGGTCATCGGCCGTGACGACGTGCTCGCGCATCAGTCGGCGCGAAAAGTCGTCCTTGCGCATGCGGCGCGGGCGAGTGGCGGGAAACTTGCCGGAGATGGGATTCATTGCCTGTTCCTTATGCGAACTTATGGGGCGCCAAACACACGGGCCAATTCTACGCCGGGATCCGGCTGACGCATAAACGCCTCGCCGACCAGGAAGGTATGCACAGCATGATCACGCATCAGGGCGACATCCTCAGCGGTGAA
>CBFGLF010000129.1:0-4449 GCA_965649545.1 uncultured Methylotenera sp.
TTTACGATGCACGGTGTAGCCGTCTCCTCCGGCATCGCCATCGGCCATGCGCATCTGGTCTCACATGCCTTGCTCGAAGTGGTGCATTACCAGGTGCCCAAGCACCTGATCGATCAGGAGATCAAACGCTTCGAACAAGCGGTCGAGAAGGTCAAGCAGGACCTCGACGTCATCCGCCGCCAGTTGCCTGCCGGTTCGCCGGCCGAGCTCGGCGCGTTCGTCAACACCCACCTGATGATCCTTGCCGACAAACAGCTGTCGGAAGACCCCAAGCGCATCATCCGCGAAGAACAGTGCAACGCCGAGTGGGCGATCAAGCAGCAGATGGATGACCTCGTCCTCCAGTTCGAGCAGATCGAGGACGAGTACCTGCGCGAACGCAAGCAGGACGTCGTGCAGGTCGTCGAACGCGTGATCAAGGTCCTGCTGGGCCACCCTAGCCAGGTCGCAGTCAAGGAGCAGGAGAGCGCCATCATCCTGGTCGCGCACGACCTCTCGCCGGCAGACGCCATCCAGTTCAAGCAGCACCAGTTCGCCGCCTTCATCACCGATGTCGGTGGCGCGACTTCGCACACGGCCATCCTGGCACGCAGCCTCAATATCCCGTCCATCGTCGCGCTGCAGCGTGCACGCGACCTGATCCGCGATGGCGAACTCATCATCGTCGACGGCAACCAGGGTGTGGTCATCGCCAACCCGGACAAGGATACGCTCGCTGAGTACAAGCTGCGCCAGGAACAGTGGGAACTCGAGCAGCAGAAGCTCAAACGCCTCAAACTGACGAAGGCGGTGACCCTGGACGGCACCACCATCGAACTGCATGCCAACATCGAGGTCCCTGAGGACGTCACGCAAGCCAAGGCCGCAGGTGCGACTGGCGTCGGCCTCTACCGGACGGAATTCCTGTTCATGAACCGGCGCGAGATGCCGGACGAGGAAGAGCAATACAAGGCTTACCGTCGCGTGGCAGAGGCCATGAAAGGCATGCCGGTGACCATCCGCACGCTGGACCTCGGCGCCGACAAGCAGATCAACCCCGATACCGTGCGTAGCTGCGCTAATCCGGCGCTAGGGCTGCGCGCCATCCGCCTCTGCCTCTCCGAACCCCATATCTTCCATACGCAGTTGCGGGCCATCCTGCGGGCATCGCATTACGGCAAGATCAAGATCCTCATCCCCATGCTGTCCAACCTGTCCGAACTGCGGCAGGCCATGCTGCTGCTGGACAGGGCCAAGATCAGCCTGCGCAATGAGGGCATCCCGTTCGACGAGGGCATCCAGGTCGGCGGCATGATCGAAGTCCCGGCGGCGGCCTTGTGTGCCGAAGCCTTCGCCAAGCAACTGGATTTCCTCTCCATCGGCACCAACGACTTGATCCAGTATTCGCTGGCGATCGACCGCACGGACGATTCCGTTTCGCATCTCTATAACCCGCTGCACCCGGCCATCCTGCAACTGATCGAGATGACCATCCGCGCCGGCCACAAACTCGGCAAGCCGGTCTCGGTGTGCGGCGAGATGGCGGGCGATACCAAGTTGACGCGATTGCTGCTCAGTTTCGGGTTGCGCCAGTTCTCCATGCATCCGTCACATATACTGGCAGTCAAACGGCAGATCCTGCAGAGCGATCTGCCCAACCTCGCGAACGCGGCACGCAAGATCCTGGGCAATCAGGACATCGACCGCATCGAGCCCATGTTGCACAAACTCAATCTGGCCTGATCGCGACCCAGCATCGAGCCCGAAAGGATTTTTCAACGTAGTTCATCACCAAAGGGGAGCATCATCATGTCAGACGTCAGCACCACACCTAACGCCAACGATAAGAACATCGTCGTCCTCACCCACCTTGGGGGAGCCCTCTTCAGCTTCATTCCCGCCCTCGTCGTCTGGCTGTTGAAAAAGGACGAGAACGCATATATCGGAGAACAGGCACGCGAGGCCTTGAATTTTCAGGTCACCGTCATCATTGCTCATATCATCAGCTGGATATTGATGTTCATCCTGATCGGCTTCTTCCTGATGGTCGCCGTCTGGGTCGCCAACATCGTGCTCTGCATCATGGCCGCGGTCGCCACCAGCAAGGGTGAACCATATCAATATCCGTTTGCCTTAAGATTGATCAGTTAATTGAATTGAAGGAATAGTGTGAATCAGCCTCTCGATAGCGCGTTGTTGCAAAACCCATTGCTGGATTTTTCCGGCCTGCCCAAGTTCGATCAGGTGCAGGCGGCGCATGTGACCCCTGCCATGGATCACCTGCTGGCGCATGGCCGGCAGGTACTGGAAGCGCTTGCGACCAGCACCGAAGCGCCCACCTGGGATAACTTCGCGCGTCCGCTGGAAGACATGCAGGAGCAGATCTCCCGCGCCTGGTCCCAGGTCGGCCACATGAACGCCGTGGTCAACAGTCCGGAACTTCGAGAGGCGTATAACGCCACCCTACCGAAACTCACTAATTTCTATGCCGACCTTTCGCAGGACGAGCGTCTTTATGCCCGTTTTCGCGCATTGCGCGACAGCGCCGCCTACCAGTCCTTGAACAAGGCGCAACAAAAGATCGTCGACAACGAGTTGCGTGATTTCCGTCTTGGCGGTGCCGAGTTGCCCGCCGACAAGAAGGCGCGTTTCAAGGCGATCCAGGAAGAGATGGCGACCCTGTCGGCCAAGTTCGAGGAGAACCTGCTCGACACCACCAACGATTTCGCGCTGTACGTCGAAAACGAGGCCGAGCTTTCCGGCATCCCGGCCGATGTACTGCAAACCGCCGAGGAAGCCGCCAAGGCCGATCAGAAGGCCGGCTGGAAATTCACACTGCACCTGCCTTCCTACATGCCGGTACTGCAATACGGCGATCACCGGGCATTGCGCGAAGCACTCTATCGCGCCTATGCCACCCGCGCCTCCGAGTTCGGCAAACCTGAATGGGACAACACGAGCCTCATCGACCAGATACTGAAACTAAGGCAGGAAGAAGCCCAGCTGCTCGGCTACAAGAATTTCGCCGAAGTCTCGCTGGTCGCCAAGATGGCCGACACGCCCGAGCAGGTCATCGAGTTCCTCTACAATTTGGCCAAGCGTGCCAAGCCGTTCGCCGAGCAGGACATGCGCGAACTGACCGAATACGCCGCGCAGAAACTGGGCATCCACGACCTCGAGGCTTGGGATGTCGCCTATGTCTCAGAAAAACTGCGCGAAGAGAAATACGCCTTCTCCGACCAGGAAGTGAAGCAATACTTCCCGGAAGCCAAGGTGCTGGAAGGCTTGTTCAAGGTGGTCGAGACCATCTTCGGCGTGCACGTGCGCAAATCGCAGGCGCCCGTCTGGCATCAGGATGCCGCCTTCTACGAGATCAGCGACAAGCAGGGCCAGGTCGTCGGCCAGTTCTACCTCGACCTCTACGCCCGCAACAACAAACGCGGCGGCGCCTGGATGGATGAAGCCATCACACGCCGCAAGATCGCCAGCGGCGTCGAAACGCCAGTGGCGTTCCTCACCTGTAACTTCTCCGGTCCGGTCGGCGGCAAGCCCGCGCTGTTCACGCACGACGAAGTCATCACCATGTTCCATGAATTCGGACATGGCCTGCACCACATGCTCACCCGCATCGAGGACTATGGTGTCTCCGGGATCAAGGGCGTGGAATGGGATGCCGTCGAACTGCCGAGCCAGTTCATGGAGAACTTCTGCTGGGAATGGGATGTGCTGCGCCACATGACGCAACATGTCGACACGGGTGCGCAACTGCCGCGTGAACTGTTCGACAAGATGGTCGCCGCGAAGAACTTCCAGTCCGGTATGCAAACCGTGCGCCAGGTCGAATTCGCCCTCTTCGATATGCGCCTACACTCCGATTTCGATCCGCATGGCACCTGGACTTCGCTCGACCTCATCGAGCAAGTGCGCGACGAAGTCGCCGTGGTACGCCCACCCAAGTGGAACCGTTTCCCGAACAATTTCGGCCATATCTTCGCCGGCGGTTACGCTGCAGGCTACTACAGCTACAAATGGGCAGAAGTCTTATCCGCTGATGCCTACAGCTTGTTCGAAGAGAACGGCGTGTTGTCGGAAGAGACCGGCCGCAAGTTCTGGAACGAGATCCTGGCGCAAGGCGGCTCTCGCCCCGCACTCGAATCGTTCATCGCTTTCCGTGGGCGCGAACCGAGTATTGACGCACTGCTCCGCCATAATGGCATGAGCGCCTAAGTCTTAGGCTGCACCGAAAGATAACCGCATCCATGTATCATGGAGGCGGTTATTTTTTGCATGGAAGAAACCCCGTATGAAGCTCGCGACCTGGAACGTCAACTCGCTGAATGTGCGCCTGCCGCACCTGCTGGATTGGCTCGCCACCGAACAGCCTGACGTCGTATGCCTGCAGGAAACCAAGCAGGAAGACAGCAAGTTCCCGTTCGATGCGCTGAAAGAAGCCGGTTATCACGCCATCCA
>CBFGLF010000130.1:0-4405 GCA_965649545.1 uncultured Methylotenera sp.
GCACCATAGAGCCTTGTAGCGACTAGGTTTATCATCCGCCCACGCTACCCGGATTGGGCGGTGGATTTCCATTCCGGCATACAGGGGCACGGATGTTTATATTATTGAGAGAGCTGTTCGGCATCTTCACGCGGCGTCAGCTCCGTCGTCTTTTGCTATTGCAGCTGCTGATGATCCTCATGGCGTTCGCCGAGATCGCCGGCGTGAGCGCCATCGGCGTTTTCATGGCCGTGGTGGCCGACCCCAGCATCCTCGATCGCCCCAACCTCATCGGCAACCTCTACAAGATGAGCGGCGTGACCGACCCCGGCGAGTTCATCTATCTGGTCGGTGTGGTGGCCGTGATCGTGCTGGTATCGACCGCCATGATCTCCATGCTGACGATCTGGCGCGCGGCCCTTTTTGCGGCGCGTATCGGCCAGGAGATGGCCGACCGGCTCTTCCGCTATTACATGCATCAATCCTGGCTGTTCCATTCCTGGGGCAGCAGCGCCGAACTGACCAAGCGCATCGCTTCCGATGCCTATGTGGTCTCTTCGCAGGTGGTGTACCCGCTGATGCAGATCAACACCAAACTTATCCTGGCGGTGTTCATGACCACCGGGCTGCTGCTGCTCAACCCGTGGGTCATCCTCATGGCGCTGGCGATCTTCGGTAGCGGATACGCTTTGTTGTATCGCTTGGTGCGGATGCGGCTGACGCGCAACGGTAAGCGCATCTCGGAGATCGCGGTGCGTCGCTACAAGCTGATGTCGGAAGGGTTCGGTGGCATCAAGGATGTGCTGTTGCTAGGGCGGCAGACCACGTTCGTCGATCGTTTCGAGACCAACGGCGATACGCTGTCCAAGAGCCTCAGCACCAATGACGCGCTGGCGATGGCGCCCAAGCATTTCATGGATATGGTGGCGTTCAGCTCGGTGATCCTGCTGTTCCTCTACCTGACCAAGAGCCACCAGGGCGATCTGGCGACCGTATTGCCGATGCTGGCGCTGTACGCGCTGGCGGGCTTCAAGGTGTTGCCGGCGATCCAGCAGATCTACCATGCGGTCGCTACCATCAAAGGCTCGACGGCCGCGTTCGATGCGATCAAGGAAGACCTCAAGGCGAGCCGTTATCTCGACGACCACGCCGCCAGCCAGAACAAACCTGCCGAGAGACCGGCGATCCGCCTCAAGCGCGGTATCACCCTCCAGGATGTGACGTTCACCTATCCCGGCAAGACACTACCTGCGTTGCGCTCGCTGAGCGTGGAGATCCCCGCCAATCGTTCCATCGGTTTCGTCGGCACTTCCGGCTCCGGAAAATCCACACTGGTGGACCTGGTGATCGGCCTATTGGCGCCGGACGAGGGCAAGATCCTGATCGACGGCGACCCGCTGACCCCGGACAACGTGCGTGCCTGGCAGGACAGGATAGGCCTGGTGTCGCAGAGCATCTATCTCTCGGATGCGAGCATCCGGGAGAACGTCGCGTTCGGCATCCCGCAAGACCAGATCGATACCGAGCGCGTGATCGAGGTGCTCAAGCTGGCGCACCTGGACGAGATGATCGCCGAACTGCCGGACGGCATCGAGACTCGCGTCGGCGAGCGCGGCGTGCAGCTCTCGGGCGGGCAACGCCAGCGGGTGGGTATCGCCCGATCGCTCTACCACAACCCCGAGATCCTGGTGTTCGACGAAGCCACCAGCGCGCTGGATGGCATCACCGAGAAATCCATCATGGAAGCCATCGCCGAATTCGCCGGCAAGAAGACCATCATCCTCATCGCCCATCGCTTCACCACCATCCAGCAGTGCGACCTCATCTATTACATGGAAAGGGGCCGGGTCGTCGATCAGGGGACGTATGAGGAGCTGATGCTGCGCAACAACCAGTTCAAGGCCATGTCGTCCAGCCACGCCTCCGTGTACAAGGCAGCGGCTGCAATGTGATGGACGGGCGCTTATTCCCAGGTGATGGCTTGTTTGAGCACTTTGGCGGGCACACCGCCCACCAGCGTATTCGGCGGCACGTCTGCGGTGACCACGGCGCCAGCCGCGACCACGGCGCCAGTACCGATACGCACGCCCTTGAGGATGGTGACGTTGAGGCCGATCCAGACATGATCCTCGATCACGATAGGCGCGGAGATGGTCGTGTTGCCGTTGATGGCGTGGTTGTCGCTGTCGCGAATGGTCACGCCGCTGGAGATGGCGACGCCATGGCCGATGGTGATGGCGTTGAAGCAATCGATGGTGGCGTTGTTGTTGATGTAACCGCTACCCAGGGTGAGCTTGGCCCCATCGTTGACCGCGAGATGGCAGCCGGTCATCAGGTAGAAGTGCCCCTCGACCGTGAGTTGGGCGTTCTCGCCCAGCTTGAATTCGGAAGGGAAGTAACGCAAGCCCGGCCACTTGCAACCCAGTTCGAGTTTGCCTTCGCCGGCAAGGGTCGAAGACGGCGCGGCGAAGACGCTCACGTCAGGGTAGAGATTGATGTACCGATGTTTTTTTCTGTAAGCGAGTCGCGCTGTCCTGAAGCGGGAAAGCAGCGTGTGCTCATGACTGATACTCAGGAAGTTTTCCAGATGCATTTCAAAATCATACCAAATGCGCGCCTATCCCATGGCGCTGATTATGGACTGGCGACATGGGGGCGCTAGGACCGATGCGATACACCGCCGTGATCCGCACCTATAACAGCTTGCCGCTGGTGGCGGATGTCGTCGCCAACTTGCGTGCACAGGTCCGGCCGCCGGAGAAGATCATCGCCGTGGATTCGCATTCCAGCGCTGACCAACGTGCCGCCCTCAATGCACTGGTCGATGAAGTCATCGACTATCCGGACGAACCCTTCAATTACTCCAAGGCCATCAATCTCGGTGTGGCCGCGTGCGAGACCGAGTATGTGCTCATCATCAGCTCGCATGTGCTGCTGACCGACCCCAACCTCATCACCTATGGCATGAACCACATCTCCATGAGCGGCGAGCGCTGCCTGGGCTGCTGCTTCAATCAGGGCGGCGATATCGAGAAGACCTATGGCGTCTCGTGGGTGGACAAGAACAGCTTCTCGCTGCTGCTGGGGCTGTCCAATTCTTGTGCCTTCCTGAAAAGGCGATACATCGTCGAACGGCCATTCCGCGAAGACGTGTTCTCGGCAGAGGATCAGGAGTGGGCCGCTTACTATCTGCGCGAGCACGACGCCAATTTCTACAGCTTCCATTCCGTGTTCGTCAAATACCTCAACCCGCATGTAAGCGAGTTGAAGACCATGAACGAATTCATCTCCATGGCCTATTTCACGCATCCGCACCTGCGTAGCCTGAAATATGTCCTGCCGCGCCTCGGCCGGGCGATGCTGGCAGTCATGCGGCTGCGGCGATCGCGTGCGAAATTCCATTTCACCATGGCCTGGGAATTGTTCATGACCAATTTCAGGAAACCTGTCAGGCGCTCCGCCTACTATGGCGAAGCATTGCGCTCGGTATCGACGGACTGCGAAACGGTACCTACAACTCTAGCGGTCCGCAAAGACACTTCTGGCAGCTTGAACGTATGAGGTGGATCAGGCGGGACGGGGTGGCGGGAAATACCAAATCAGCTATCGGAATGTAAAAGGCCCGCCGGTCTCTCGATCGGCGGGCCTTTTACCTAAATGCTTAACAACCCCAGATGCGTTTCATCTGCTCGAGTTGCTTTTTACGTGCTGCCGAGAGCTTGACCGCCTTTTGAGCCGTCTTCTTCTTGCTGGTATCGGCACCCATCAGCCCGCCACGATACATGGGGGCGCCCGGTTGAAATAACGAATCCTTTGCCATGCTGATGCCTCCTCAAAGTGACTTCCGGGTTTTTATAGTAGTGATGCGACTGCAAGGACACTATAGCCCGTTTGCCTCATTGTTTGAAAGCCCTTTGATGACGGTGAGTGCCTGTCGATAGAGCCGATCCCCCTCGCGCAACATCGCTTCGCTCGGCACGAAGGTCAGCACCTCATTCGGCGCATGCCTACCGGCCACCAGATACATGTAGCGCGGGCGGTGCCCGGTGACTTGCGCCACGCCATCCAGATACATCGCCGCGCTGAGGTGATAGCGCTGCATCAGCGCCGTGCGCTGGAACACCGCCAGCGAGGGGTTGAACGTGGTCTTGAGTTCCAGGATCAGATGCGGCAGCACCAGCAGATCGGGGCGGATCTTGCAGCGGATGCCGGTCGCTTCGTCCTGCCAGAAGAGGCTGCGCTCCGCCAGGCCATCCCGCAAAAGCGCCACCACCTCGGGCAATTGCCGCACATGCTCACAGATGCCCCGCACCGCCTGCATCTGCGCTTCGGTGATGAAATACACATCGCTGCGCTCGGCCTTGATCAGCGCCATGTCCGCCTCATGGATCATATCCGCACGCTGCACGGGCAGCGCCACGTACTC
>CBFGLF010000131.1:0-4373 GCA_965649545.1 uncultured Methylotenera sp.
GGCGGATGGAAGGTCAGCCCCTTGTCGCTGACGGTGATGCGCTGGATATGCTTGTCGCCGAGCAAGCGATTGCCGTGGTTGAAATGCTCGTGGGGATGGGCATTGGGGTTGATCACCCGATAGCCCAGTCTTTCCGCCGCCCAAACCCCCATATCGAAATGACTCAACCACTGACGCGCCTGGATGGCAGCCAGCGCATTGGGATCCTGATTGCCCGCGAGGACCATCATGGGCACTTCGATCACTTCCGGTTGCAGGTCGTTATGGCCCCATCTGCCGTTCTCTCCAAGCAGCTGGCCATGGTCTGCGGTGATGAGCAGGTATTTCTCGCCTTCAAGCTTATTGAAGGCTTCGATCAGGTCCGCCAGCACATCGTCGAGGTAGCGCAGCGAGTTGTCGTAGGCGTTGCCCATCTTTTCTTCCCGGCTCAACGCCGGATCCACCGGCCACAGGGCGACCGGCTCGTCGTGTTGCAAGTAGTTCATTTCATAGGGGATATGGGCCGTGCGCAGGTTGAAGACGGCGAAGGTCTTGTCCGCCAGCGGCTGCTCTTTCAGCAGGTCGGCCACGGCATGGTCGTGGCGTCGCAGGAAGCGCAAGGGATAGTCCTCGCGCGTGATCGAGAGGTCGATATGCCGGCTGCCGATATGGCTCAGCAGCTTGGATTCCTGAGAAGACAGCCAGAGCGTCTGGTAACCGTTGGCCTTGGCCATGCGGTAAAGGTTGTGCGGTTGCTCGCGCAGCCAGTGTTGCTGGGAGGGTTCGCGGATGATGTTGAGCATGTTGGGCAGGCTGACGGCCGTGGTGACGCCGGAAGCGATTCCGCGGCGCGCGATGAGTTCTCCATCGGCATGCAGTCTCGACAGGTTCGGCGTGGTGTCGCGACCATAGCCGTAGACGCCAAGTCGGTCGGTGCGCAGGGAATCCGCGACCACCAGCCACACATGCTTCGCGTCACTGCCGATCGGCTCGATCTGGTAGGGGCGCACGTGCGCCGCCTGTAGGCTCACCGGTTCCTGGAACCACAGCCGCACCGCATAGTAGGAGAAGGCGTTGAGGCTGTTATGGAGGCCGCTGCGGGTCGGCCCGGACATGAACGCATCCATGTTGCGGTAAGTGGCGCGATAAGGCTTGGCGGCGAGGATGGCCAGTACCAGGATCAGGCCCCACCAGCTGGAGGGCAGCGTCAGGCGCTGCGGCAATCGCCGGTGCAGGAACATCAGCAGGCCGTAAGGCAGCAGCACCGACAGCAATACATGCCAGTGATCCATGAAGCTATTGAGCCCGGCCTGCTCGACGTCCGGGAAATCCTGGATCATGTTGGCGATATCCGAGGCATGCAGCGGCTCGCCGAAATAGGAGACATGGCTGAGCTGGATGATCTGCATCACGGCAAGCAGACCGAGGATGCCAGTCACCAGCCAGCTTTTGCCTAACAGCCACAGTCCGATGCTGAACAGGAACAGCACCAATAGGTAATGCGCCTCGAGTTCCGCATGGTTGGTGTCGATGAACAGTTGCTGGATGAAGTCGTCCGACACCAGCAATGCTGTGGATAGCACGCTGAGCAGCAACAGATGTAGCCACGCGCTCCAGCCTGCAGCTGGCGTGAAGCGGGTGCTAAAGGAAGTCGAGGTGCTTGAGGATGCCATGTTCGTTTCGTCGTTTAAGAACCCATGCCACAGACTGTGCGCCTCGATATCAGTTCCCAAAGCCCATTCACATCAGCTGGCTCGCCAGGTTCTTGTAGAGCGGGATGCCGATCAAGATATTGAACGGGAAGGTGATGACCAGCGCTGCGCCGAAATAGAGGGCCGGGTTCGCTTCAGGGATCGCCTGTTTGACCACGGCGGGCACGACGATATAGGAGGCGCTGGCGGCGAGCACCATGAGCAGCAGCATATCGCCCAAGCCCAGGCCCAGCAGCATCGATGCGGTGGCCGCGAGGCTCGCGCCTATCAGGGGCATGACTAGCCCGAAGCCGATCAGTCTGGTGAAGCCGGTCTTCAGTTCACGCGATTTCTTGACGACGACGATGCCCATCTCCAGCAGGAACAATGCCAGGATGCCCTTGAATATCTCGCCGGTGAAGGGATCCATGATCTTCTTGCCCTCGATGCCGACGATGGCGCCGATGACCAGGCTCCCGACCAACAGCATCTGCGAACCGTCGGTCAGGGCTTCACGCAGCATCTCACGCATGCTGTGATGGCTCGTGACCTCGCCCTGCCGTGCCTTCTTCGCCAGGAACAACGCGATGAAGATGGCTGGCGATTCCATCAGCACCATGGCGACCAGCATGTGGCTATGGAAGGGGATGCCCTCGCGTTCGAGGAACTGGGTGGCGGTGATGAAGGTGACGGCACTGACCGAACCGTAGGCGGCGGCGATGGCGGCTGCGTCGACCATGGAGAACTGCCGCTTGAGATAAGCGAAGGCGATCAGCGGCAGCACTGCTGCGAGAACGACCGCACTCAGGATGGTGGCGAATACCTGCCAGCCCATGGTCGCAGTCGAGAGCGCGACACCGCCCTTGAAGCCGATCGCCATCAGCAGATACATGGAGAAGAACTTGAAGATGGTCGGTGGCATCTCGAAATTCGAGCGCACGGCCGCCATCAGGCAGCCCAAGAGGAAGAACAGGATGACGGGGTCGAGCAGGTTTTGCAGCGCAGAGAGGAACATGACAGGCCCTGTAGTTGAAAACGCTGCGCATCATCCCTGACAGGGGCTATTTATTCAAATTAATAGAATATATGCTATATATAAGTGAAAACTTATATATGGGGTGGAAGCCTGATGCACCTGACCTTGCGCCAATTGAAGATCTTCGAAACCGTGGTGGAACAGGGTGGCGTCACCGCCGCCGCGCGCACCCTGCATTGCACCCAACCTGCCGTGTCGATCCAGCTGAAACAGATCGTCGACCAGATCGGGTTGCCGTTGTTCGACCATCCACGGGACGCGATACGCCTGACCGAAGCCGGCGAGGCCCTGCTGGCCGCGGCGCGCACCATGACCGATACCTGGGACGACCTCGAGGCACGTATCGGCGACCTCAAGGGATTGAAGACCGGGCGTCTGCGTATCGGTGTCGTCAGCACCGCCAAGTATTTCATTCCGCGGCTATTGGGGCCGTTCTGCAAGCAGTATCCGGGTATCGACATCCATATCGAAGTCGCGAACCGGGCGGGCATCGTGCAGCGATTGCGGCAGGGCCTGGACGACATCACCGTGATGTCGCGCCCGCCGGAGGATATCGCGCTCGACACCCTGACCTTCATGGACAATCCGCTGGTGTTGATCGGGCCGCCCGATCATCCTTTGCAGCGACGCCTGCCGGTGAAGCTCGCCGACCTGGCGAAAGAACGCATCCTGCTTCGCGAGCCGGGATCGGGCACGCGCATCGCCATCGACGCATTCCTCAAGGCACGCAAGATCGAGCTCAAGGCATCGATCGAGATCAGCAGCAACGAGGCGATCAAGGAGGCGGTGGTCGGCGGGCTGGGCTTGTCCATCCTCTCCCGGCACGCGCTGCGCGACAGTCATGGCGTGGTGGAGCTGGCCTGCGAACAGATGCCCATCCCGTCCAGCTGGAAGATCGTCACGCTGCAGGACAAGCGCATGACACTGATCGGCGAGCGCTTTATCGACTACCTGACGCATGAGGGTCTGGAGCGCCTACAGCAGATATGAACGCTGGATACCGCTAAAGCTCGACCGTCTCCATGTAATCCGGCACGTAGGTCTCCCAGCCCAGCTGTTCCTCGATGCGCATACGCAAGCTATCGGCGGCGATCGGTTCGCCGTGGGTGATGAAGGTCCTGCGCGGCGCTTTCTGGAAATGACGCAGCCAGCCGATGATCTCGCCGGCGTCGGCGTGGGCCGAGAGGTTATCCACCAAGGCGATCTCGGCATTCACCGGGTAATACTCGCCGTGGATCTTGATCTCTTTCGCGCCATCCAGCATGGCCGCGCCGCGTGTGCCGCCGGCCTGGAAACCGGTGAAGAGGATGGTGTTCTTCGGGTCAGGCATGAACTGCTTGAGGTGGTGCACGATGCGCCCGCCAGTCGCCATGCCGCTGCCGGCCATGAGGATCATCGGCGTCTTCACCGTGTTGATCCATTTCGATTCCTCGATATCGCTCACGACCTTCACATCACGGCACATGCCTTCGACCTGCTGTTCGCTCAAGCGGTACTCGCCTGCATGCTGCTGGAAGATGCGCGTGGCTTCCTGTGCCATCGGGCTATTGAGATAGACCGGCAAGGAACTATCGATGGCCTTCTTCTGCTTCAACAGGTGGATGCAATACAGCAGCGATTGGGTACGGCCGACGGCGAAAGTCGGGATGATGACTTTGCCGCCGCGC
>CBFGLF010000132.1:0-4356 GCA_965649545.1 uncultured Methylotenera sp.
GGCGAGTTGATGGAACAGCAGGAAGACTGGGTGCGTGTAGGCGCTGTGATCACCCAGACTCAGGCTTGATCCAGCCCCAGTACCCTGACCAGAAACCGGCGGATATCAGCGATCTCTTCTTCGCAGACCGAGTGCGCCATCGGATAGGCGTGCCATTCCAGAGGATAATGCATCTGCTCAAGTATCTCCCTTGATCCTTGGTTGGTCGTCATGCTGATGACGTCATCGAAAGTGCCATGCGCCATGAATATCGGCAGATCGGCATTCACCCTTGTGGCTTCTTCGGCCAGCGACGGCTTTAACGGTAAGTAGGTGGATAGCGCGATGATGCCTGCAAGTCTCTGCGGGTGGCGCAAGCCGGTATGCAAGGCGATGGCCCCGCCCTGAGAAAAACCTGCAAGCACGATACGCTGCGTCGGGATACCGCGCGAGACTTCAGTGGCGATCAGGGATTCGATCTGTGTGCGGCTTTGCTCGATGCCGGTCTTGTCCTGTGGACTGGCGGCATCCAGCCCATAGAGGTCATACCAGGCCGGCATGCTGTAGCCGTTGTTGATGGTCACTGGCCGACGCGGTGCATGGGGCAGGACGAATCGGGTTCGGGGGATATCCAGCATGTCGACCACGGGTTCGAAATCATGACCGTCCGCACCCAGGCCATGCATCCATATCACGCTGTTCGTCACAACGCCCTTAGGGCAAATCTCCAGTCTTTCCAGTGCTTCCAATCTTGATCTCCTTAGGCCCATGTCATTTCGAAGTCTGCGCATCGAAGCTTAGCTTCTACTGCCGTGCCGAATGCTATTAAATCCATAAAAATTCGGATATGCTTGATGAAAATCAGGGAATTACAAACATATAACAAAGATTCTATGAAATTTCCCGAATTATTCATTCGTCACGGGGTACGTATCAGCTTGAGCATAGCCGTTCTGGTGATGCTTTTGTTGAACACCACGGGCGTCATCCATCTGGGGTTCATCAACCGCCTGGAAAACTTCACCTACGACGTGCGTCTCAACCTCATGATGCCGGCTACGCTCGATGAGCGCATCGTCATCATCGATATCGACGAGAAGAGTCTTCAAGAACAGGGACGCTGGCCTTGGGGCCGTCACAAGCTGGCCCAGATGCTGGATAAGCTCTTCGAGGAATACAAGGTCAAAGTGCTGGGCTTCGACGTGGTGTTCGCAGAGAAGGACGATAGCTCGGGCCTCAAAAGTCTGGAAGAGATCGGCGACAGCCACCTCAAGTCAGATACCAATTTCAGGGCGCTGGTCGATCAGCTCAGGCCTAAACTCGATTATGACCAGCTATTCGCCGATAGCATCAAAGGTCGCAACGTCGTGCTCGGCTTCTATTTTCTACCCCAGGGACGATCCCAGATTTCTGGTGAACTGCCGCCACCTTCATTCGTAGACGGCAGCTTCAAGGGCAAGAGCATCGCATTCAGTATCGCCGAGGGATATGGTGCGAATCTGCCGGTGCTGCAAAAGAACGCGATCGCCGCCGGCCATTTCAACCCGGATCCGGATGAAGACGGCATCTCTCGCAAAGTCCCGATGCTCATGAGTTATCAAGGGAATTATTATGAGGCCTTATCGATCGCGGTGGCGCGCATCGCCTTGGGTGTCGATAAGCCACAGGCTGGTTTCGCAGAGGGACTGGGCGTCAATGCCAAATATGCAGGTCTCGAATGGTTGAAACTCGGCGATAAGCGTATCCCGGTGGATGAGAACGTGGCGGCCCTCATCCCATACCGCGGCAAGCAGGGCAGTTTCCCTTATGTATCGGCATCGGACGTGCTGAACGGCAAGGTCTCGCCGGAGATGCTGAAGGATAAGATCGTACTGGTGGGGACGACTGCGCCAGGCCTGATGGATTTGCGTGCGACACCGGTGCAGAACGTCTATGCGGGGGTCGAGATCCACGCCAATATGATCGCTGGCATCCTGGATCAGAACATCAAAGAGCGCCCGGGATATACGCTGGGCGCGGAGTTCGTGATGCTATTGCTGGCAGGACTGCTGCTGGCTTTATTGCTGCCGGTGCTAAATCCCTTGTGGGCCACTGCCTTGACGGCCGGCATCCTGACGGTTTCCGTGCTGTTCAATCTTGTGGTCTGGCAAATGGGCAATCTGGTCTTGCCATTGGCCCCTGTGTTGCTGTTGATCGGCTTGATCTACGTGCTGAACATGTCGTATGGCTTCTTCGTCGAGTCGCGAGGTAAACGCCAACTGGCTGGATTGTTCGGTCAATACGTGCCGCCCGAGTTGGTGGATGAAATGTCGAAAGACCCGGACGCCTTCAGCCTGGAGGGCGAGAGCCGCGAGTTGACGGTGCTTTTCTCTGATGTGCGTGGGTTCACGACAATTTCGGAAGGGCTAGACCCAAAGGAGCTCACCCTGCTGATGAACGAGTTCCTGACGCCGATGACCCATGTCATCCATCACAATCGCGGCACAATCGACAAATATATGGGCGATGCGATCATGGCGTTCTGGGGGGCGCCTTTGCATGATCCTGAGCATGCCAGTCATGCGGTGAAAGCAGGCATGGAGATGATCGAGCGATTGAATGCACTGCAGAATGAGTTCAGCGCCAGGGGGTGGCCGGAGATCAAGATCGGCGTCGGGCTCAATACTGGCGAAATGACCGTGGGTAACATGGGGTCGGAATTCCGCATGGCGTACACTGTGATGGGAGATGCCGTGAATCTTGGCTCGCGACTGGAGAGCCTGACGAAGAATTACGGGGTCTACATGATTGTGAGCGAATTCACGAAGGACAAGGCCCCGGAATACCTGTATCGCGAACTCGACATCGTCAGGGTCAAAGGCAAGGATAAGCCTGTGGCGATCTACGAGCCGATTTGCCTGCAAGGTCACGAAGATAAAGGGATCAAGGACGAGTTAAAGCTGTACCGGGAGACGTTGAAGCTCTATCGTAGCCAGAACTGGGATCTCGCTGAATTGCAATTCCTGAATCTACACAAGATGAGCGCGCGTTACCTGTATCAAATGTATGCGGAGCGCGTCGCCTATTTCCGGCAAAATCCACCTGGTCAAGACTGGGATGGCGTATTCACCTTCCAGACCAAATGAGCGGAGCGATCGATGAGGGTTAAGGTCTTAGGTTGCAGTGGCGGTATCGGGGGCATACTCAGGACGACAGGATTCCTGGTGGATAACGATATCTTGCTGGATGCAGGCACCGGTGTCGGTGACCTATCGATAGAACAATTGATCGAGATCGATCACATATTTATCACGCATTCCCATCTCGACCATATCGCTTCCATCCCGTTGCTGGTGGATACCGTGTTCGGAATGAAGAAGAATCCCGTCTACGTCTATTCCACGGCTGAGACTTGGGCGATCCTCAAGGAGCATGTCTTCAACTGGAGGATCTGGCCGGACTTTACGGTGATCCCCAACGCGCAAGATCCTTTCCTGATCTGGAAAGAAGTGAAGGTCGGCGAGACGGTGGATCTTGATGGACGTCGATTCACGCCCATCCCAGCCAACCATGTCGTGCCTGCTGTCGGCTATCACCTGGAAGGCAGCAAGAGCAGCATGGTGTTCACGGGCGATACCACGACCTGCGACGGGATCTGGGACTACGCTAACCGCATCGACAACCTCAAATACCTGATCATTGAAACGGCCTTCAGTAACGCTGAACTCGAGCTTGCGAGAATGTCGAAGCATTTTTGCCCATCGCTACTGATCGAGGAACTGGCCAAGCTAAAGCATCACCCTTTGCCGCGCATCTACATCACCCATCTCAAGCCGGGCGAGGGCGAACTCATCATGCGCGAGATTGAAACGGATGCCTATGAATTCAATGCGCGGCCACTTTATAACGGTCATATCTTTGAACTATGAGTATTAGAAAGTCGTAGTAGATGTCCAATCTCGATCCTTCGGTATTAAGCCAGCTAGAACCTATCTCGGCATTGTCTCCTGGACGTTTACAGGAACTTGCGGGGCTATGCTTCGTGGAGAAAGTCAGCAAGGATATCGATCCTCTGCGTATGAACGTGGTCAAGAACGCACAGGCGATGTATCTCCTCAATGGCGATCTTGGGATCCGCTATACCGACGGTACGAAAAAGATCCTGCGCGGCGGTACGGATGCCGCCAAGCATCCGATCGATACCGCACGTACTTCACTCGAGGGCACGGTGGCGTTGACCGATATCGAGATCGTCCGTATCGATCTCGACCTGCTGGATATCATGATGACGTGGGATCAGTTATCCGGATATGAAAGTTCAGGGCCATCGCACAAACCCGAGACCGAGGCGAGCCCATCGACGCGCGGTGCTGGTCAATGGATGGCAGAGACCAGCGT
>CBFGLF010000133.1:0-4352 GCA_965649545.1 uncultured Methylotenera sp.
ATGTGGGTGGCTATCCTTTCCGCAGGTTTCGGCCAATCCCGGACATAGCCGCCAGACACTTCAGGATCTAGCCGGACGACGATGGGCATCACGGGTTTATCCAGCAGGCTGGCATAGCGCTTCATATCCAGGTTCTGCCAGACAGGTGTCCAGGATGAGGTTTTGGCTAATTGCGCCGGAGATTCCAGCGAATAGAACTTGCTGGAGGGCAGCCAAACCTGGCCAAACACGGTTTGCTGGCCTGCGGGCACATCGACTTGAGGCAAGACCTTGTGATCTGTGGCGCCAGCGACCCAGCCCCGATTGACCAGCACGATGGTATTCGCTTCCGTCACCATCGGCGTCAATACATGAAAACCTACCCGCTCTTCATGCACCTGGTTGTCGATGAGGATCTGGTGTTCGGCATCATAGACCCCTGTCAATCGCACGCGACGATAACGCCACGAGGCCGGATCATCCAGCTGGCTTGGCAAGGTGACCGCCGCCGTGTGCGCATACTGATCCTGCTGGGTCTGAAGCGACTGCTTCATCTCTGCCTTTTGGTATTGCCACAGGCCGAGCTTGATGAACAAGGGGATCGCCATGATCGTGATCAATGTGCCTAACCACGTAGGGCGGAATCGATAGTCGGCGAGGCGAAATTGCAAATTACTCATGTGCCACGCATAATCATTGAACACTCACCTGGGATACTGCCATGCTACTTAAAATCGCTATAGTTCTCATGTTGTTACTCATCGTTGCCAGCCTGTTCTCAGCGCTGTTCTACCTGGTGAAGGATAAAGGTACGGGTGAGAGAACCGCCAAGGCATTGACCATCCGCATCACGCTCTCGCTCACGTTATTCCTGCTACTCATGCTCGGTTATTACACTGGCGTCATTGGCCAGCCAAGCCCCTGAATCATCCAGGCATAAAAAAGGCGATGCCGATTGCATCGCCTTTTTTGTTTCCCTCTATAGCCAGTACACGAAGATGAACAAGCCCAGCCACACGACATCGACGAAGTGCCAGTACCAGGCCACCCCCTCAAAACCGAAATGATGCTGCGGCGTGAAATGTCCCTTCATGCTGCGCAGGAGGATCACGATCAACATGATGGTACCCAGCGTGACATGGAAGCCGTGGAAGCCGGTGAGCATGAAGAACGTGCTGCCGTAAGCCCCCGCATTCAGGGTCAAGCCCAGCTCGGTATAGGCATGATGATATTCGTAAGCCTGCAAGCCAAGGAACACGACGCCCAGAAGCACTGTCAGGAACAGGCCGATCACCAGCTGTTTGCGATTATTCTTGAGCAGTCCCCAATGTGCCCAGGTCACGGTCACCCCTGAGCTCAAGAGGATCAGCGTGTTGATGGCCGGGATCCCCCAGGCGGCCATCGGGCTGAAGTTGGCAGGCGGGGTGTATTCCGCCCCGAGCACCATCCCGCCAGGGCCAGTCGATGGCCAGGTACCGAGAAAGTCCTTATACATGGTATAGGCCGGATCGAAAGCGGCGATCTCGGGCACGGAGATCACCCGCATGTAGAACAGCGCACCGAAGAATGCGGCGAAGAACGCCACCTCGGAACAGATGAAGACGATCATCCCCCAGCGGAAGGATTTGTCCTCCCACTTCTTGTACATACCGCCTTCGCTTTCACTGATGACCTTGCTTAGCCAGCTGAAGATCATGGCGATGATGACGATGGCACCGGCGATCATCATCCATTGGCCTGGCCCTTGCAGGTAACCGAGATCCTTGTGGCGCTCGTGTGCCAGACTCAGGATGAACCCCGAGGCCATCGACAGCAAGCCCAGCGAAAGAATGAACGGATAAAGACTGGGCGTCGGTACGAAATACTGGCCTTCCGTATGTGTAGCCATGCATCTACTCCTCTACGTTGCTATTTTTATCATCGCTCGCACTATGTGCGAGGCTCCCTATTTTTCCGTCTTTACTGCGTTAAAGAATGCATACGACAACGTCACTACCTTGATATCCGCCGGCAGGTCCGGGCTCACGTAGAACCGCAGCGGCATTTCTTTCGTCTGCCCCGGATTCAGCGCCTGGTTCTGAAAGCAGAAACATTCGATCTTCTTCAAGTACACGGACGCTTGGCCTGGACTCACACTCGGTACCGCTTGCCCGGTGACGACCTCGTTCGTGATGTTCTTGGCTTCGAACACGACGGTTTCGATCTTGCCCGGATGCACGATCACACTGGGCTGTTTCGGGTAGAAGTTCCAGCCCAGTCCCGGCATCACACTGGTCGTGAACTCCACCTTCACGCTTCGCGATTCATCCACCGCCATCTCTGCCACGGTCGCCGAACCGTCGGTCTTGCCGTTCAAACCGGTGATCTTGCACAGCACGTCGTACAAGGGCACCAGCGATGCGGCGAACAACAACGAACCCGCAACGATCCACAATAACTTGTAACCCAGCTTGCGGTTCGCGTGACCTCGCTGCTCCTGGTTGTTCGCGGACTCGACGTTCACTGATTCCATATCACGATCATCGATACCACATACCACCCTAATGCCACGACTGCCATGATCAGCGCCAATTTGATGCTTCTGCCCTTACGTTTGCCTGTCTCTTCCGTTTCCTGCATTGGCGCTTGCTCACCTTTCTATTGGCTGGCCCGGCTCAGCGGGCCAGCGGGTTGTCTACTTGATGACGGGCTGCTCCGTGAAGCTGTGATAAGGCGGTGGAGATGGCAATGTCCACTCCAGGCCTTCGGCACCTTCCCAGACCTTGTCGGTCGCTTTCTTGCCACCGCGCGCGCAACTGATGATGTTGTAGACGAACAGCAGCTGCGAGAGACCGAGCACGAAAGCCGCGATCGTCGAGATCTGGTTGAACTCGGTGAACTGCAGCGCATAGTCCGGAATGCGGCGTGGCATGCCGGCGAGACCCAGGAAGAACTGCGGGATGAAGGTCAGGTTGAAGGCGATGGCCGTCAGCCAGAAGTGCAGCTTGCCCAGGCTTTCGTTGTACATATGCCCGGTCATCTTCGGCAGCCAGTAATACACGCCAGCCATGATGCCCATGATGCCGCCCGCGAACAGCGTGTAATGGAAGTGCGCCACCACGAAGTAGGTGTGGTGATACTGGGCATCCGCCGCAACGTCGGCCAGCACCAAGCCGGTCAGGCCACCGATACCGAACAGGATGATCCACCCTACCGCGAACAGCATCGGTGTCTCGAACGACATGGAGCCGCGCCAGATGGTCGCGATCCAGCAGAAGAACAACACTGCCAGCGGTACCGAGATCGCCATGGTGCTATACATGAAGTAGAGCAGCGCGGGCACCGGCATACCGACGGTGAAGAAATGGTGTGCCCAGACCACGACGGACAAGGCACCGATCGCCCACAAGGAGTACACCTGCGCTTTGTAGCCATACATCGGCTTGCGCGAGAAGGTCTGCAGGATCTGCGGCATGAAGCCCCATACTGGCAGCAACAGGATATAGACCTCAGGATGGCCGAAGAACCAGAACAGATGCTGGAACAGGATCGGATCACCACCACCGGCCGCGTCGAAGAAGTGCGTACCGAAATGGCGGTCGGTCAGCAACATGGTCACTGCGCCGGCCAGCACCGGAATGGTCGCGATCAGCAGGAAGGCAGTGATGAGCCAGCCCCAGGCGAACATCGGTAGCTTCATCATGGTCATGCCGGGCGCGCGCATATTAAAGATGGTGACGATGATGTTGATCGAGCCCATCACCGAGGAGATCCCCAGCAAGTGGACCGAGAAGATCGCGAAGTCGACCCCTAGCCCCCCTTGTACCGACAATGGCGTATAGAAGGTCCAGCCAGTTGCGAGAGCGCCGTCACCGATGCCGAACATCGCCAAGGTGAAGGGCAGCGTCAGCAGGATCGCGGCGGGCGGCAATAGCCAGAACCCCCAGTTGTTCAAGCGCGGTAGCGCCATATCGGGCGCCCCGATCTGCAAGGGTAGCATCCAGTTGGCGAACCCGGTCGCCGCCGGCATCAGTGCGGTGAAGATCATCACCAGCGCATGGACGCCGATCAGCTGATTGAAGAGCTCGGGCTGAACCAGCTGCAAGCCGGGCTGGAACAGCTCGGCACGGACGCAGAGGATCATGAAACCGCCGACCAGGAACATGATCAACGAGAATGTCAGGTACATGGTCCCGATATCCTTGTGATTCGTCGTGGTCAGCCAACGCATCATCCCGGTGGGATGATCATGATGTTCATCATGACTGGCAGTTGCTGAATAACTCATTTGCTTCTCCTTAGAATCTCGGTAAAGCGTTCCAGAATTAACGTAAAGCTTTCACTTGGGCGGGCTGCAGCATGTCGCCGACCGAATTACCCAGCGCGTTGCGCTC
>CBFGLF010000134.1:0-4326 GCA_965649545.1 uncultured Methylotenera sp.
GCAACCGTCTTATCCGCGCCTTCCTTACTGGAAGCATAGTTGACGATGACTGAAGCACCTTCAGCTGCCAGTGCCTTTGCGATACCGGCACCGATACCTTTAGAAGCGCCGGTGACCAGTGCGACCTTGTTCTCTAATCTTTTACTCATGTCGATTTCCTTTATTTAAGTTGATATCAAATTTCATTAGTTCATTATTATTGAACTAATGAACTAGGTCAACAAGAATGTTACAATCCCACCATGGTTCAATTCGTTCATCCCGCTAAAGAAGACATCACGCTCGACGGCGTGCTGGGCGCGCTCGCCGACCCAATGCGGTTGAGGATCATGAGGAGCCTGATGTCAGTTGAAGGTTGCATGTCCTGTTCGGAAGCTGCGCCTTGTCCGAACATGGCTAAATCCACCCTATCCCACCATTTCCGCATATTGAGAGAAGCGGGATTGATTCGTACCTCAAAAATCGGGGTGGAGAATAGGAACGTAGTCAGGGCTGAAGAGATCAATCAACGGTTTCCTGGGCTACTCGAATTGATCCTTAAACTATCCACAAAAGAATAACTTAGGCTCACATCCCAGTTGCCCGGGAATAACTTTTGCTAGAAAATAACGGCAACGACATGACCCGCGCTTGCGGGATTTTTTTTGTATGCCGGTGCACATTCAAATATCAGTTGGGGAGACTGGAACTTGTTTGAACGAATGCACCCAAAGGCTGTTAGCCGATTAGCCAAAAAACGTCGAGCCATACCAAGACAAGATACTGATTCATATCAACAAAACATGATGCTGCTTAAAACGATCACCACATTCATCTTCTTGCTGACGCTGGGTTTCAGTCAGCATGTGATGGTCATTAAAAGCACGAGCGGTCCACTCGATGACCCCTCGCAGCATCGTGTATTGCAGCAGATCAAGCGCGACGCTTCTCAGCTCGCCGATGCACAGACAACGGTCACTGCACCATTAACGCCTTCCCTGATCGCTTGTAGCAGTTGCAAGCTGGCGAATGCCGAACCTCAAATCCTCGATCTACATCACCTAGGCGTGCGAAGGCCCGAATCGCGCGCGCCACCTCAAGCCTAAGCAATCCCCCAGTTCATTAATACGTGCGACCGATGCCGGTAAGCCTTGGCATCTGTTTGCCCTGCGTTGGGCGTCCGCTTCACCCCGGCGACCCCGCCGCACAACTTCATTTTGGGAAGCTTAGTTATGCTTGAGTCTATTATTCGCGCTGCGCTGAAACAGCGCATCGTGATCGTCGTGATCGCGCTCGCCTTTATGGCGGCTGGTGCTTTCGCCGTCAAAAAACTGTCGGTCGATGCCTTTCCGGATGTCACCAACGTCCAGGTCCAGGTAGCGACGGAGTCGATCGGCCGCTCACCGGAAGAGATGGAGCGGTTCATCACGATCCCGCTCGAGATCGCCATGACCGGCTTGCCCGGCCTGACCGAGATGCGTTCGCTCAACAAGAACGGTCTGTCGCTCATCACCCTGGTGTTCACCGATAGCACGGACGTCTTCTTCGCCCGCCAGCTGGTGATGGAACGCCTGATGGAGGTGATGGAGCGCATGCCCGAGGGCGTGACGCCGGTGTTGGGGCCGGTCTCCACCGGTCTCGGTGAGGTGTACCAATACACCCTGGAAAAAGAGACGGACGGCGACAGTGAGCTGACCCGCGAAGACCTGATGGAGCGACGCGCCATCCAGGACTGGGTGGTGCGCCCGATGTTGCGCGGCATCCCCGGTGTGGCGGAGATCAATTCGCAGGGCGGCTTCGTCAAGCAATACCAGGCGCTGGTGAACCCGGACCGCCTCAGCCATTACGGACTCAAGCTCAAGGACATCTCCGATGCGCTCGCGCGCAACAACGCCAATAGCGGTGGCGGCATCCTGCAGCACTACGCCGAGCAATACCTGATCCGCGGTGTGGGTCTGATCCAGAGCGTCGACGACATCCGCAACATCGTGCTGGAAGAACAGGACGGCGTGCCGGTGTATCTGCGCGATGTCGCCGAAGTGACCATCGGCCATGAAGTGCGTGTGGGTGGCATGGTGAAGAACGGCACCACCGAAGCCGTGGGCGGTATCGTGATGATGATCCGTGGCGGTAACGCCAAGGAAGTCGTGAGCCGCATCAAGACCCGTGTCGCCGAGATCAACGAGAAGGGCATGTTGCCCAACAACCTGAAGATCGTGTCGTTCTACGACCGTAGCGAGCTGGTGGATGCGGCACTGGGAACCGTCACCAAGGTGCTGATCGAAGGCATCATCCTGGTCATCGTCATCCTGTTCGTGTTCCTGGGGGATGTGCGCTCCAGTGTGATCGTGGTCGCGACCCTGATCCTGACACCGCTCATCACCTTCATGGCGATGAACCACCTGGGCATCTCCGCCAACCTGATGTCGTTGGGCGGCCTCGCGATCGCCATCGGCTTGATGGTCGACGGCTCGGTCGTGGTGGTGGAGAACACCTTCCACCATCTGGGGCATCGCAAGGACGAGAGCAAGCTGCGCGTGGTACTGGAAGCGGCCTCCGAAGTCGCGACGCCGGTGCTGTTCGGTGTCGGCATCATCATCCTGGTGTTCCTGCCGCTGATGACGCTGCAAGGCATGGAAGGCAAGATGTTCGCGCCGCTGGCATTCACCATCGCTATCGCCTTGTTCGTCTCGCTGGTGCTGTCGCTGACGCTGTCGCCTGTGCTCTGTTCCTACCTGCTCAAGGGCGGTAGCGGCGAAGACACAAAGATCATCCAGGCCATCAAGCGGCCGTACATGCGCGTGCTCAAGCTTGCGATCAGTAACGAGCGCAAGACCATCGGCATCGCCACGGCGGTGTTCCTCGGTTCGCTGGCGCTGGTGCCGCTGCTGGGGACTTCCTTCATCCCAGAGATGCGCGAAGGTTCCATCGTGCCCAACATCATCCGGGTGCCGAACATCTCGCTGGAAGAATCCCTCCAGCTGGAGAAAGAGGCGATGACCGAGATCGCCAAGATCCCGGGCGTGAAATCCGCCATCTCTGCCGTCGGTCGTGGCGAGAGCCCGGCAGACCCGCAGAGCCAGAACGAATCGGGGCCTATCGTCAGCTTCTTGCCGCGTGACCAGTGGCCGGAAGGCTGGGATCAGGATACCTTCGCCGCCAAGATCCGTGAGGCGCTGAAAGGCTTGCCCGGTGTGCAGGTGGTCATGTCGCAGCCGATCGCCGCGCGGGTGGCGGAACTCCTGACCGGCGTGCGTTCGGACGTGGCGGTGAAGATCTTCGGTGACGACCTCAACATCCTGCGTGCCAAGGCCAACGAGATCGGCAAGCTCGCCAGCAAGGTCAATGGCGCGACCGACGTGCGTATCGAACGAATCTCGGGCCAGCAGTACCTCAATATCGTGATCGACCGTCAGGCGATCGCACGTCACGGGCTCAACGCCTCCGATGTGCATGACGTGATCGAGACCGCCATCGGCGGCAAGATCGCCACCGAGATCTTCGAAGGCCAGCGCCGCTTCACCGCGGCGGTGCGTTTCCCGGAAGAGTTCCGCGGTAACGTCGAGGCGATCAAGCACATCATGTTCACCTCGCAGAACGGCGCGCGCATCAGCCTGGAAGACCTGGCCAAGATCCAGGTCAGTGACGGCCCTGCGCAGATCAGCCGCGAGATGGCCAAGCGCCGGATCGTGGTCGGGGTGAATGTGAAGGACCGCGACCTGGGCGGCTTCGTCGCCGAACTGCAGCAGAACCTGCAACGCGACATCAAGTTGCCTGAAGGCTATTACCTGGAGATCGGTGGGCAGTTCCAGAACATGGAGCGCGCCATGAGCCACCTGATGATCATCATCCCGGTGACCATCGGCGCGATCTTCTTCCTGCTGTTCCTGCTGTTCAACTCGGTGCGCTACGCGACCATGATCATCACCGTGCTGCCGTTCGCGTCCATCGGGGGCATCGTGGCGCTGTTCGTCACGGGCGAATATCTCTCCGTGCCGGCGTCCGTGGGCTTCATCGCGCTGTGGGGGATCGCGGTGCTGAATGGCGTGGTGCTGGTGTCTTATATCCGCACGCTGCGCGATGAAGGCAAGACCCAGTTCGAGGCCATCACCTTGGGCTGTCAGCAGCGGTTCAGGCCGGTGATGATGACGGCGACCGTGGCCATGCTGGGCCTGGTACCGTTCCTGTTCGCGACCGGCCCCGGTTCCGAGATCCAGCGTCCGCTGGCGATCGTGGTCATCGGCGGCCTCATCACCTCGACGCTGCTGACCCTGCTCGTCTTGCCGACGTTGTATCGCAAGTTCGAGGAGGAGAAGATCGAGGCCTGATCTTACGGTCAGCTTCGAT
>CBFGLF010000135.1:0-4233 GCA_965649545.1 uncultured Methylotenera sp.
GGTTTGGCCTTGTACTCACAGAGGTCATAGATCACGCAAGCCTCGCATTTGGGTTTGCGTGCGACACAGGTATAGCGGCCATGCAGGATGAGCAGGTGATGCGCGTCCTGCAGGTACTCGGCAGGCACGGTCTTCATTAGCTTTTGTTCGACGGCCAGTGGCGTCTTGCCCGGTGCCAGCCCGGTGCGATTGCCGATACGGAAGATATGGGTGTCGACGGCGATGGTCGGCTGCCCGAAGGCGGTGTTGAGGATGACGTTGGCGGTCTTGCGACCGACCCCGGGCAGGCGCTCCAGCGCTTCGCGCGTGTCCGGCACCTCACCGTCATGCAGGCCGACCAGCATCTCGCAGGTGGCCATGATGTTCCTGGCTTTGCTCCGGTAGAGGCCGATGGTCTTGATGTAGCGCTCCAGCCCTTCGAGTCCCAGTGCGATGATGGCTTGCGGCGTATTCGCGACCGGGAAGAGTTTGGCGGTCGCGATATTCACGCCCTTGTCGGTGGCCTGGGCCGAGAGAATGACGGCGATCAGCAACTCGAAGGTGCTGTGATGGACGAGCTCCGTCTCGGGTTTGGGAATGGCGATCGCCAATCGGCGGAAGATCTCGCGACGCTTCTCCGCATTCATGGCGATCGGGGCTTAATGGCTAGGACTGGGCACGAGCGGCGGCATGGCTTGGGCAGCCGTTCTGCGCTGCTCCACCCAGTTGCGCCCAGCGATCAGCAGACCGAGACCGATGAACGCGCCAGGTGGCAGGATCGCCAGCAGGAAGCCCGGATAATCCGGGATCGCTTGCCACACCAGGGCCTTCGCCTCTGGGCCGAACACTAGGTCGAGGCCCGACAAGACCGTGCCCTTGCCGACGAACTCGCGCATGGCGCCGAGCAGAGTCAAGACGAAGGTCAGGCCCAGGCCCATGACGAAGCCATCCAGTGCAGACGGCGTCACCGGGTTCTTGGCGGCGAAGGCTTCTACCCGCGCCAGCACGATACAATTAGTGACGATGAGCGGGATGAATATCCCCAGCACGTTGTAAAGCGGATGGAAATACGCGTTCATGGTCAGATCGACGACCGTCACCAAGGCGGCGATGATGAGGATGAACACCGGGATGCGGATCTCGTCCGGCACCAGCTTACGCACAGGCGATACCGAGGCGTTGCTCAGGGCCATGACGAGCGAGGTGGCGATCCCAAGCGACAATCCGTTGACCGCGGTGCTGGTGACGGCCAGGGTCGGGCATAGGCCGAGTAGCTGCACCACACCCGGGTTCTGCTTCCAAAGGCCGTTCTCGACGATCTCACCATACTGGCTCATGCGTTCTCTCCTTCTTGCTTCGCCGCATCCGTGGCGAATAGCTGTTCATGCGACTGCTCGTAATATTTCAGCGCCTTGTGGACTGCCTTGACCACGGCGCGTGGGGTGATGGTCGCCCCGGTCATGTAATCGAACTGTCCGCCATCCTTTTTTACCTTCCAGCCTTCGTCCGGTATCTTGGCAAGCGACTGTCCATCGAAGTGCTTGATCCAGTCGCTGTGCGCGAGTTCAATGTAATCCCCCAATCCTGGAGTCTCCTTGTGCGCCAGCACGCGCACACCGGTAAGCGATCCATCGACCGCCACCCCGATCAGGAGCTTGATCTCGCCGCTGTAGCCATCGGGCGCCACGGCTTCCAGCACCACGCCTGCCGGCACACCCTTCATACGGGCACGGTAGATCTTGGCGCCGGACTTGAGTCCAAGCTCGGGGGTCGCCGGCAGATCCAGGCTATCGTTCAGCAGGTCGTTGTCGTGCAAGTTGCCAGGCATCACCTGGGATAGCAGGTGCAACTTGGCCTGCCGCTCGCTCTCGGCGATCGGCGTTTTGGTCGCCTCGAAAGTACCGCTCAGGATAGCCGTCCCGACGACGGTGAATGCCGCCAAGATCAGCGCCGTGATGACGGCATGTTTGATGATGGTCTTGTCCATGTGAGGATGGTCGTCTACTTATCGTGCCCGAATACTCGTGGCTGGGTGTACATATCGATCAGCGGCACACACAGGTTCATCAACAGCACCGCAAAGGCGACGCCGTCGGGATAACCGCCATACTGCCGGATCATCAGCGTGATCACCGCGATCCCGGCGGCGAATATCAGCTTGCCGTTCGGCGTGGTGGGCCCGCTCACCGGATCGGTCGCGATGAAGAAAGCGCACAACATCGCGGCCCCGCTGAAGAGGTGGAACTGCGGACTGGCGTATTGCGTGGCATCGACCAGATGGAACACCCCCGCCATCAGGGCCAGCGTGCCCAGGAAAGCGACCGGGATATGCCAGGTGATGATGCGCTGCTGCCACATATAGAGACCGCCGAGCAGATAAGCCGCTGTGACGAACTCACCCCCCTTGGCGCCCATGAAGCCGAAGATCGAGGATTGCGTGATATCGGCGACCTGGTGCTGCATGGTCAGTTGCGTCTTCAGGTAATCCAGCGGGGTCGCCGAGCTGATCGCATCCAGCGTCACGCCCGCAGGCAGGTGACGCCCGAAGATGTAGGCGAGCTGATCCATGAAGCCGAGATGCGCTCCGGCCAGCACGCCCGGTGCCGGCCACTGCGTCATGAGCACCGGGAACGAGATCAGCAGTACCGCGTAGCCGACCATGGCCGGATTGAAGGGGTTGTAACCTAGCCCACCATACAGTTGCTTGGCGACCACGATAGCGAACAAGGTGCCGACGACGATCAGCCACCACGGCGCCAGAGGCGGCAGCGATAATGCCAGCAACCAGGCGGTGACCACCGCGCTGCCATCGAGCAGGAACGGCATCACCGGCCGCTGACGCAGCTTCAGCACCAGCGCTTCCGACACGATCGCGGTGACGGTCGCCAATGCCAGGGTGATGAGGATACCCGTACCGAAGACCCAGACATAGGCGATGACGCCGGGGATCAGGGCCAGCAACACTTTCAGCATGACGATGCTGACACTGGTTTTCTCTACCAAATAAGGTGATCGGGTCATCTTCTTTTCATTCCTAGCCTAGCCTCGCATCGCAAGCCTTGCGAAACATGGGCGGGTTCATTTTTCCGTCGTTGGCTCTGGCGATGCCTGAGTCGCCGCTTCATTTCCTTTGCCGTCCGCGACGCTATTCGTATCGATGGTCTTCTTCAACTGCAGCTTCTCCACTTCGAGTGCCGCATCGCTGCGTCTGGCGTCGATCTCGGCGATCTCGCTTTGCACTGCAGGCGGTAAATCGCTGACGTTCTTCGGCTCGACAGCCGCTTTCTGCGCCTGCGCACGGGCTACAGCCGCCTCGATTGCGGCCTTCTTTGCATCTTCGAGCGTCTTGCCGTCGGCGCTTGGAGCGCCTTCCGCCTTAGCACCAGCCGCCTTCTGAGCGTGCTTCTGGGCGCGTTCCTGCTTCTCGCGCTCGATACGCATCAGGCGGAACTCGTTGCGTTCACGTGCGATATCGGCGGCTTGCTTGGCCCTGTCCTGAGAGATGATCTCGCTCTTGGCAAAGCGGTAGTACTGCACCAGCGGGATGTGGCTGGGGCACACGTAACTGCAGCAACCGCACTCGATGCAGTCGAACAGCTTGTAATCGCGGGCCTTCTCCAGATTGCTGGATTTGGCGAACCAGTAGAGCTCCTGCGGCTGCAGGTTGACCGGGCAGGCATCGGCGCATCGGGCGCAACGGATACACGGCATCGCCGGTTCCGGCTCCGGGAACAGCTTCGGCGCACCGGCGATGATGCAATTGGTCGCCTTGGTCACCGGCACTTCCGCCGACGGCAGCGAGAAGCCCATCATCGGGCCTCCCATCAGGTAATCGTTAGTGTCCGGCAACGCACCGCCAGCGGCTTCCAGCAGGGCGGTGACCGGCGTCCCGAGCAACACGTCGAAGTTGCCCGCCTTCGCCACGTTGCCCGTCACGGTGACGATACGCGATAAGGCCGGCTCGCCGAACTGGAAGTAGCGGTAGATCGCCTGCACGGTCCCCACGTTGAAGCACTGGATACCCATATCGGTCGAGCGCTTGAAACTCGGGATTTCCCGGCCCGTGAGCACATGGATCAGGCGGCGTGCATCGCCACTCGGGTAGATGGTCGGGACCACGACGACTTGCAGTGGATACTCGCTTTTCTCGCAGGCCACGCGCATCGCCGCGGCAGCCTCGGGCTTGTTGTCCTCGATGCCGATCAGGCACTGTTTCGCGCCCAGCAGGTAGTAGGCGATCTCGATACCGCGCAC
>CBFGLF010000136.1:0-4210 GCA_965649545.1 uncultured Methylotenera sp.
TTGACTGATCCGGCAGGTCGGCAGGGGTATCGATGTCGCGCAAGATGCCGGCATCGTCCACCTCTACTTTGACGATTCTCGCCTGATGCTGCTGCACGATGGCACGTGCACCCTCATCCCCTTGCAGATTCTCCAGGGCTTCGCGAAATGTCGCTGCGAAGCCGACCGGATGACCCCGCTGGCCTTGATACATCGGTACTACGATCTGCGCGCCAGCGGCCAAGGCATCTGCCACGGCACGGATCGTCTGCGGCGCGATGTATGGCATATCCGCCAGCGCGATGACGAACCCATCCACTGCCCGATCCGCACTCGCATAGCGTATCGCGGCCGACAGGCTATCGCCCATCTCTTGCTGCTCCTCGGTACAGTAGGTGACGCGCATGCCGAAGGCTTGCAGCTGATCGCCAAGCACCAAGGCCTCCGGGCGCACGATCGCGACCGAATCCGGTATCGCGGCCAGCAGGTGACGGGCGGCAGCAACCGCTATCCCCTGGCCATCGGCCAAGGGATGCAGCAGTTTGTTACTGCCGAAACGGCGTGAATGTCCACCCGCCAGGAGGATGCCAACGATGTTCATATGGGCTGATTCGATCCGATCTGTTTTCAGTCAGCAGAGATGGTACATCAGCAGGAATTGATTTATGGTGATGCATCGATTCGCGTCGATACCATCTAATGACCTGGAGGAAAATAACATGACCAAATATTCGCACCTGGCTGGCCGCATCCTGTTGGCCCTGATTTTCGTGATCGCCGGTATCGGCAAGATCAACGACCCTGCCGGCACGGCAGGCTATATGGAAGCGATGGGGATCCCTGCGATCCTGTTGTGGCCCACCGTTGCGCTGGAGTTATTGGGTGGCATCGCCATCATCGTCGGCTTCCAGACGCGCCTGGTCTCCTACCTGCTGGCGGGTTTTTGTATCGCTACGGCCGTGATCTTCCATAGCAATTTCGGTGAGCAGATGCAGATGATCCTGTTCCTGAAGAACCTGGCGATCGCTGGCGGTTTCCTGTTACTGGCAAGCAGCGGCGCAACGGCTTTTGCAGTGGATAAACGCTGAATTAAAACGAACAAGGGATAGAAGCGAGCGAGTGGGATGAAGTACAAGGCGCAGGAACGGAGCTTACGCAGGCAGTACATTTAGTACGACAAGTAAGCGAGTACCGCACAACGCAGTAATTCGCCCACGCAGCCGCTTGTATCAGTAGTCGCTGGCGCGACCGGTGGAATAACTCATCTCCACATCCTCCTGCCACTTGCCGCAATCCGCACAGCGGTGATCGTGCAGGCTCTGGCTCATCATCAGGTGATGGCCGCCACAATACTTGCAGGTCAACTCGGGTTCGGGCGACTTGTGATGGGTCTCGTGGTGATGCGTCGCGACCTTGGTGCTACCTAATCCGTACTTGTTATCCATGGCGTGCTCCACAGTTAATCTAACCATAGGTGATGTCATGGTAATCCTTTCATGGGCAGTTTCAAAGATATGTTCATGAAAATCACTAGTGCCGATTCATGAATCGGTGCAGGCACTTAGGCAAACTGTGGGGGCATACTGCAGTCATACGAACACAGCAATCATTTCGATGCTGTGAATGATAGACAAAGAAGGAGATACATCATGTGGACCAAACCAGCTGCTACTGAAATGCGTTTCGGCTTTGAAGTCACGATGTACGTCTGCAACCGCTAAGCTAGATCACGGCAGTCATGACGTATCGTTCTTCAAATCAACCTAACCAGATCGGATGGACGTTCCAGCACCTTTGGAATTGCACCTGCCCGATCTGTGCTAAATAAGGAGAGTCATCATGTGGACCAAACCAGCCGCTACTGAAATGCGCTTTGGCTTTGAAGTCACGATGTATGTCTGCAACCGTTAATTCGGGGCAACCATACAATCAAAGCAAGCCAAGTAAACGACTTCATCTGAAGTCGAATACAGAATAACGGGAGCCTCAGGCTCCCGTTCTCATTTCTGCAAACAAGATGCAGGCACTTTAAAGCCGGATGATCTCCAGCTTGTTCCGGTTCAATTCCTTCAGCAGCAACTTATAGGTATCCAGGTCGAAAGCCAGCGGTCGCCCAGGCTCGATGGACTCGTACAATGTCGCCTCATCGCTGGCCGTCACCAGGTGACACCAGTGCTCGAAGACGTGGATCTGGGTCTGGTCGGACGCGGCATCATATTCGCGAATGGCGATCCTGCCCGCATAAGGCCAGGTCTTGAGGCGATGCGCCGCGAGCGCCTGCTGCAGCCGCAGGTAATGGATCTCCGGCGCCTCTTTACCGGCACAGACGCCTTTGCAGCGCCGCAGCTGATGGCCGAAACAGGCCCCCTTGCCGTTCTCCAGCCCTAGCATCTTCTCGCACAATCCATGGGTTTCGGCGATCTGTCGCAACACCTCCACCGCCTGTCGTTTGCTGCGGAAGGTGCCGAACAATTGCCCGACCATCTCCGCTTCGATCTCGCTCTCCCGCACCAGCTCGACCTGGGGCCGGGTGTCCGCGGCCTCGGCGATACGCCAGGAACAAAGCTGACGCTCGTTGCGCAAACGGCGGTTGTAGATAGGTTGCATCTCCTTGATCAATCGCGATTCGAGCAGCAGGGCGCTGAAATCGCCGGCGGTCTCGCGCCATTCCACGCGCTTGATCTCCTGCGTGATGCGCATCTCCTTGGTCGAGCTATGGTCGCTGCTGAAATGCGACAACACCCGGCTGCGGATGTTGACGCTCTTGCCGATGTAGAGGGGCAGCTCGTTCTCGCCGTAAAAGAGATACACGCCCGGCCCCTCAGGCAGTTCGTCGAGCAAGGTGTGTTCCAGGCTAGGCGGCAGGCTAGGGCCGCGCATCAGGGATTCGGCGGTAGCCTGCACGTACTCGGGGCCGAGTTCGGCATTGGCCGCCTGCAGGAAACCAATCAGCATCTCCACATCGCCCATGGCGCGGTGGCGGGCCGAACAGGTAAGGCCATGCCTGTTGATAATGGCATCGAGGCCGTGGCTGATGTGTTGCGGGTAGAGCTTCCGCGAGAGCTTGACGGTGCAGATGACCTTCTGCCGCAGGCTGACGCCGATACGCTTGAACTCGCTCTTGAGGAAACCGTGATCGAAACGTGCGTTGTGCGCCGCCAGCACGCTGCCTTCCAGGTAATCGAGCAGCAAGGGCGCGACTTCCTCGAAGGTCGGCGCATCCTGCACCATGGCGTCGGTGATACCGGTGAGGTTCTGGATGAACGGCGGGATCGGCGTACCCGGGTTAACTAAGGTCTGCCAGCGGGCAGTCTCGATGCCGTGGTCGAAGCGCACCAGGGCGATCTCGGTGATGCGGTCGCGCAAGGGCGTGGCGCCGGTAGTTTCAAGGTCGAGCAATACGTAGGAAGGCAGCATGGGCAGTCGAATCAAAGGTTGCGCACAGTTTGAACTATTACAGCCATATCAATCAAACTGACTAGTTGATTTATTGACTAGTAAATACCCTAACAATTCCGGCGCACTGCGCCGTCGAGGAGAACGACGTGAACCGTTTCTATCAATTGACCGCACCGCTACTGCTGTTGCTGTGCCTTTCCACTGCCAATGCCGCCACACTGGAAGAGGCGAAAGCCGCGATCCAGGCCAAGGATTTCAAGACCGCCGCCGCCATCTACCATGAGCTGGCCGACAAGGGCGACGCCAAGGCGCAATACAACCTGGGCCTCATGTATTCGCGCGGCGATGGCGTGAAGAAGAACTACAACGAAGCCCTCAAGTGGTATCGGCTTTCCGCTGAGCAGGGCTTTGCCGAAGCGCAATATAACGCCGGCATCATCCTGTTGCGCCCAGAGTGGGTGAAGCCGGATTACGAAGAATCCATCAAGTGGTACACCAAGGCCGCCGAGCAAGGTCACCTGCGTTCGCAAGTCGCACTGGGTGTGGCTTACCTCCGTGGCGAAGTCGTGCAATATGACCCGGAAGCTGCGCAGAAATGGTTCACCGTCGCCTCCGAGCAGGGCGACCGCGAAGCGCAGTTCGATCTCTCCAGCATGTACCTGGAACTCGAAGGCCCGGAACGCAATATGGTGCTGGGCTACATGTGGCTGCTCATCTCATCCGATTACGCGAACACCGACACCAAGCGCAATTACAAGGCTGAGAAGCGCATCCGTTTCGTCGAATCCAAGATGACGCCGGAACAGATCGCCGAAGGCAAGAAACTGGCGGA
>CBFGLF010000137.1:0-4161 GCA_965649545.1 uncultured Methylotenera sp.
TCCTGACGGATCAGGTAATCGAAGGCCCCTAGGGCGGCTTTCGAACCTTCTCCCATGGCGATGATGATCTGCTTGTAAGGCACGGTCGTCACATCCCCGGCGGCGAACACGCCCGGCAAGGAAGTCTGGCCATGTGCGTCGACCTTGATCTCACCGTACTTGCTGAGATCGACGGTGCCCTTCAGCCAGTCGGTATTGGGCAACAGGCCGATCTGCACGAACACGCCTTCAACTGCCAGGTGGTGTTCATGGCCGGTGTCGCGGTCCTTGTACAACAGGCCGTTGACCTTCTGTCCGTCGCCGGTGACTTCCATCGTCTGCGCGTTGATGACGACGTTGACGTTGGGCAGGCTGAACAACTTGTTCTGCAGCACGGCATCGGCCTTGAGCTTGGTGTTGTACTCGATCAGGGTGACATGACCGACGATGCCGGCGAGATCGATCGCCGCTTCCACGCCGGAGTTACCCCCACCGATGACAGCGACGTTCTTGCCTTTGAACAGCGGACCGTCGCAATGCGGGCAATACGCCACGCCCTTGCCGCGGTAAGCCTGCTCGCCGGGCACGTTCATCTCGCGCCAGCGTGCGCCGGTGGCGATGATCACGGATTTGCTCTTGAGGGTCGCACCATTCTCGAGCTTGAGCTCCAGATAATCGCTGTTACCGTGCTTGGCCAATGCCTGCGCGCGCTGCAGATTCATGATGTCGACGTCGTAACTCTTGACGTGCTCTTCCAGCGCCATCACCAGCTTGGGGCCTTCCGTGGCCTTGACCGAAATGAAGTTCTCGATCCCCAGCGTGTCCATCACTTGACCGCCGAAACGGTCGGCGACGATGCCGGTACGGATGCCCTTGCGAGCCGCATAGACCGCGGCGGAAGCGCCTGCGGGGCCGCCGCCTACGATCAAGACATCATACGGCGCCTTGGTCGAGAGCTTCTCGGCATCGCGCTTGGCGGCACCGGTGTCGATCTTGGCGAGGATCTCGCCCAGCTCCATGCGGCCTGCGCCGAATTCCTGGCCGTTCAGGTAGATGGTCGGTACCGCCATGATCTGGCGCGCTTCGACTTCCTTCTGGTATAGACCGCCGTCGATCATCACATGGGTGATGTTCGGATTGAGCACGGCCATCAGGTTCAAGGCCTGTACGACTTCCGGGCAGTTATGGCAGGTCAGCGAGACGAAGGTCTCGAAATGGAAACTGCCTTCGAGCTGTTTCACCTGCTCGATGACTTCGGGTTCCAGCTTGGGTGGATGGCCGCCGACTTGCAGCAAGGCCAGCACCAGCGAAGTGAATTCATGGCCCATCGGGATACCGGCGAAACGCAGGCCGATCTTTTCCCCGGGGCGGTTCAGGGAGAACGAAGGAGCACGCTCATCGGCATCACGACGCTGTTCGAGCGTGATCTTGCTGGATAGACCGGCGATGTCCTGGAGCATCTCCAGCATCTCGCGCGATTTATCGCTGTCGTCCAGATTGGCGACGATCTCGATCGGCAGGGTCACTTTTTCCAGATAAGCCTGCAGCTGATTCTTGATATTGGCGTCCAACATGATGAGGGTTCCTTGATTGTCCTTTGGGTATTACGGGGTGATGCTGCCCGGGCAAAGCGCCCGGGCGTCTACTGCTTGATGCTTGCTACTTAGATCTTGCCGACCAGGTCCAGGGATGGGGTCAGCGTCGCTGCGCCTTCATTCCACTTGGCTGGGCAGACTTGACCTGGGTTGTTGGCGACGTATTGTGCAGCCTTCAGCTTACGCAGGGTCTCCTTGACGTCACGTGCGATGGCGTTGTCGTGGATCTCCAGGGTCTTGATGACACCGTCAGGATTGATGACGAACGTACCGCGCAGTGCCAGACCTTCCTCGTCGATGTGCACGCCGAAGGCACGGGTCAGCTGGTGGGTCGGGTCGCCGACCAGTGGGAACTTGGCCTTGCCCACGGCTGGGGAGGTCTCATGCCATACCTTGTGCGCGAAGTGGGTGTCGGTGGTCACGATGTAGACCTCGGCACCTGCCTTCTGGAACTCTGCGTAGTTGTCGGCCGCATCTTCGACTTCGGTCGGGCAGTTGAAGGTGAAGGCGGCAGGCATGAAGATCACCACGGACCACTTGCCCTTCAGGTTAGCCTCGCTGACTTCGATGAACTTGCCGTTATGGAAGGCGTTGGCCTTGAACGGTTGCACTTGGGTATTGATCAGATTGCTCATACTTAGCTCCTTGAATGTGGATGAAAGGGAATGGATAAATTTAGAAACGCTATTCTAGGGGGCGTTATTCAATTAGTAAAATATATATTACATATTGCTATGATAGTTAAAGTAAATCATAGACACTTGCACTGTCATGACCGGCGTCTGGCAGTTTGGTTCACCTGTATCAGGTATTGAAAGTGCATCCGATGGCCTCACTTTTTGCTTTAGAAACGGTCAGATACAGCGTACGCTGGAGAAATGGCGATCGAAAGGACCACATGTCCTGAATCGGGCCATAGGTGCCGGGCGAAGCACATCAATAAGAAAAGAGCATGGAGAACGGACCACTAACGCAGCTGAATCATCGCAAGCAGATCCTGATGCCGCTGATCATCGTCTCATTGATCATGGTCGCAGCGATGGGCTGGGTGTTCTATGTCGCCCAGAACCTGATCGAGGTCGGTGAGCGCAAGGTGCAGATCGAGGAGACGCGCTACAAGATCAGCGGCATCCTCAATACGGTGATCGACGCCGAGACCGGCCAGCGAGGCTACCTGCTGACAGGCCGGACCGAATTCCTCGAACCCTACGAGGCCGCGGTGAAGAACATCGACAGGATCCAGGCAGATCTATACACGGCGCGCTCCGCGTTCCCCAATCTGGATGCCCCCATGAGCAGGCTCTCGGTGCTGATCGGGCAGAAATTCGAGATCATCGAGAGATCGCTCAATATCGAGCTGAACTCCGGCGCGTATGCGCCGCATCTACGTCTAGCCAAGGATCAGGGCAGGCGCGTGATGGACGAGATCCGGCTACTGCTGAAATCGGCCGACGATGCGCTGGTCAAGGAAGGCAAGCAGATCGAGCGCAAGATCATCAGTCGCTTGAAGCAATTGGCGCTGGCGACCTTTGTCATCCTGTTGCTGATCGTCAGTATCCTGTACTGGAGTTACAAGCGGACGATCTGGCTGTTCGAGCACGCCGTCGAGAATATCGAGCGCGCAGAGAGACTCGGGCATATCGCCATGCATGACGCGTTGACGCATCTGCCCAATCGCCGCAATTTCGATGAGTACCTGAACAAGGTCCATGCCCAGGCATCGCGTACGAAAAAGCAGTACGCCTTGTTTTACATGGATCTGGACGGCTTCAAGTTGATTAACGACCGCTTCGGTCACGACGCAGGGGACGATGCGCTACTGGCGACCATCACGCGGATCACCGCCATCCTGCGCGAATCCGACTACCTCGCCCGTGTCGGAGGCGATGAATTCACCTTGGTCGTGCAGGATTACAAGGAACAGAAGGAGCTGGTGATCCTGGCGGGCCGCATCATCAGCGCCCTCGACAAACCCATCATGTCGATCGCAGGACAGGATATCTGGATGGGGGTCAGCATCGGCATCTCGACCTATCCCAAGCATGCCAAGAATGTGAACGATATCGTGGCGAGCGCCGATGGCGCGATGTATCAAGCCAAGATATCCGGCAAGAACCAGTACGGCTTCGCCCCGCAGACATAATTCTGAAACATCATTGCGCTAAGATGGGTTTCATTGAGCCCTTACCCAGGGCTCATGTTCATTCAATCCCACAAGGAAACCCATGTTAGCGCACTACTTCATCAAGGTCGTCATCCCGACCGTCTTCGCCTCGTTTGTCGCAGCTTTAGGCTGGTTCGCCTTCGCCTACGAAGGTGCCGTGATCGGCGGCGTCAGCGCCTTCGTCATCGCCATCGTCTGGAGCTTCTACAGCTGGTTCACCGGCCACCGCGCCAACCTGCTGAACCGCATCCGGGCCTCGCGCAAGTTCACGTTCCGCAAGCGTCTGCAACTCAATCACTGAGCCGAACGGTCGCTGCTTGAAGCTAGCGATCACCCGCAAGGATCGATGGCTGGGCTCACGTGCAGAGATCAATGGACCAACAGGTCCTTCTTCTCTGCGTAGGAGAATTCCTCGATCGGCAC
>CBFGLF010000138.1:0-4077 GCA_965649545.1 uncultured Methylotenera sp.
GTTCCGGCAGATCGGTGCCCGCATGTTCCAGGTCGTCCTCTTTGACGAAGCCGCGACTCATCTAGACTTGGCTTTTGCGTTTAAAGATTGACATGGCTGGGCGCTTTTTCCGGGTCGCATCCATCGACTACGTCGACGGAACCTGCTACCCCTGCAAAAGCTTTACTCCCACTCGATCGTCGCGGGTGGCTTGCCGGAGATGTCATAGACCACCCGGTTGATGCCGCGTACTTCGTTGATGATGCGGTTCGAGACTTTGCCCAGCAGCTCATAAGGCAGCTCGGCCCAGTGCGCGGTCATGAAGTCGCTGGTGACGACGGCGCGCAGGGCGACCACATAGTCATAGGTACGGCCATCGCCCATGACGCCGACCGACTTCACCGGCAGGAAGACGGCAAACGCCTGCGAGGTCTTCTCGTACCATCCGGCATGACGCAGTTCTTCGATGAAGATCGCGTCCGCACGGCGCAGGAGGTCAGCATATTCCTTCTTCACCTCGCCGAGGATACGCACACCGAGACCCGGCCCCGGGAAGGGATGACGGTAGACCATATCGTGCGGTAAACCGAGGGCAACGCCCAGCTCGCGCACTTCGTCCTTGAACAGTTCGCGCAGAGGCTCCAGCAACTTGAGTTTCAGCGTGTCGGGCAAGCCACCGACGTTGTGATGGCTCTTGATGGTATGGGCCTTCTTGGTCTTGGCGCCTGCGGATTCGATGACATCCGGGTAAATGGTCCCTTGCGCCAGCCATTTGGCTTGCGGCAGCTTGGCGGACTCCTGCTGGAACACCTCGACGAATTCACGGCCGATGATCTTGCGCTTGGCCTCCGGGTCACTGACGCCCGCGAGGTCACCCAGGAACTTGTCGCTGGCGTCGACGTGAATGACCTTGACGCCAAGGTTCTTGGCGAAGGTCTGCATCACTTGCTCTGCTTCATTGAGCCTCAATAAGCCGTTGTCGACGAACACGCAGGTCAGCTGGTCGCCGATGGCGCGATGGATCAGGGCGGCGGCGACCGAGGAGTCCACACCGCCGGACAAGCCGAGGATGACCTGGTCGGAACCGACTTCGTCACGGATGCGCTTGACCGCGGTCTCGACGTAATCCGGCATGTTCCAATCGCGGCCGCAGCCACAGATCTCGTGCACGAATCGACTGAGGATCGCCTTGCCTTGCTTGGTATGGGTGACTTCGGGGTGGAACTGCACGGCATAGAAACCGCGTTTCTCATCTGCCATGCCCGCGATAGGCGTCGAGGCGTTGCTGGCGATGATGTTGAAGCCTGCCGGGAGTTCGGTGACCTTGTCGCCGTGGCTCATCCAGACGTCCATCAGGCCATGGCCTTCGTCGTTGGCGCGATCCTGGATGTCGAGGAACAGTCTCGAATGACCGCGTGCGCGGATCTCGGCATAACCGAATTCGCGTTTGGCCGCGTTCTCGACCTTGCCGCCGAGCTGGGACGCCATGGTCTGCATGCCATAGCAAATGCCCAGCACCGGCACGCCCAGCTTGAATACGACGTCATGCGCCCTTGGCGTTTCCTGCTCATAGACCGAATTGGGGCCGCCGGAGAGGATGATGCCGGCCGGCTTGAAATCCTTGATGAAGGCTTCGTCGACATCCCAGGAGTGCAGTTCGCAATAGACATTCGCCTCACGCACGCGGCGGGCGATGAGCTGCGTGTATTGGGAGCCGAAATCGAGGATCAGGATCTTTTGGGTCATGTTGTCTGCTGTGATTAAACGCAGAGGGCACAGTGCCAGGAACGATTGGTCCTGATGCGCTGTGCCCTATGGGTTAAAAGTTAGTCGATATGATAGTTGGGCGCTTCTTTGGTGATCTGCACGTCGTGTACATGCGATTCGCGCATCCCTGCGGACGTGATCTGTACGAACTCGGCCTTGGTGCGCATCTCTTCGATGGTGCTGCAGCCGACGTAGCCCATGGAGGCGCGCAGGCCACCCATCAGCTGGTGGATCACGGCCAGCACGCTGCCCTTGTAGGGTACGCGACCTTCGATGCCTTCCGGAACCAGCTTGTCGGCGTTACCGTTGTTGTCCTGGAAGTAACGGTCGCTGGAGCCTTTTTCCATCGCGCCGATAGAGCCCATGCCGCGGTAAGACTTGTAGGAACGACCCTGGAACAGTTCGATCTCGCCTGGGGCCTCTTCGGTGCCGGCGAACATGCCGCCCAGCATCACCGAGTAGGCGCCGGCAGCGATCGCTTTCGAGATATCGCCGGAATAACGGATACCGCCGTCGGCGATGAACGGTACGCCAGAACCGCGCAGCGCTTCCTCGACGTTGGACACTGCGCTGATCTGCGGCACGCCGACGCCGGCGACGATACGCGTGGTACAGATGGAGCCGGGGCCGATACCGACCTTGACGCCGTCAGCGCCTGCGTCGACCAACGCTTTGGCTGCGGCTGCCGTCGCGATATTGCCGCCGATGACCTGTACTTCCGGGAAATGCTTCTTGACCCAAGTGACGCGGTCGAGCACGCCCTGCGAATGACCATGTGCGGTATCGACGACGATGACGTCGACACCGGCTTCGGCCAGGGCGGCCACGCGCTCTTCAGTTCCTTCGCCGACACCGACGGCGGCACCGACACGCAGGCGACCCTTTTCATCTTTACAGGCCAGCGGGTGGTCGCTCGATTTCTGGATATCCTTGACGGTGATCAGGCCCTTGAGCTCGAAAGCGTCGTTGATCACCAGCACGCGTTCGAGGCGGTGCTTGTGCAGGAGTTGTACGACCTCTTCGCGACTTGCGCCTTCGCGCACGGTGACCAGGCGATCACGTGGGGTCATGATGTTGGAGATGGATTGGTCGAGATTGGTCTCGAAACGCAGGTCACGGTTGGTGACGATGCCGACGACTTTGTTGCCTTCGACGACAGGCAGGCCGGAGATCTTGTGTTGGCGGGTCAAGGTGATGACATCCCGCACCGTCATGTGTGGCTGGATGATCACAGGGTCATGCACCACGCCGGATTCGAATCGCTTCACGCGCGAGACATGGCTGGCTTGCGCAGCCGCGGTCATGTTCTTGTGGATGATGCCCATGCCGCCTTCTTGTGCCAGGGCGATCGCCAGTGGCGCTTCGGTCACGGTATCCATCGCGGCCGAAACCAGCGGGATATTCAGACGGATGGAGCGGGTGAGTTGAGTGGCTAGACTGACTTCGCGTGGGAGTACGGTGGAGTGCGCAGGAACCAGTAGGACATCGTCAAAGGTGAGCGCTTTTTGCAGCAGACGCATAGAGATTTTTCCGGCAAAAGGCAATTATACCGGGTTAGCGCATTCCGGTAAATCTGCAGCCTGCCATGTCAACCGATAGGTCGCCTAAATAGTTGGCGTGTTATTGACGGCATGCATTTAGCCGCTTATTGTTAGCTAGATTGAATTAATCGCATTATAAGGACGCTAGATGAAAAAGCCCCTGCTCATTGCCATCAGCCTAGGCGCAATTTTGGGCACCTCGATGGCTGCCTATGCTGAAATCTATAAATGGAAGGACGCTAATGGGGTAGTGCGTTATTCCGACATTCCGCCCCCAACGAACATTCCTATGGAGTCGATGAAAGCGAAAAAAGCCGCAGCACCAGCCACGACGCCGAGTGAAGCTACTGCACCTAAACCTAAATCTAGCGCTAAAACCAATGAGAAGGCGATCGAGGCATCGCCGGAAAAGGTGAAGGAAGCAGAAGCCATTATTAAAAAGAAGAACTGCGATACTGCGAAGAACAATCTGGAGATTTTGAATCAGAGTGGCGCCTACAAACTTAACGAAAAGGGCGAGCAAGTTGAGTTGGATGAGGCCGGTATCGCACAGGAAAAAGAGAAAGCCAAGAAGGATATGCAACGCAACTGTAACTAGCGCAAATCCAACCCGATTTTAATCATTCTGTCTCAGGGGCGGCATCACCGCCGCCCTTTTTCATGACCTTGCCCTCTGCGGCGCGCTGACGTCTGACTTCTTTCGGATCGGCGATCAGGGGGCGATAGATCTCGACACGATCCAGCTCCCGAAGCACGGTATCCGGCTTGGTCAGTTTCCCGAAGATGCCGA
>CBFGLF010000139.1:0-4019 GCA_965649545.1 uncultured Methylotenera sp.
TTGGCCCAATCGGAATAGTAGCCGACCAGTTGCTCGGTCTGCGCGTGGTAGACCTCGAGACGCTTCTTCACGACTTCCTCGCGGTCGTCGTCGCGCTGTACCAGGTCTTCGCCGGTGACGTCGTCTTTGCCGGCGACCTTCGGTGGGTTGAATACCACATGATAGGTACGGCCAGACGCCAGGTGGGCACGACGGCCGCTCATGCGCTTGACGATCTCTTCGTCCGGTACGTCGATCTCGACGACGTAATCGATGCCGACCCCGGCCTGCTTCATGGCCTCGGCTTGAGGGATGGTGCGCGGAAAGCCGTCGAACAGGAAACCGGCCTTGCAGTCGTCATCCTTGATGCGTTCCTTGACCAGGCCGATGATGACTTCGTCGGGCACGAGGCCGCCGGCATCCATGAACTTCTTGGCTTCCAGGCCCAACTGGGTGCCTGCCTTGACGGCGGCGCGCAGCATATCGCCGGTGGAGATCTGTGGAATATTGAATTTCTCTTTGATGAACGTGGCTTGTGTGCCCTTACCAGCGCCGGGTGCGCCTAACAAAATGATTCTCATGCGGTTCCTCCCTTGGAGACAGGATTATATCAGGGCGGGATGCCTCAGCTAAGGTGATTGCTGATGGCGACGAACTCGGCCACGGACAGGTTCTCGGCGCGGAGCTGCGGATCGATCCCCAATGCTGCGAAGCCTGCGTCGTCGAGCAAGCCTTTGAGGGTGTTGCGCAAAGTCTTGCGGCGTTGCCCGAAGGCTGCCGTGACGACTTTGGCCAGTACAGCTTCGTTCCTCGCCGGGTGGGGCAGGGTCGCATGCGGTACGGCACGGACGAAAGCCGACTCGACCTTGGGGGCAGGGTCGAAGGCTTCCGGCGGGACCGTGAACAGGTATTCCATCTGGAGGCGATATTGCAGCATGACCGATAGCCTGCCATAAGCAGCGTTGGACGGTGCCGCGACCATGCGCTCGACCACTTCCTTCTGCAGCATGAAATGCATGTCGACGATGCTATCGACGTTATCCAGCAGGTGGAAGAGGATAGGCGTCGAGATGTTGTAAGGGAGATTGCCGGTGACGCGCAACTGAGGGCCGAGTGAGCGAAAGTCGAACTTCAGTGCGTCGCATTCGTGGATAGTGATCTTGTTCGCTGGGTAATGGCCCTTCATCCAGCTGATGATGTCGCGGTCGATCTCGACCACATGCAGGTGATCGAGCTTCTTCAATAAAGGCTGCGTCAGTGCGCCCAGGCCGGGCCCGATCTCGACCACGCGGTCGTCGGTCTTGGGGCTGATGGCATCGACCAGGCTCGTGATGATGGCCTGGTCATTGAGAAAATTCTGCCCGAAACGTTTCTTGGCGACGTGTCTCATGAGGCGACTGGCTTGCTGCTATGCGCCAGTTCGATCGCCAGCGCGATGGCGGCCAGCAGGCTACCTATCTCAGCGATGCCTTTGCCGGCGATGTCGAGTGCGGTGCCATGGTCCACCGAAGTACGGATGATGGGCAAGCCCAAGGTCACGTTGACGCCGCCGCCAAAGCTGGCATGTTTCAGCACGGGCAGGCCCTGGTCGTGGTACATGGCCAGCACGCAATCTCCTTTGGCCAGATTGTGCGGCGTGAACAGGGTGTCCGCCGGCAACGGACCAAGCAAGGTCATGCCCTCAGTACGTAATCGTTCCAGCACCGGCGTGATGGTGACGATCTCTTCATTGCCGAGATACCCGCCTTCGCCGGCATGGGGATTGAGGCCGGCCACCAGGATGCGCGGATCGGCGATCCCGAAATGGTGCACCAAGTCATGGTGAAGAATCCGGATCGTGCGTTCCAGGCGCTCTTGTGTGATGGCGCCGCTGACTTTAGCGAGGGGCAGGTGCCGGGTGGCCAGTGCTACTCGCATGCCCCCGCCGACCAGCACCATGACGACTTCGTCGGTGTCGGTCTGTTCGGCCAGGTATTCGGTATGCCCCGTGAATTCGATGCCCGCATCGTTGATGATGCCTTTGTGCACCGGCGCCGTGGACATGGCATCGAATTCGCCATGCTGGCAGCCGTCGATTGCGCGTTGCAGGGTCTGGAGCACATAGCGGCCGTTGGACTTGTCCAGCTGGCCAGCCACGACAGGCGCCGACGCAGGGATATGCAGCACACATAACTTGCCGTCGCCTGCATGGGGGATGCGTTGTTGCGGGTCGTAAGGATGAATGTCGATATCGACGCCTAGCGCTGCTGCGCGGTGTTTCAATGCCGGCAGGTCGGCGATGACGACGATCTGCGCAGGCATGGCGTGGAAAGCGAGCATGGCGCAAAGGTCGAGACCGATGCCTGCAGGCTCACCGCTGGTGATGGCGATGCGGGGTAGCTGACTCATAACGGCTTGCAGGGCTTAGAACTTATCTTCCAGGCGCAACTCGACGTAAGCGCGGTCACGCAGCTCTCGCACCCAGTCCTGATAGGCCTCTTCCGATTTACGCGCGCGAATCTCCTGGCGCGCCTTCAAGCGAGCTGCTTCTTTCGTCATGTCCTGCTTGCGGCGCTCGATGACCTGGATGATGTGCCAGCCGAAAGGGCTGCGCGTCGGCTGGCTGATCTCACCAGGTTGCAACGCATTCATCACTTTTTCGAACTGCGGCACGGTATCACCCGGGTTGACCCAGCCAAGATCGCCGCCGTTGGCAGCCGACCCGTCTTCGGAATATTGCCGTGCCATCTCGGTGAAATTGCCGCCATTGACCAGCCGTTCATAGAGGTTGTCCATGCGGCTCTTGCCTTCGCTCTCGGAGACCACTTCATTGAGCTTGATCAGGATGTGACGGGCATGCGTCTGTTCGACGACCAGCGGGGATGAACCGCCGCGGCGATCGGTCAGTTTCAGGATGTGGAAGCCGTTAGGACTGCGCAGGATGGCCGACAGCTGGCCCTTCTGTAACGGTTTCAATGCGTCGATGAACAATGCGGGCAGCTGGGTCGATGTCTTCCAGCCCAGATTGCCGCCTTCGAGCGCGTTCGGCGCGTCGGAGAAGGCTGCCGATACCTGGGCGAAATTCGCGCCGCCTTGCAGCTGTTTCAGGGCTTGTTCAGCCTTGGCCTTGAGCTTCTGCAGGTCCTCTGGAGCGCCTTCCTCGGGCGCACGAACCAGGATATGGGACACCTCGTACTCGTCTTGTGCATCGTTACGCGAGGATTGGGTGGTGAGGAAATTGTCGACTTCCGCTTCTGTCACGTTGATGCGGTTATCGACTTCACGCTCACGCAACCTGGCCAGCATGATCTCATTGCGGATATCTTCACGGAACTTGCGGAAGCTGATGCCTTCAGCAGCCAGCGCCTGCTTGAATTCATCGATCTGCAGCTTGTTCTGCTCGGCGATCCGTTCGATGGTCTTGTCGAGCTGCGCATCGTCGACCCGGATGCCGGTCTGATTGGCGTAGTTGATCTGCAGCCGATCATTGATCAACCGCTCCAGGATCTGCTTTTCCAGTACATTCTGCGGCGGCAGCTGGGTGCCTTGTTTCTCGAGTTGGGCGGTGACGATCTTGATGCGGTCCGCCAGTTCGTTCTCGGTGATGACGACCTGGTCGACAACAGCCACGATCCGGTCGATCTTGACGATCTCGGCAGGCTGCTTGGCATCGGCAGCCATGGCTAAAGTGGATGACAGCGCCAACAATGCGGCGATAAAAATGGAGCGACTATTCAAAAACATCATCATTACTCATCAGTTCGGTCTTGGTAAGACTCCGGGATCGAGCCTGTAGGCTTGTAGCCGGGGATACCGCGGGTCAGCAGGCGCATTGGGTTCTGGCCGATGGAGGCCAGGCCACCCAGCTCCAGCTGGAAGAAAAGGGCATAGTTGGCATCGGCGGTCGGGGTGGCGATACGCTGCAGCACGCCGCGCGCTTGCCAGCAGCCGGCATCATATTCTAGACCTGCCAAACCCTCGATCGGTTTCGATTCCTCAAGGGAATAGTTCCATCGTCCCAAGCCATAAAAGCCGTAGCCCAGCGGCCACTGGGTCGAGAT
>CBFGLF010000140.1:0-3987 GCA_965649545.1 uncultured Methylotenera sp.
CCTGATTTCGAGTCAGGTACATTCAACCACTCTGCCACCTCTCCTGCATCGATCGACGAGCTTGCGCCGCCGATCCAGCGAGGCGCTATTCTACCATCGGCAGTCGCATTTACCGAGATTTTCTCGCTGGACAAAGCATACAAACTTGGTGAAACTCTGCTGATGCGCGCGCTATTGATCATGCTGGCCGTTGCGAGTCTGATCGGCTGCCAGAAACCCCCGAAAGCCCTGCCGGATCCGCAGCAATCCAAGGAAATCGTCGTCGTCACCCATAACGGGCCCAACACCTATTACGTCAATGGCGATAACCAGTTCGCCGGCCTCGAGTACGATCTGGCCAAGCTATTCGCCAAGGAACTGGGGCCGGATTACAGCGTGAAATTCCTGGTCGTCAGTAACATCACGCAGGTCATTCCCACCCTGCTCAAGGGCAAAGCCCATCTGGCCGCAGCCAACCTCAGCGTCACGCACTTGCGACAGCATCTCGTGCAGTTCAGCGCGCCTTACCAGAACGTGCAGCAGCAAGTGGTTTATAACCGGGAGTTGGTCGCCAAGAAAGAGGTCCCGAAGAAGCCCCAGGATCTGATCGGCAAGGATATCGTCGTCCCCGTGGGCACCAGTTATGCCGAGCGGCTGGCAGAACTGCGGCAGCAGGAGCCGGGATTGCAATGGCGCGAGCTGAAGACCAGCTCGGACGACCTGCTGCAACAGGTGGCCGACGGTTCGCTGGGATACACGCTGGCGGATGGGCATCTGGTCTCCATCCTGCAGAACTATTACCCGAACCTGGGGGTGGCGATGGATATCGGCGAGGCGGAAAAGATCGCCTGGGCTTTCCCGAAAACCGGGGAACCCTGGTTATACAAGAAAGCCAACCTGTTCTTCGCGCGCATCCTCAAGGATGGCACCATGCACAACCTGCTCGATCGCTATTACGGCCATTCCGAACGCTTGAACCAGCTCGATGTGACGGCATTCCTCAAACGTTCGCGCACCTTGTTACCGAAGTACATCGATCTGTTCAAGAAGGCCCAGGAACTGACAGGTATCGACTGGCGCCTGCTCGCCGCCATCAGCTACCAGGAATCGCACTGGGATACCTTCAACACCTCGCCGACCAATGTCCGCGGCCTCATGATGTTGACCGAGGAGACGGCCGACCGCCTGGGCGTGACCGACAGACTGGACCCGAACCAGAGCATCATCGCCGGCGCGCGCTATGTGCTGACCCTGAAAGACATGATCCCCAAGCGCATCCCCGAACCCGACCGGACCTATATGGCTCTCGCCGCCTACAACATCGGCTATGCCCACCTGGAGGACGCGCGCGTGCTGGCGCAGCGCCTGAAGCTCAACCCGGATAGCTGGGTCGACCTGAAGAAGGCGCTGCCCTTACTCAACAAGGAAGAGTACTACTCGACCTTGAAATATGGCTTCGCGCGCGGCGGCGCGCCTGTGGTGTTCGTGGAATCGATCCGGACGTATTACAAGATCCTGGAGAAGCATGAGCCCAAACATCAGGAACTACTTCCCAGCTTCAACCTGGCCTGGTTCAATGCCAGGCATGCAGCGACGCCCTGATGCTCAGACGCTGAGCTGGGTCAGACCGCCCATGTAGGGGCGCAGGGCCTCAGGGATGGTGACGCTGCCGTCGGCATTCTGATAATTCTCCAACACCGCTACCAAGGTACGGCCGACGGCCAGGCCGGAGCCATTCAAGGTATGCACCAGCTCCGGCTTGCCCTGTGCGTTGCGGAAACGGGCCTGCAGCCGACGTGCCTGGAACGCTTCGCAATTCGAGACCGAAGAGATCTCGCGATAGGTATCCTGTGCCGGTAACCAGACCTCGAGGTCGTAGGTCTTGGCGGCACCAAAACCCATGTCGCCCGTGCATAGCGACACCACGCGGTAAGGCAGGCCAAGGGCCTTCAGGATGTTCTCCGCGTGACCGACCATCTCTTCCAGCGCCTCGTAACTCTTCTCCGGATGCACGATCTGCACCATCTCCACCTTGTCGAACTGATGTTGGCGGATCATGCCCTTGGTGTCCTTGCCATAGGAGCCGGCCTCGGAGCGGAAGCATGGCGTGTGCGCCGTGAGTTTGATCGGTAGGCTCTCCGCTGGCACGATCTCGTCGCGCACGGTGTTGGTCAGGGTGACTTCCGAAGTGGGGATCAGGTAGAGCTTGCTGTCGTTATGCGCCAGCGAGAACAGGTCCTCCTCGAATTTCGGTAGTTGGCCGGTGCCAGTGAGCGTCTCAGCGTTGACCATGTACGGCGTGTAGCATTCGGTATAGCCATGCTGCTCGGTCTGCGTATCCAGCATGAACTGCGCAAGCGCACGATGCAGCCTGGCGATGCCACCCTTCATGAACGTGAAGCGCGCGCCGGAGAGCTTGGCCCCGGTATCGAAATCCAGTCCGAGCGGCATGCCGACATCGGTATGGTCCTTGATCTCGAAATCGAACCTGCGAGGCGTGCCGACCTTGCGCACTTCGACGTTATCGGCTTCGGACTTACCTGCGGGCACGCTGTCATGCGGCAGGTTGGGTACATTCAGCAACAGGCCCTGAAGTTCAGCCTGCAATTTGGCCAGTGCCTCTTCAGCGGCTTTCAGCTCCTCACCCAAGCCGGCGACTTCCGCCATGATGGGGGCGACATCCTCGCCCCTGGATTTGGCGATACCGATCTGCTTGGAGGTGGCGTTACGCTTGGCCTGTAGATCCTGCGTGCGGGTCTGCAGATCCTTGCGCTGCTGTTCGAGCCCGGTGAATCGGGCGGTGTCGAACGCGAATCCGCGCGCGGCAAGCCGGGCGACGACGTGATCGAGATCGTTTCTTAACTGCTGTATATCGAGCATGGGATTTCCTAAGGCCGCCTGATTAAAGGCTTACTTCTTTTTCTTGGCTTGTTGATCGAGTGCCCGCAGATGCGCGAGCTTTTCGCTGATTTTACCTTCTAGTCCACGTGGCGTGGGCACATAAAACTGTACGGGCTGCATGTCGTCCGGCAGATAACTCTCGCCGGCCGCGTAGGCTTCGGGTTCGTTATGGGCATAGCGGTATTCCTTGCCGTAATCCAGTGCCTTCATGAGCTTGGTCGGCGCGTTACGCAGATGCAGCGGTACCGGACGCGATTTGTCGTTGGCGACGAAGGCCTTGGCCTCGTTGTAGGCCATGTACGCGGCATTGCTCTTGGGGGCGACGGCAAGGTACAGCACGGCATTGGCCAGCGCCAGTTCGCCCTCGGGAGAACCGAGCCGCTCGTAGATCTGGCAGGCTTCCAAGGTCATGGTCTGCGCGCGCGGGTCGGCGAGACCGATATCCTCGACCGCCATGCGGACGATGCGGCGCCCGAGATAGAGGGGGTCGGCACCACCATCCAGCATGCGCAGGAACCAGTAGAGCGCAGCATCCGGGTTGGAGCCACGCACCGATTTGTGCAGGGCCGAGATCTGGTCGTAAAAAGCCTCGCCTCCCTTGTCGAATCGACGCAGCTTGCTGGCCATGGTCGATTGCAGGAATGCTTCGTCGACAGTATCCATACCTGCGGCCTCGGCCGCATTGAATAGCCCTTCGGCGAAATTGAGCAGGCGTCGGGCATCGCCATCGGCATACGCCAGCACCTGCTCGCGTACCTCTGGCGTCAGGGTGATGCCCTCGCCTGCCACCGCCAACGCGCGATCGAGCAACTGGCCCAGTTCGGCTTCGGATAACGCACTGAGCACGAACACCTGGGCGCGACTAAGCAAAGCGCTATTGACCTCGAACGACGGGTTCTCGGTCGTGGCCCCGATGAAGGTGATCAAGCCACTCTCGACGAAGGGCAGGAAAGCGTCCTGTTGGGATTTATTGAAGCGATGGACCTCATCGACGAACATGATGGTGCGACGACCGGATTGCTGTAGCGCATGCTCGGCACGCTGCACCGCGTCGCGGATGTCCTTGACGCCGGCGAGCACCGCAGAGAGCGGGATGAAGTCGGCATC
>CBFGLF010000141.1:0-3986 GCA_965649545.1 uncultured Methylotenera sp.
AAATGACCAAGCAATCATTAGTCGCCGCGATGTTGATCGTGACATTAAGCGGTTGTTCAGGCATGAGCACACGTCAAAAGAATGCCGCTGCTGGTGCAGCGATCGGCGGGGTAGCCGGCGCAGTCCTGACGGGTGGTAGTTCGTGGGGTACCGTCGGTGGCGCAGCCATCGGTGGCGTGATCGGCCATGGTGTGGACGGGGTCGGTCACAAACATAAGTAACACTTCACTGTCGTGAATCGGCAACACCCTAAGGTGTTGGTTCATGGTGGAATGTCCTGGTTTCTTGAGGGGCCGTCTCTATTCCACGACAACCGTCATGAGCCAACACCTTAGGGTGTTGCCGTTTTAACGATTCAAACCTGAAGCCTGAATGTAGCCTGGACATACTAGCGGCGCCTGCCTCCCGCATACTCTGGATACGAAACCTTCATCAGGTGGACCCTTGTTTAAGCGGGTAAGGGATGCTAGCGTAGCCGCATGGAAATCGAGATCATTGAAGGCATACGCGAGATCCCGGCGGCATCCTGGGACGCGTTGACCGGCGGCTTCCCTCTACTTAGCCATGCATTCCTCACGGCGCTTGAAGACACCCATTGCGTCGGCAAGGGCACAGGCTGGCAGCCTAATCCGCTGGTGGTGCGAGAACAGGGCAAGCTCATCGGCGCGATCCCGCTCTATCTCAAGGGGCATTCCTACGGCGAATATGTGTTCGACTGGGCCTGGGCGGATGCCTACGAACGCAACGGCCAGCGCTATTACCCCAAGATCATCTCCGCCATCCCGTTCACGCCGATCACCAGTGCGCGCGTCCTCAGTCCAGACCCCGAGATCCGCAGCATGATGATGGAAGTACTGGCCGACCAGCTTGAACGTCATGGCCTGTCCAGTGCCCATATCCTGTTCCCGGACGATGACTCGGCCGCTGTCATGCGCGAAGCCGGGTGGATAGAGCGTCACGGTGTGCAGTTCCGCTGGGAGAACGAACAGTTCACCGACTTCGAGGACTTCCTCAGCCGCCTCTCGCACGACAAGCGCAAGAAGATCCATCAGGAGCGCAAGAAGATCGCGGCGGCCGGCATCGAGTGCCGACGAGTACTGGGGGCCGACATCACCCGCGAACAGTGGGATTTCTTCTACCAATGTTACGAGAACACCTATCACCAGCATCGCTCCACGCCTTACCTGACCAAGCAGTTCTTCCGCGAGATCGGCGCGCGCATGCCGCAGCACATCCTGCTCAATCTGGCCTATCTCGCAGGCGAGCCGGTCGCAGCCTCTCTCAACATCTACGATGCCGATGCGCTCTATGGCCGCTATTGGGGCGCGACCGCCTATGTGCCGGGCCTGCATTTCGAGTTGTGTTATTACCAGGCGCAGGAATTCTGCATCGAACAGGGTATCCGCTATTTCGAAGGCGGCGCGCAGGGCGAACACAAGCTCGCGCGCGGCTTCAAGCCACGCCCTACCTGCTCCTTCCACAAGATCGCCCACCCGGATTTCGAAGAAGCCATCAAACGCTTCCTGCAACAGGAGACCGAGCACATCGCGCATTACCAGAGCGAGCTGGAAGAGCGCGTGCCGTTCAAGCAGATGTGATTTCCAGCGATATTTAAATTGGGTATTGACGCCTGTACGAACGTACAGTATCTTTCAGGCATGGGAAACGACGTCGATTACCTGGGCCAGCTCCAGGACTACTATGCGGACCACAAGACCCTGCCATCATTCGCAATGATCGCGCAGATCATGGGGTTCAAATCCAAGAATGCCGTCACCGCCTTGGTGGCGCGGTTCAAGCTCATGGGTTACCTGGATTCCGCGCCGGATAAACGGCTCAAGCCGGGTAAGCGTTTCTTCGAGCGCGTGCTGGCAGAAGCCACCGTACAAGCGGGCTTTCCGACACCGGCACTGGGCGACAGGCAAGATACCCTCACCATCGACGATTACCTGATCGAGCGGCCTTCCAAGACCGTGCTCATCACCGTCAAGGGCGATTCCATGATCGACGCCGGCATCGTGCCGGGTGACGTGGTCATTGTCGAAAAACGCCCCATGGCCAATGTGGGCGATATCGTCGTCGCCATCATCAACAACGAGTTCACCTTGAAGACATTAGGCCGAGAAGGTAGCCAGTTCGTGCTCATCCCCGCCAACAAGGATTACCCGGTGATCCGCCCCAAGGAACAGTTCGAGATCTTCGGCGTCGTGGTCGGCCAGTTCCGCAAATACGAATAATCTGCCTTTCGTCTTTGCCTGTTCCGGTTCATTCAAGCCCGCTCTGTGCGGGCTTTTTCATTCAGCCTCTCCTACGGTCGAATCAGCTTATCCCCTACATATCGTCTGGCGAGGGAAGGGTATCGTGAACCCATGGCTGAACCGCGTCACGTGGTTCAGAACTCATTCGCCAACTGTGGCAACAAGCACAAGGCGAAAACGAAAGTGTGAGGAGGATAGGACTATGCGTAAATCTATGATGATCTGGTGCTCTACCATCTTGTTTGGTGTCTCTGGCATCGCACTGGCCGCCGGCCAGCAGGATATGCCTGCACCACCCGTACAATCGGCTGAGCCACATAAGTCAGCACCTGCCGATGGCAAGGGCGATTATCTGGAAAAGCAGCCAGACCAGAACAATGCCAACCCCCGCAAGGATGCAGGGGATATGAAGCAGGACCGTAAGGTGAAACAGCCTGGTCAAAGCCACCAAAAGCAACCTGATGGTGGTGGCGTCGATGTGAAGTAAACGATCCCCCTGTTCGTTTACCCACTCGGAAACCCGTCGCAAGGCGGGTTTCCTTATTTCATTCCTGCGACTTTGAACTTGCCGATCACTATGCATGGAATCAGTAAGCTGATTCCTACAGCAGAATCGGCGATGTGCCGATGAGACGAAACCCAGCCCGCGGGAATAATGGTCACGTGTCTTAACACAAACCAAGTTCGACTCAAAGAAAGGAAAGACCATGAAAACGAATCTGAAAAGTCTGATGATTGTTGCTGCACTTGCAATGCCACTGTCCATGCCAGTGACCGGTTTTGCCGCTGACGGCGATCCGATCTCCACCAAGGCTGGCGATGCCATGATCACCACCAAGGTCAAGGCTGCCTTTGCCAAGGATAAGGCTGTCGACGCCACCGATATCAAGGTTGAAACCGATAGCGACGGCATGGTCCAGCTTTCCGGTACCGCCACCAAGGCAGAAGCCGCCAAAGCTGAAAAGATCGCCAAGAGCGTTAAAGGTGTGACTGCCGTCAAGAACGATATTGTCGTTACGCAATAATCGTTACTGACAGCACTACGGAACGGGGCCTTCGGGTCCCGTTTTTGTTATGCCTGTCTCGTGTTGAATTCAAGTGTCGATTGAACGAACCAAAAGGCTTTTGATCGGTGGTACAACGTAGCGAATGGATCGATTACACCAAGGCATTGGGGATCATGCTGGTGGTGTATGCCCATGTCGCGCGCGGTTTGTACAACGCCGGTGTCGCCATCCCAAAATCCTTCTTCGAACTCACCGATAGCGTCATCTATAGCTTCGTGATGCCGCTGTTCTTCTTCCTCTCCGGGCTGTTCTTCTACAGCTCGTTCAGCAAGCGCGGCGCGACGGGATTACTGCTCAGCAAGGTCGACACCATCGTCTACCCGTACATCCTCTGGTCCATCATCCAGGGCGTGATCGAAGCCACCCTCGCCAATTACACCAATGGCGATGTCACCTATGCCGAAGTCTTCTCGCTGCTGTGGTCACCCAGAGCGCAATTCTGGTTCCTGTATGCGCTGTTCATCTTCTTCCTGTTCGCGTCGGCCATCTACTCGGTCGTCTCCAAACGCGCGGCCGTATGGGTCTTCCTGCTCTCCGTCGTCGCCTACCTCACGCCCTCGATCCGGCCGGAAGGGTTCATCTTCGACGTCATCCCTCAGCACTTCGTCTTCTTCGCCTTCGGCATCGTCTTCTCGTTGCATGTCGATGCCCGACGGCTAGC
>CBFGLF010000142.1:0-3969 GCA_965649545.1 uncultured Methylotenera sp.
AATGTCAGGTTGAGCAACAAATTACGTCCGGCGACCGCGCCCAGAAAAAGTTTAGTGGCTGCCAAGTAAGCATCGACACCGCTATCGCTTTTAGCCCCCAGAGCCTTTGGAACAAAATCAAAATCTTCATTCTGCTTGAACTGCAAACCTGCAGATACCTGCGGTTTCCAGGTGTCTTGATCATAGATGGCATCGCCAAACAGCCGGAGCTTGGCGCCCAGCACGTTCATGCGGATCCTTTCCCCCGGTACCGTGTCACCTAGGCCGAAACGAAGATGGCTGTATGAGATTTCGACACGATTGTTGAATCCGATGCTGCCGCCCGCTGATTGCAAGTCGAAATCGTCTTGGGTTCTTAGGTGTGTATAAAATGCAGTGCCACCGATCTGGTCTCGCGTACCATAGCCTGATATCAATGCCCAGGGCACGAGGCCGCCACCTGCCGCGCCTTCAATCTGTGTTGCGCCACCTGTGGCCAGTAGACGATCGCCAGCCTCGCTGCTGAGTGAAAGCATGCAGAGCATCAACAGCATCGTGGATTTGATCACAGAATGAAGTGATATCTGAATCGGGGAATAACTTTTTGCGCCAACCATGGTCAATAGTATAGTGGTTAATATTAAGACTATCTTCTGCATTATTCATGCCAAACCATTGCCGCCTCAGCGATCCTAAGATGGTCCATAAGTTATGTGAGGCCATGTTGTCCATATTCCCGAGCCAAGCGGTGTTGTTTATCGTGATGTCGTTATCAGCCTGTGCGGCAACACCTCAAAAGGCTACGCTATACGAACGTATCGGCGGTCACGCGGTGCTGACTATCGTGGTTGACGAGACGATAGAGAAGGTTGCACATGACCCGAGGACCCAGCGTTCGTTCGAGGGTGTAAAGCTCAAAGCCTTGAAGGAAAGCATCGTCTCCCAGTTATGCGATCTTTCCGACGGCCCATGTAAATATGAAGGCGAAAATATGAAGAACGCCCATCAAGATGCCAAGATCACAGAAGCGGAGTTCGAGCTCATGGTGGCTGCCTTGCGAGATGCGCTGAGCCGGCATACGGCGACGCGTGAGAAGAACGAACTGTTGCGACTGCTGGCACCGATGAAACGGGATATCGTGAGTGTGCGTCAATGAAACATCTTCAGGAGACTGATAGGCCTGATCTCCAGCAATGGGGGTATCGACCAGCCTTGTTGGGGATGCTGCTGTTGTTCTCCGGCCAATCTCTGGCCCTGGATTGGTCGATCAAGGTCACGGATGACAACGGTATCCCGGTCGAGAATGCGGTCGTATATGCCGAACCGAAGGCCAAATTCGATATGCCGATGAACGCAGTGGCCAACATCGAGCAGAAAGGCAAAAAGTTCCTGCCGCTGGTCAGTGTCGTGCCGCGAGGCACCAGTATCACATTCCCCAATCGGGATACGGTGAGGCACCATGTCTATTCATTCTCACCAGCCAAGACGTTCGAGCTGAAGCTATACTCTGGCGTGCCAGCGAGTCCTGTCCTGTTTGATAAAGCCGGCACTGTGGTACTGGGTTGCAATATCCATGACAACATGCTCGCATTCATCCATATCGTGGATACGCCTTATTTCGCCAAGACCGATGCTGGCGGCAATGCGACACTTAGTTTGCCTGCGGGCGACTATGCCCTCAAAGCTTGGCACTATGCCTTGATCAATGAGAATCAGGTATATGAGAAGGTCATAAGCCTCAAGGACAGCATGAAAGCGAATGTGCAGTTAAGCCTCAGACCTTTTCCCTTGCCGGGCAACAACTAGCGGTCTCGCTTATTTTTCGTAGAGCGTGAAGGCGCCATCCCACTCGGCGAGACTTTTGTCCGTGGACAATTGTTCGATATAGCCGATGTAGATGCTGCAGATACGTGCGTAGTCTTGATGGTCAGCGAGCTTGGCGAACTTTTGGCGGGCCTTATCCCATTGCTGGTCACGAAATTCTCGCAGTGCCTCGTGATACTGCATTAGCAGTTCTGATGCATTGGGAGCGAGTTGCCCCTTCAACCCCAGTGGTTCGAATATGCGTACCGGCACGGTCTTGCCTTTTGCCCGTACCTTGTCCAACTCTCTATATTCGATCGTAGGCACCGCCTCGTAAGTCGTCTCCCCGACGACGATCTTCACGCCATAGCGTTTGGTCAGCCCCTCGAAACGTGCAGCCAGATTGACCCCATCGCCGAGTACCGTGTAGTTGAGCCTCGAGTGCGAACCAATATTGCCGGCGATCACGCGCGCCGTATTGATACCGATGCCGACGTCGGGATCGGGGAGATTCTCCAGCGCCAGTCTTTTGGTAAGCGCATCCAGCTTGTCTTTCATTTCCAGGGCAGCGAGCAAGGCCTGCAAGGCGTCGTCATCCTGGCTAACAGGTGCTCCGAACAACGCCATCACACCATCGCCCGTGTACTTGTCGACGACGCCGCCATGTTTTTCAATGACCGTGTTCATCACGGCGAGATAGCGATTGAGCAGTTCGAGACTTTCCTTAGGCGTAAGGATCTCGCAGAGGGTAGTGAAGTTGCGGATATCGGCAAAGAGTATGGTCACCACCCGCTCTTCCCCACCCAGATTGATCTCTTGCTTGAGCAGCTGCTTGGCGATCGCCGGTGAAGTCACCTTGCCCAGAAGATCCTGCACGCGATCCCGTTCTTCCAAGCCTTTTGAGAGGTCATTGAATGCATTGGCCAGCTTGCCGATCTCATCATTGCGTCTAATGCCCAATGCTTCAGAGTAATCCCCTTTTGCGATGCGCCCAGCGGCGGATACCAACGCTGAAACCGGTTGGGCGATGCGCCGCGCGATGAAGTTGCCGCCGAGGATCGTGATGAACAGGCTCATCAGGAAAAGCACGAATAATCCATACAGCAGGGATTCGAAAGGCAGCAACCCTTCTTCCATCGATCTTTGAAGTACGGCATAGAAGGTCAGGTCGGCGTGACTCTCGAAAGGTATGGCAAGGACCTCAAAATGCTGGGTGTCGATCTTGATCGTCTCACTCTTACCACTACGTAATAAGTTCGTCAGTAGGGGTGCGGTGCGCGCACTAGCCGCTTTAGGCAGGTTGCTGGCGTAGATGCCGACCTTGCCGTCCTTATCTAGGCTGAGAAAACTGGTGTCAAGCGCGAGTATCCTTTTGTATTGCTCGGCGTTGGCATCATCGATATAGAAAGAGGCAGCTAACCAACCCACCGTCGTGGGCGCCATGATCGGTAGTACTACGACCTGGGTCAATCTGCCGCGATGCAGACGGATACCAGAGGCATTGCCTTCCGTGATCGCTTTGGCGATCAGTTCAGGGAAAGCGAATTGGTGATTTTCAGATCCGGAATAAGTCGCTGCGCTGATCGTGCCATCGAGCCGGATATATTCCATGAAATCCGCATTGATACGAGCACCGTGATTACGGAATGCAGATACGATCGTTTCCGGGTCATTGGTGACGATCGCCTCCCGTAGCGCATAATCGGCAGCCATTACCCGGGTGGCTTCAACCAGGTCTCTGGTCTTGCGTGACCAAAGTTCATAGATGACTCTGCCGCCTACCTGCAATTCTTTTTGCAGGTTTTCGTGCGCGGTCTGATGGATTACATACTTGACAGCGAAGAAGCCAGCTAACTGGATCAAGAGTAGAAAAAGGACGAAGAAAACGATGATCTGCTTCTGCAGACTATCAAGTTTGAATGGGAACCTATTCATGGCTATTCAACCCGACAGCGAAATAGCTTGAACAGAGCGAGCTAGATAAGTACATGAGAAGCCGAATAAATTAAGTTACTCCTATCATAGCGATGATTGGAGTATCGGCTAAATTGATTATTACTATGGGCTGCATTAATTTTTAAAATCAATGCGGACTTGGAATGTCCCATAAGTACGGAACGAGTGTCTAGATAAAGAGATTGACGTCGGATTCGCCAGCGAATTCGAAGAAGGTCGCGGCACCGCCGA
>CBFGLF010000143.1:0-3952 GCA_965649545.1 uncultured Methylotenera sp.
CCGGAGGAATACGCCAAGTTCTGGAACGCCTTCGGCCGCGTGCTCAAGGAAGGTCCGGGCGAAGATTTCGCCAACAAGGAAAAGATCGCCGGGCTGCTGCGCTTCGCGTCCACCCATCTCGATAACGAAGAACAGGTGGTCTCGCTCAAGCAATACATCGAGCGCATGAAGGACGGTCAGGAGAAGATCTACTACATCACCGCCGACAGCTTCGCTGCCGCGCAGCATAGTCCGCATCTCGAGATCTTCCGCAAGAAGGGCATCGAGGTCCTGTTGCTATCCGATCGTGTCGATGAATGGCTGCTCGGTAGCCTGACCGAGTTCGAGGGCAAGAAACTGCAATCGGTGGCCAAGGGCGACCTGGACCTCGGCAAGCTGGAGGATGAGAAAGAGAAGGAAGCCCAGAAGAAGGTGGAAGATGAAGCCAAGCCTATCGTCGAGAAGATCCAGGCGGCATTGGGCGACAAGGTGAAGGAAGTGCGTGTGACGCATCGCCTGACCGATTCCCCGGCTTGCCTCGTCAGCGGCGAGAACGACATCTCCGGTAACCTGGAGCGCATCCTCAAGGCGGCTGGGCAGAAGACGCCGAGTGTCAAGCCTATCCTTGAAGTGAACCCACAGCACCGGTTGGTGGAGCGGTTGAATGCCGAGACCGACGAAGCGAAGTTCGCCGACCTGACGCATCTGCTGTTCGATCAGGCCTTGCTGGCAGAAGGTGGGCAGCTGGAAGACCCCGCCAGCTTCGTGAGAAGGATGAACAGCTTGCTCGTCTGATTACATCGCTGACGCGTCATACAAAAGAAAAAAGCCCAGGCCGTGCTCCCCGACTGGGCTTTTAAAATTTGCAGCCGAGGCTGCATCTAACACAGCTGCCTAGTAATTACGCAGCTTTTTCATGTTCTCGCGCTTGACCTCTTCGACGACGCGCTTGTCTTCCGTCATTTCCTTGAACAGCAACAGCAGGCTGACGACGCCGATGGCGATCGCGGCAAAGGAAGCGGTCTTGGCGTCGTTCATGAAGAACTGACCGAAGGCGCCCGCACCGCCGACCGCTGCCGGGATGAAGAGGACGATGTTATTGAACAGTGCGCTTTCCAGGATCGCGCACAGGATGGCGGCGCCCATCCACAGCATGATGCCGTGAGTGTTGCCCAGATAGATCACGATCGCGGAAACGATCACAGCAATGATGACTTTTAGCATGTTGATTCCTTTACTTCAGGTGTCGAATGATTCGGTGCGTCTTGGTAATACTGTTTGCAAGGACCGTTCCCTGAAGTCTGGCGGCATGATTCTTCCGATATGATCTCTGTAAGCTGCTGATAAATATAGAGATGTATATAACCCAGGTCGTGTTTGGATTTGGACGATCTTCGTTGGCCCAGTCGATTTTTCTACACCCGTGTCAGGCTTTCGACACTCCGCCAGAAAATCCACAGTTGACTTATTAAATGAGAATCATTATCATTCGTACATCTTGATATGGATGCACGTGATGAACACCCAGACTGATACCCAACATGATTACGACCTGCCGAATGCGAATGCGGTGATGGCCTCGCTGTGTTGCGTCGCGGCAAGATACGCAGCCAACCCATCGCTTGAGCTTGCCACATTGGCGGCCGAACTCTCCCGGCAACTGGCTGCGCCCAGATACGCAGAATCGCGACTGGTCTCGGAAGTGGCCCAGCGCCTCATCCAGCAATGGGAGGAGATCGTGAGTGAGCGCACTGCGACATTTGCCACCCTGATCCCGGCCAGCCCGGCGGTGCATTGAAGCGCTTGGCACCGATACCCCACTCGACCAGTTGTCATGACAAATAATTAGGAATCAGGAGTCAGTATGTCCCGCTTTACCGGACCAAGATTGAAAGTGATGCGTGCCCTGGGGGTCGACCTGCCTGGCCTGTCACGCAAGACCATCGAGGCGCGCCCAACGCCGCCAGGACAGCATGGCGCGAAAGCCGTACGCCGCAAGAAATCGGATTTCGGCGTCAAGCTCATGGAGAAGCAGAAGCTGCGATTCAACTATGGGCTCTCCGAGCGTCAATTACGCCGACTCATGATGGATGCGCGTCGCGGCAAGGCGCCGACCGGCGAGACCTTGCTGTCCTTGCTCGAACAGCGGCTTGACAATGTGGTGTTCCGGGCCGGCTTTGCGCCTACCATCGCGGCTGCACGGCAGCTGGTGAACCACCGCCATGTCCTGCTGAACGGCAAGCTGGCCAGCATTCCCTCCATGCGGCTCAAGGTCGGCGATGAAGTCGCGCTCAAGGCCACGAGCCTGAATCTGCCTATCGTCATCGAGACGCTGGCCGATATGCCCCTGATCCGCCCTGAATGGCTGGGTTGGGATGAACAAGCCAAGAAGGCCAGGATCACGCACTTGCCGGCTGCGGAGGACATTCCGTTCCCGATCGATGTGCAGCAGGTGGTGGAGTATTACGCCAACCGCCTGTAACGGTGTTGTACGAAGTTGTTTCTCCTCATCTTGGCCGCGAAAGCGGCCTTTTTTTGCCGAGGAGCGACGATTGCTTTCTCAATTAAATACATGGACATAGCATTGACTTCACAAATGAGAATCGTTATCATCAACATTCATGATGTGAGCAGCCGCGCAATCCATCGCAGCGCAAACAGCACGCAGCGCCATGAGATTGGCGCGCAGCGCGATGGCAACGGTGGTGAGCAATATCCGAATGGAGTGGCGCGATGACCAAGCCAGAGTTGGCCGTAGCCCTGGTGGCAGGGTTGATGAGTGAAGCGGAGCCGACGCGCCTCGAAACCGCCACGTCGACGCTCACACGCTGGACCAGCGCGCAACTCTTGGCCGGTCAGCGCGAATCGGTGATCGAGCACAACGGTGTCGAGTATCGCTTGCGCCTCACCGGGCAAGGCAAGTTGATCCTCACCAAATAGGGCAGACGAACGAGATGAAATCCTCAAACACTTGCCATCGCATCGTGCTCGCCGGAGAAGAGGGTTGTCGCGTGCTGTACTGCGAGGATTGCAAAGTCGCCGAGTTGGAGATCGGTGCCATGAGCCTGCGTCTCGAGGCCCATGCATTCGAGAGCCTGGCCGTGATGATGCGGCAGGCAGAACAGCGACTTGCGCTTGCGAAAGCCACGAGATTAGAGGAAAGATTCAATGCAAGGTCGGGCAATGTCCACTGATCATCTATATGCCATCAAGCGGCCGTCGGGCGCAGTGCGTCCGGGCGTGACGAGCGTCAGAAGCGTGCGTCTGGGCGTCAGTCCCGCAGGTGGCGGCGCAGCGCCGGTTCCAAGCAAATTGTCGACTTCGATGTTGATGGTGGTCGTCATGTTGCATTCGGCGCTCTTCTATCTGGCAGTCAATGCCCAGACTGAACCGCCTGCGATCGAACAACCGGAAACGCCGATGCTGGTCAGTCTGGTGGAGAACCCCGCGCCAGAACTCAAGGCGCCGGAACCTGTACCGCCCGAGCCGACGCCGGTGGTCAAGAAGGTCATTCCGAAGCCGAAGAAGATCGAGCCGACCCCAGTGCCTGAAGTCGCCCAGTCCGCGCCTACACCGCCTGTGACGGTGCCTGAACCGGTCAAGGTCGCCGAACAGGTGACCCAGCCTGAACCGCCCCCGCAGGTGGTCGAAAAACCCCAGCCACCGAAGGAAGAGCCGGTCATCGAGCCGAAATTCGGCGCCGCTTACCTGAAGAACCCGCCACCTGATTATCCGACGCTGTCGCGTCGCGTCGGCGAACAGGGCCGTGTGCTGTTGCGCGTGCTGGTCTCCGAACAAGGCACGCCGCAATCCGTCGAGCTTGAATCAGGTAGCGGCTACAGCCGACTCGATCAGGCCGCGCTGGATGCGGTGAAGAAATGGCGTTTCGTCCCCGCACGTAAAGGCAGCCAGGCGATCAGTGCCTATGTGCTGGTGCCGCTGAAATTCTCGCTGGACGGCTGATCGCGATCGG
>CBFGLF010000144.1:0-3950 GCA_965649545.1 uncultured Methylotenera sp.
TCGAGGAGAAGTAGCCCGCCGAAGTGCGGAGCGGGCAGCCCGTAGGGGGCGACCACGTAGGGCGGGCAGACTTCGAGTAGTTAGTGTTTAGCCAGTTTGTCGTGTTCGATCAATGCGTAGGCGGAGTGGTTGTGGATCGACTCGAAGTTCTCCGATTCCACCACGTACGAATCGATGCGAGGTTCCGCGTTGAGTTGTGCCGCGACGTCACGCACCATGTCTTCCACGAATTTCGGATTGTCGTAGGCATGCTCTGTCACGTATTTCTCATCCGGGCGCTTGAGCAGGCCGAACAGTTCACTGGAAGCCTGGCTCTCGACGATACGGATCAGATCCTCGACCCAGATGAAATCGTTGATCTTTGCCGTGATGGTGACATGCGAGCGCTGGTTGTGCGCCCCGTAGTTGGAGATCTTCTTCGAGCATGGGCACAGGCTGGTGACCGGCACCAAAACCTTGACCGTGATGTCGAACTTGCCTTTACAGATCTCGCCGATGAAGGTCACTTCATAATCGAGCAGGCTCTGTACCCCGGAGATCGGGGCGGCCTTGTTGATGAAATACGGGAACGTCATTTCGACGTGGCCGGATTCCGCTTCCAGGCGCTTCACCATTTCACGCAGGATGGTCTCGAAGGACTCCACCGAGATCTCGCGCTCGTTCATGTTGAGGATCTCGACGAAACGCGACATGTGGGTGCCCTTGAAATTATGGGGCAGATGCACGTACATATTGAACATGGCGACCGTGTGCTGCACGCCCCCCGTCTTGTCTTTCACCTTCACAGGATGACGGATCGACTTGATACCAACTTTGTCGATGGCAAGGTGACGAGTGTCCGGGGTGTTCTGGACGTCTTCAATCGCGGGAATGGCTGGCTGATTCATTAAACTCTCGATGTTGGATGGTGCGCGTTAATAGTTGAGTATAACACTAGGTTAATTTTTTCTCAATCGCGGCAACGATGCCGTCTGCGTTAAGACCGCATTCGGCCAACATGGTTTCATGCACACCGTGCTCGATGAAAACGTCCGGTAACCCCAGGCATAAAGTTTCGACATCGGCACTCAGCCCTTGCAAAGCTTCCATCACGGCCGCTCCGGCACCGCCCTGGATAACATTCTCTTCTACAGTGACCAGCAGTTCATGCGTGGCGGCCAGGTGGCGGATCAAATCGATGTCCAGCGGTTTAACGAAACGCATATTGGCGACGCTGGCGCCTAGGCGCTCCGCCGCTTGTATCGCGGGTGTGAGCATGCTGCCAAAGGCGAGGATAGCGACCTTGCTGCCCTCTCTGGCGATGATGCCTTTGCCGATCGGCAAGGCCTGCATGGATTTTTCCACGGTGGCGCCCGGGCCACCGCCACGCGGGTATCTCACGGCTGTCGGCCCCTCATGCTGGAATGCCGTGAACAGCATCTGCCGGCATTCGTTCTCGTCACTCGGCGTCATGATCACCATATTCGGGATACAACGCATATAACTCAGATCGAAGCTGCCCGCATGCGTCGGGCCGTCGGCACCCACGAGGCCGGCACGGTCGATGGCGAACATCACCGGCAAATTCTGCAGGGCGATGTCGTGGATCAATTGGTCGTAGGCGCGCTGCAGAAAGGTCGAATAGATCGCTACCACCGGCTTCAGGCCATCGCAGGCCATACCCGCAGCGAACGTGAGGGCATGTTGTTCGGCAATGCCGACATCGAAGAAGCGCTCGGGATATCGCTCGGCGAACGCATTCAGGCCAGAGCCGTCGCACATCGCAGGGGTGACGCCGATCAGGCGCTCATCCTGCGCGGCCATGTCGACCAGCCATTCACCGAAGATCTGCGTGTAAGTCTGCTTGCCGGAAGCGGCTACCGCGCTACCGTCGGTGGGATTGAACTTGCCTACGCCATGATAGCGACCGGGATTCTCTTCTGCCGGTTGATAACCACGGCCTTTCTGCGTGGCGACGTGCAGGAACTGGGGGCCTTTGAGCTTCCGGATGTTCTGCAGTGTGGCGACCAGCACGTCGATGTCATGACCATCGATCGGACCGATGTAATTGAAGCCGAACTCTTCGAACAAGGTGCCAGGCGTCATCATGCCTTTGACATGCTCTTCAGCGCGCTTGGCGAACTCCAGTACCGGTGGCATGACGCCTAATACCTTTTCGCTCGATCGGCGCATGGTCGTGTAGAACCGACCGGACAACAGCTTGGCCAGGTAATTGTTCAAAGCGCCGACATTGGGCGAGATCGACATGTCGTTGTCGTTGAGGATGACGAGCAGATTGGCGTCCATGGCGCCGGCGTTGTTCAGTGCCTCGAACGCCATGCCCGCGGTCATGGCGCCGTCACCGATGATAGCGACCGAGCGACGCTCCAGGCCTGCTCGTTGGGCGGCGATCGCCATGCCCAGCGCAGCGGAGATCGAGGTGCTGGAGTGGCCGGTGCCGAAGGTATCGTAAGGGCTCTCGCTGCGGCGCGGGAACCCGGCGATCCCGTTCGGTTTGCGCAAACCTGTCATGGCCTCGCGACGGCCCGTCAGGATCTTGTGCGGATAAGTCTGATGGCCCACGTCCCAGACCAGTCGGTCATCCGGGGTGTTGAACACATAATGCAGCGCGATCGTCAGTTCCACCACACCCAGATTGGATGACAAATGCCCGCCCGTCTGCGAGACGCTGTCGATCAGAAAAGCACGTAATTCTTCGGCCAGTTGCGCCAGTTGCTTGCGGTCTAGCGTCCGAAGCTGATCCGGGGAATGGATGGTGTCGAGTAATGGATACATGGTCATGAGCTGCGTTGCATGATGAATTGGGCAAGTTGCCGTAAACGTAGCGCATCGTCACCGAACACTTCCAGCGGTTGCAGTGCACGTTCATAGAGCTCGTTGGCCATTTGTTTCGCACGTTCGAGCCCGAGGATGGTGACATAGGTCGGCTTGTTGTTCTCGGCATCCTTACCGGCGGTCTTGCCTAAAGTCGTAGTATCGGCTTCGGTGTCGAGGATGTCGTCGACGACCTGAAAGGCGAGGCCGATGGATTGCGCATAGGTGTCCACCGCATGCAGACGGTCCGTATCTGCTTCTTCTGCAGAATGCGCGCCCATCATGGCTGCGGCACGGATGAGCGCGCCTGTCTTGTGGATATGCATGTGCTCCAGCTCGGCCTGGCTCAGGCTCTGCCCCACGCTCGCCAGGTCGATCGCTTGGCCGCCGGCCATGCCGCGCGAGCCGCTGGCGATCGCCAGCATCTGGATGACTTCAAGTTGCTTGGATGGGTCGATGAACAAGCCCGGCTGCGATATCACCTGGAAGGCCAGTGTCTGCAGGGCATCACCGACCAACAGGGCGGTGGCATCATCGTAACGCTTGTGGCATGAGGGCTTGCCGCGTCGCAGGTCGTCGTCGTCCATGCAAGGCATATCGTCATGGACCAGTGAATACGCATGGATCATCTCGACCGCGGCAGCAGCGGCATCGACCCGGGCGCTTGCTGCGCCGCAGAGTTCGCCAGCGGCATGCACGAGCAAGGCTCTGACGCGTTTGCCGCCGCCGAGCACCGCATAGCGCATCGCTTCATGCAAGCGCTGAGGCGCGATCGACGAGGCCGGTAATAAAGCGGAAAGGTTCGCTTCCGTGCGGTGCTGGATGCCGACCGCCCAGGCTTGGAAATCAGTCATCTTGATCCGTGTAAGCTTGCAGCTTGCCAGCCTCGTTGAGTATCTGGATCTGTTGTTCTATCGCCGCCAGTGACTTCTGGCAGGACTGGAGCAATTCGGTACCGCGCTTGTAGGCGGCCAGGGATTGTTCCAGAGGCAGTTGCCCGGACTCCATCTGGCTGACGATCGTTTCAAGTTCCGAGAGGGCTTGTTCGAAGCCAGGATGTTCTGCAGAAGATGGTGTCGTAGATTGCGAATTTTTGCTCATGGAAAGCACCCAAAGTGGGCCAGAACCGTAACAAA
>CBFGLF010000145.1:0-3928 GCA_965649545.1 uncultured Methylotenera sp.
GTCCATGAGAAATTTGACCGTGCCAAGATCATGGCCAGCTATAAGGCCATGCATTCCATCTACAATTAACTCGTTCGTTATGAACAGGAGATCAGCAATGCCTGCACAGTTCGAAATCAGAAAGCTACTCGGCATGTCCATGATCGTATGGGGAATGAACGCGATCCCTTCCTTGGCTGCGGCCGAACCCGATGATTTGAACCAAAGCCCCTACATGACGGAATTCAATTCGCTCGATATCGACGGTAGCGGGTCGCTGAGCAAGACCGAAGCCAGCAAGGATCGCAGCTTCAATAAATCCAGTTTCCAGGCTGCCGACGTCGATAGCGATGAAGTGTTGAGCCAGGCGGAATATGCGGATTACAAGTCCCAATCGCAGAATAAGGAAGTCGGCCGTATCGTCGATGACAGTGCCATCACCGCCAAGATCAAGGCGAACATCATCAAGGAAGAAGGCTTGAAGGGCTTGCAGATCAGTGTCGAGACCCACAAGGGCATCGTGCAGCTGAGCGGTTTCGTCGATAACAAGACCCAGATCGTCCGCGCCGAAGAGATCGCCCAGTCCATCCGGGGGGTGAAATCGGTCAGGAACAGTCTGGTAGTGAAGAGCTAAAAGCTTAAAAGTCTAGCGCATGAAAAAGCCGCACCCGAAAGGAGCGGCTTTTTTATTGCCTGACACGTCGCTATTACGGGCAGCGCCTTCTTTGCGGCGCCGTATCGTTAGTGGTGCATCGCATGACCATCGCTGGGTCACACGATCATTGGGGCTCACTGTCACTGCGACACGTAGATCAACTCGTCGGTGGCGAATCCCAGTTCCTTGGCTTTGGAGATCAGCTGCGCCTTGATGGGGTAAGGCAGCTGCGGTGTGCGCGACAGGATCCAGAAATAGGATTTATCCGGGCCGCAGATCATCACGTAATTGTAGTAAGGCTTATCCAGTTCGATGATGTTATAGCCGCCGTAGAAGGGCCCGAAGAACGAGACCTTGAGCTTGCCGATATCCGGAGTGTCGATGAAATAGGCTTTGCCGACGGCTTCCTTCCATTCCTGTTTCACTGGGTCGAATCCGCGGTTGATCACTTTAAGCCCGCCATCCTCACGCATGCTGTAGGTGGCCGTCACTTTTTCCAGGCCACGCTCGAACGAATGGTCCAGGCGTGCAATCTCGTACCAGGTGCCGAGATACTGGTCGACCTGGAACCCTTCCACGGGCTTGATATCTTTCGGGGTATAGGTGCATGCCGCGAGCAGCAGGGCGATGGTGATCAACAAAGTTCTAAGCATGGAAGGCATCCTGGGAAAGGTGCTGTTCTGACTGCAAGGAGCAGGGTGGGTTCCTGCTAACCAATTGTAACGATGTAACGAATTCTTACAAATTACCTGTTTGGGGAAATATTTCTTTTACATCCGGTACTTATACTGGCTGCAATTGTTCATCTCCCCTTAGACAATTAATGAGCTTATCTCAAGCTACATTCCCCTGATAAAACCGCCTCTCGGCGGTTTTCTTTTTTCCAGGTTCGAAACTCCCCACATACCCTTAGCGACCGCGATTACCGCGATGCACAGGTTTCGGCGCGAATAAGGGCGATTGCGGCATGGCCTGATGCCGAGCGGCTTCAGACAAGGCCTGGTCCGAACGCTGCTGTGCGCTGGATTTTTGAGCCGTTTGCGGCGCATGTTGCGGATTACGTGCCTGCTGATCTGTACGTCTGCCGTCTGATTTGTCCGAGCGCTTGTCCGAACGACCATCAGGCCGGCCACGCTGGCCTTGTCTTTGCCTGTCCTCGCCCCGACCCTCGCGGTTCTGCTGTCTCGGCTGGTTGCGGGCAGGTCTCGGCGGACGCGGCGCTTCCGCGGTCTTTTCGCTCGGTACGAAGCCTTCAACCGCGACACGTGGGATCTCGCGTTTGATGAGGCGTTCGATCGCCTTCAGGAACTTCATCTCTTCGCTGTCCACCAGCGAGATCGCAGCGCCTGTGCTGCCCGCACGGCCGGTGCGACCGATACGGTGTACGTAGTCTTCCGGTACGTTAGGCAGTTCGAAATTCACGACTTGCGGCAGTTGGTCGATATCGAGGCCGCGTGCGGCGATATCGGTCGCCACCAGGACCTTGACGCTCCCGTTCTTGAAGTCGGCCAGCGCCTTGGTGCGCGCGCCTTGACTCTTGTTGCCATGGATCGCGGCGGCTTCGATGCCGTCTTTCACCAGTTTTTCCGCTAGGCGATTGGCGCCGTGCTTGGTGCGGGTGAAGACCAGGACTTGTTGCCAGTCGTGCTCGCGGATCAGATGGCTCATCAGATCGCGCTTATGGGCTTGCGGCACCAGGTGGACGGTTTGTTCGACGAGTTCGGAGGCGGTGTTGCGGCGTGCGACTTCGACGAAGCCCGGGTTGTGCAGCAGGCCGTCAGCCAGTGCCTTGATCTCGTCGGAGAAGGTCGCCGAGAACAATAGGTTCTGGCGTTGCTTGGGCAGCAGGGCCAGGATCTTCTTGATATCGCGAATGAAGCCCATGTCCAGCATGCGGTCGGCTTCGTCCAGCACCAGGATCTCGATCTGCGAGAGGTCGATGGTTTGCTGGCCGACATGGTCGAGCAAACGGCCAGGGGTCGCAACAAGGATATCCAGAGGCTTCTTAAGACGGGTGATCTGCGGGTTGATATTGACGCCGCCGAACATCACCATGGATTTCAACGGCAGGTGTTTGCCGTAGGTCTTCACGGATTCCTCGACCTGCGCCGCGAGTTCTCGCGTAGGCGTCAGGATCAGGCAGCGTGGTTGGCCGGGTTTGGCCTGAGTCGGCTTGGCTTGCAGCAGGTGCAGCAAAGGCAGTGTGAAACCGGCCGTCTTGCCGGTACCGGTCTGGGCGCCCGCGAGCAGGTCGCCACCGCTCAGTACTTGCGGAATGGCCTTGGCCTGGATCGGTGTGGGCGTCGTATATCCGGCGTCAGCGATGGCACGCAGGATGGGTTGAGCCAGCCCGAGGTCGTTGAAAGACAGGCTGGTGTTCGTTGTTTCAGATGACAATTTTAAAAACTCCTGCGACGGCCTTTTGTTCACTGAACAAAACCAATCGAGGCAGACGAATTAGGGATCGAGTAGATCGGAGTAGGGGATAGACCGCTATGCTGATTGGTGGTGCATAGGGAAGCTGCATTATACGCAGTTGAGGCCTAAACACCAGAATTCATCTCGAGTTATTGCCGCGTGGCATCAGCCGGCTGGGCGTAGCTTCTCGTGATCGTCCGCCTCCAGCCAGCGCCACTCCCCTGGTGCGAGTTCGTCAGGTAGGTTTAGTGCGCCGATACGGATGCGCTTCAGCGCTTCCACCCGGTTGCCGACTGCGGCCAGCATGCGTTTCACTTGATGGTATTTGCCTTCGGCGAGCGTCAGGTGGATGACATGGTCCGAGACCTGTTCACAGGCCAGCGCGGCGATCGTTTCCGATTCGTCCACTAGCAGTACGCCATTCAGCAAGGCCTCCACTTGTCGCTTGTCGACCGCATGTTTCGCCGTCACTTCATAGACCTTGGGCACTTTCCACTTGGGCGAGCTCATGCGGTGGATGAACTGGCCGTCATCCGATAGCAGGATCAGTCCGGTGGTGTCCTCATCCAGGCGCCCGATGCACTGGACGCCGCGTTCGATGAGTGGGGCGGGCAACAAGCGATAGATGCTGGGGTGATGCAAGGTCTTGTGTGAGCACTCATAATGCGCCGGCTTGTGCAGCAACAGGTAGGCTTTCTCGCGATACTGCCAAGGCTCGCCCTCCACGGTGAACTGCAGGTTCTGGGTGTCGAAATCCGCAGCCGGGTCGTCGCAGGGTACGCCGTTGACGGTCACCTGGTCGTTGATGATGAGGATGCGGCAGAGCTTGCGTGAGCCGAAGCCCTGATGATGGAGGATACGTTCGAGTTGCATGCC
>CBFGLF010000146.1:0-3918 GCA_965649545.1 uncultured Methylotenera sp.
CGGGCAAGCCTGCCGCAATGAGGGCCTCGGCAGAGGTAGGGTCGTATGGACGTTGGACGATGGTGACCATGATGATTAAGAAGCGAGTTCAGTAGGATTGTAGCGGTTTCGGCCTGTGCCATCGTTTCCATAGATCGAAACGACCCAGTTCGGCGACCACCACCCGACCCCGCAAGACAACGGTGATCCTGAGGCGACCAAGGGTACCGGCCCGTAACGCTGCATGCGTGGCATGCACGCGCTTGGCGAGATCCGCGTCCCGCCCATGCATCACGACCAGCGCTTGCTCCCCGTGGGCGCAGGATGTCATATCGAGCGCATCCAGGGCGTGGGTCTGTACACCAGCGCACTTGCCTAGCCCGAGCGCCAGGGCGTGACTGGCATATACGTCTGTATAGCGCTGCGTGCCGGGCGTTTCAGGCAGCCGACCCTGCCCCGATATCCAGAGACTGTTGACCGACAACTCACCCCGCGCTTCGCGCGCCTGATTCACCGGATGCTCATGCAGCAACATCTGGAGTTCGTTCTGCAACCGTTTCCAGTAAGGCGCCTCTGGACCTTGCGGCTGGAACATGCGCACGTCATGGCCGGCCGCCGCCCTCAACAGCGAAGTGCTTATTTCTGGTGCATGGGCGACGCGCAGGAACCACTGCCCTGAACCGCTGCAACAGAAATGCAAGCCTTCCGGCTCGAAATGGCGGTTGATATCTGCCAGCAAAGTTGCACACTCTTGCGCTGAAAGAACTAGGGGTGCGGGATGCGCGAGTGAGAAATGATCGCGCTGCAACGCGAAGTGGACAGGGTCCGCGTACATCCAGCAGGATGCACCAGGATCGTTCCCTTCCCCTAGCCACGAAAGTGCGGCATAGGCTTGCGTGTCCATCCCGAAGTCCTGCACCAGCGAAGGCTCGAATATTGCTTCGTAGGAGCGGCCCTGACCGAAAGCCAGCCACGATTCGATGACGGTGCGCGCGCTGACGGGCCATTCGTCGACGGTATCGATCAGCAGGTAAAGATGGCGTTTCATGCAGTTGCCGCTTCCGTCAGGCCAAGGCTACGGTTAAGATAACCCCATCACAGGGAGAATATAATTTCATGGAACTGCTACTCTGGCGACACGCTGAAGCCGCCGACACAGCTCCTGACATGTTGCGCGAACTGACGACCAAAGGTCGGCAGCAGGCCGAGATCATGGGCAAGTGGCTCAAGCCACGTTTGCCGAAAGGTAGCCTGATCCTGGTCAGCCCTGCGACCCGCACACAGCAGACCGCAGAAGCGCTCAAGCTCGATTTTATCACGCGCCGCGATATCGGCCCCGGCGCAGACGCCAAGGCGATATTAAAAGCAGCAGGCTGGCCAGATGCCGACGGCACCGTCGTCATCGTCGGCCACCAGCCCAGTCTGGGCGAAGCTGCATCGATGGCGCTCACCGGCAAGGCACAATACCTGAGTGTAAAAAAAGGGAGTGTCTGGTGGATCTCCAGCCGTATCAGTGAAGGGGTAACGCAAGCCAATCTGAGGGCTGTCATCCCACCGAATCTGATCAAAGTCCCCAAATAATCCGGGGGCACGATGCGCACCAGATTCCTCCTCGCTTGCCTCATGCTGTGCGCGAACATTGCTTATGCAGCAGAAACCTCTGCAAGCAAGCTGCTTTCCGAAGAAGCCTACCTGGGCGACATGCCCAACGTACTGACGGTCTCCCGCCTCTCGCAGCCGATCGCCGACGCACCTTCCGCCGTCACCGTGATCGACCGCGACATGATCCGCGAGTCCGGCATCGTCGATCTGCCAGAGATCTTCCGCCTCGTACCGGGCATGTATGTCGGCAGCAATGCCGGCTACCTGCAGACGGTGAATCCGGTCGTCAGCTACCACGGCATGACTGATGCCTATTCGCGCCGCATGCAGGTGCTGATCGATGGGCGCTCGGTCTATGAACCGCTTTATGGCGGCGTGCAATGGAGCGATCTGCCGATCGCCATCGCCGACATCGAACGCATCGAGGTCACGCGCGGACCGAATGCCGCTAGTTACGGCGCCAACTCTTTCCTCGGGGTCATCAACATCATCACGCAGCATGCGTCCGAGACCCAGGGCTCATCCGTCATGCTGGCGCGCGGCAGCGGCCGCAACGACACTTTCTATCGCTACGGCGGCAAGCTCAATGACTTGAATTACCGGATCACGATCGGTCACCGCGTCGACGACGGCCTGCAGCGACGATTCGACAGCAAGCGCACCGATATCGTCACCGCACGGGCGGACTACCGCGCGACGGATCAGGATGAGCTAGAGTTCCAGTTCGGTTACAACGGCGGCAGCCGTCAGGAAGGCGACCCGTTTCCCGACGCGTTGATCTTCCTGCCGCGCAGCAAGGATGTGCAAAGTCATTTCCAGCAAGCCCGCTGGCGCCACAGCTTCAGCGCCCGCAGCGATTTTTCTTTGCAGGGCTACCATAGCTACAGCCGCTCGGATGATCTGGTCTCGTCCGTCGACCTCGTCCAGTTCTTCGGCCCGATACTGCGCAGCCCGACCTTGCTGCTGGACAACGATGTCGAGAACGAGCGCTACGATATCGAGGCCCAGCATACGTTCTCCCCCTGGCAATCCCTGCGCATGGTCTGGGGTGGTAGCCTGCGACTGGACCAGATCACGGCACCCTTCTACCTCAACAGCAGGGATCGTGACAGCTTCCATCTGCAACGCGTGTTTGGCCACGCCGAGTGGCAGGCGAGCCCGCGCCTCGTGATGAATGCCGGTGCCATGTTCGAGCATAACGATCTCACCGGTAGCGACCTCTCGCCGCGTGCGAGCGCCAACTTCCGCCTCGCACCCGGTCACACGGTCAGGGTCGGCATCTCCACCGCCTTGCGTACGCCTACCTACCTGGAAGAGAAATTCATGGGGCGCTTCGTGGTGCCGACGACGATCCCCGGCGTCACCTTCATCCAGGAGCAGTTTCGCGACCAAGGGGGCCTGAAACCGGAGCAGATCATCGCCAAGGAGATCGGTTACCTCGGCGATTTCGGCAGCCTCAATCTCGACATGCGGCTGTTCGAGGACGCTATGAGCAACATCATCCGTCAAACCAAGGTGCCAAGCCCTTACAGTGCCCCGCCGGGTTTTATTCGCATCCCCGGCACGCCCAAGCCCTTTACCTACATCAACGGTCCCGATGCCCGGGTCCGCGGTTTCGAGTTGCAAAGCCAATGGCGCCTATCCAGCGAGACGCGTCTACTTGCCAGCTACGCGCATGTCAGGATCTATGGCCAGCAAGAGGTCACAGGTCCCGATGTGGCACCGCCGGAACAGTTGCTGGAAAGGCATTTTCTCGATTCCGCGCCGAGGAACACGTTCAGCGCCATGCTGACCCATCGCTTCAATCCCTATTGGGATGCCAGCCTCATGTATTACCAGACCAGCCGGGTCGCCGCGCTTGGCGATGGCACGCCGGTCGAATTGGCACGCCATGCCGACCTGCGCATCGCGCGCAAGTTCGAACTGACGCGTACCAGGGGAGAACTGTCGGCGATCGCGCAGAACCTCTTCGATACGCAATACAAGGAGTTCGCCGATTACAACGTTATGAGCAGGCGCGCCTACGTGACCCTGAGGCTGGATTTCTGATGGCGATCACGATGCCTCGACAGATGCTAGGGCGGATGACTGCGATCGCCAGCACGCTGGGCATGCTGATGTGCCTGATCCCCATGACCGCGGTGGCGCAGAGCCGCATCACGGTGCTGATCACGATGCCGACACCGGCCACCGCAGAGTTCACCGACCGGCTCCGCAACGAACTCGACCCCGCATCCGGCCTGAAAGTGAATGTCGTCACCGAGGAGATGCTGAGCGCAGACCGCGATAGTCTCAACGATGACGGTCTGGTCGTCGCGGTCGGGGTGCAGGCGCTGT
>CBFGLF010000147.1:0-3870 GCA_965649545.1 uncultured Methylotenera sp.
AGCTGATTTGACCAACCCAGTCAGCGTACATGTAGCCGGAACCGATACGACCCAGGGTGGAGGAACCACCTGCGCCAGCACCGATACCAACGCCCAGCAGGGTCATGTCGGACAGGATCGCGTCAGAAGCGTAGATGCCCAGATCACGACCAGCCTTGATGGTACCCCAGCTCTTGTCGCCGAAGGTCATGTAAGCTTGACGAATGTTCAGGCTGTTGTTACCAGCGCCAGCGCCGGAACCAGCGTCAACACCGGTGAAGAACGTGAACTGGAACGCGATGTCCAGGTCGTTTTGACGGGTCTTACCACCGATACCCAGTGCGGAAGGCAGCAGACCGGTTTGTACGGTGTTAGCCTTGTCTTCGATGCCAGGTGCGGACAGAGCGCCGTCGAACTTGGTGTGGGTGTAGTAAGCGTTGACGTTACCACCGATGTCGATGGTCCAGTCGCCTGCTGGAATGGTGATACCAGCGTTAGCTGCGGAAGCGCCAAACGCCATTACAGCGCCAGCAACTGCCATGCTCAGTTTCTTGTTCATAAAAATCTCCTGATTGTTTCTAGTTAATTCCGTCAAATCTACAAGCTGTTAAGTTTGCAAACCTGACGGCAGAGTTCGCGAACTCCCCTTACGAGAAGGTAAGTGAAGTATGCCAAATGCTTTCTGGCTACGCCAAGTAAAGTTGTGTTTTTTGCGACGGATGAAATGGAAGTGTTGTAATTTTGCAACAACACGGAAGGAAGACAGTTAACTAACCCTTTGCAGGGCCGCTAAACGCCCTGTCATTCAGGGCTTGGGTTTGTGCTCAGAGTTCTCGCTCGGACACAGTGAACAGCCGTTGGTACTCGCGGATGGCATAGCGGTCGGTCATGCCGGCAATGTAGTCGGCCACCGCCCTGGCGCTATCGTCATTTGAGCGATCCTGATACTCGCTCGGCATGAGGCTCACATCGCTCATGAACACCTCGAACAACTCACGGATGATGCGCTTGGCTTTGACACTCATGCGATTGACCCGATAGTGCTGATAAAGATTCTTTCTCAGGAAACGTTTTAGCTCCGCCTGCCTTGACTGCATCTCAGGGCTGAAACCGATCAGCGCTGGTAGCATGCGGATGTCATCGATGGTTTTTGGCTGATGTTGCGCGATATTCTTTTGGCTCTGACGGGTAAGATCCATTACCAGCGAATTGATCATCCGGCGCACCGTCTCGTGAATCAACCTGCGGTCATTGAGTTTCGGAAATTGCGTCTGTACCTGGGCCAGATTTTCTGCAAACAACTTCACTTCGATCAGTTGTTCCAGTGAGATCAAGCCCGAGCGCAAACCATCATCCACATCATGGTTGTTATAGGCGATCTCATCAGCGAGATTCGCCACTTGGGCCTCCAATGAGGGCTGCTGCTTTTTAATGAATCTCTCACCGACATCGCCAAGACCCTTGGCGTTCTTCACCGAGCAATGTTTCAGGATCCCCTCGCGGGTCTCGAAGGTAAGGTTCAGTCCATCGAACTCGGCATAACGCTGCTCAAGCACATCTACGACCCGCAACGACTGAAGATTATGTTCGAACCCCCCGTGTCCCTGCATGCATTCGTTGAGTGCATCCTGGCCGGCATGTCCAAAAGGGGTATGCCCCAGATCATGAGCGAGCGCGATGGCTTCGACCAAGTCTTCATGCAAGGCAAGGTTGCGCGCAATGGCACGGCCGATCTGGGCGACTTCGATACTATGCGTGAGCCTCGTGCGGAAGAGATCCCCCTCGTGATTGACGAAGACCTGGGTCTTGTACTCTAACCGGCGAAAGGCGCCAGAGTGAATGATACGGTCTCGATCGCGCTGAAAATCGTTTCTGCCAATCGGCGCCGGTTCCTGATGACGCCGACCGCGAGTCTTGCCAGGATCAGCCGCGTAGGATGCCAGATCAGTCATGCACAAGCGCCAAGGTTTGACGCAAAGCCTCTACGTCATAGTCGCTTGTCACGACAGACTTACCGATGGCCTGCTGCAAAATGAATCGGATCTTGCCATCGACCACTTTCTTATCCAAGCCCATGAGATCAAGATAACGATCCACACCCAGCGCCGGAGGATCGATAGGCAGATTAGCCGCCTTGAAGATGGCGCGCATGCGGGCCACCTCGTCATCGTTCAACCAGCCCATGCGTCTCGATAGATCGGCAGCCAGCATCGTGCCCGCCGCTACCGCCTCGCCGTGCAACCAGACGCCGTACCCCATCGCATTCTCGATGGCATGGCCAAATGTATGGCCAAGATTCAGCAAGGCACGCTCGCCAGCCTCTCGTTCGTCGGCGGCTACGACCTCCGCCTTATTCTCGCAGGAACGATAGATCGCATAGGTCAAGGCTTCCATATCCAACGCTACCAACCGATCCATATTGCGCTCAAGCCAATCGAAGAATGCCACATCACGAATCAAGCCATATTTGATCACTTCCGCGAGCCCGGCGGACAACTCCCTGGGCGGCAGGGTTTTCAATGTATCGATATCGGCTAGCACCAGCTGCGGCTGATAGAAGGCCCCGATCATGTTCTTGCCCAATGGGTGGTTGATGCCGGTTTTACCGCCCACGGAAGAATCCACCTGCGATAACAGGGTAGTCGGTATCTGGATGAATGGCACGCCACGCAAGTAAGTTGCAGCAGCATAACCGGTCAGATCCCCGATGACACCGCCTCCAAGGGCGATCAGAGTCGTGCTACGCTCGGCTCTGTGCTGGAGTAAGGCGTCATAGATTAGGTTAAGCGTCTCGCTGTTCTTGTAGGCTTCGCCATCTGGCAAGATGATCGATATGACATCTACGCCCCTGCGTCTCAGTGGCTCAGAAAGGCGCTCCAGATACAAGGGGGCGACTGTCGTGTTGGTAACGACAGCCACTTGCTTGCGCTTCAGATAGGGAAGGATAAGTTCGGCTTGGGCTAGCAGGCCTTGACCGATATGGATAGGGTAGGATCGGTCACCTAATTTGACTTCTAGTGTCTTCATGCTTCTGATGATTGCTTCAGTTTTTGCTCTATGTGATTGACGAGCTGATGCACAGGCTGGCCGCCTGTATCGATGACCATGGAGGCCACCTCGCGGTACAGGGGGTCACGCTCAGCAAATAGTCTTTCCAGTTTTTCCTTGGCATCTCCGCCCTGCAAAAGGGGGCGATTCTTGTCGTTCCTGGTGCGTTGCCACAGATCATGGACGTTGGCTCGCAAGTAGATCACTGTACCATTGGCTTTGAGGTACTCACGGTTTTCCTTGCTCAACACCACACCTCCGCCCGTCGCCAACACGATATCATGCATCGCGGTGAGTTCCTCGATCACATGAGCCTCGCGCCGACGAAAACCAGCCTCACCTTCCAGTTCAAAGATCAATGGAATATTGACGCCGGTGCGCTTCTCGATCTCATGATCGCTGTCATAAAAGGCCTTGTTGAGATGTTTGGCGATGGATCTGCCGATCGTGGTCTTGCCTGCACCCATCAATCCAACGAAGAAGATATTATCGCCCATAAAAAATGCCCATCATTCTCATGATGGGCATTTTAAGGTATCGCGCTTGTTCTGTCAGACTTGACTAGCGAATCGCCAAGTTATCGTCCATGACCTTAGGCGTTATAAATATAAGCAACTCAGTTTTATCGCTTTGCTTCACTTTACGTTTGAATGCATTTCCCACGAGTGGGAGGTCCCCAAAGAACGGGACTTTATCGATATCGGTCCTCTCAGTCTGCTCGTAAATGCCGCCAAGCACAGCGGTCTCACCATTAGAGACCAAAACCTGTGTTTGAACACGCTGTGTATCGATCGAAGGGATACCATTAAATATTTGACCCACTCTATCTTTCTTCACCTCAAG
>CBFGLF010000148.1:0-3859 GCA_965649545.1 uncultured Methylotenera sp.
GCAGCCCGCGTCATCGTGACCCTCGGGACCGGCTTCGTGGCCTTCCTCATGGCGGTCGCCTGCCTCACTGACAAACGATACGAGCGCGCTGCGACCCCCTTGATCCTCATGGCTTTATTGCTGGAGCCGATGGGGATATTCGTCATGCTCGACGAGTACAGCTCCGGCGGCGATCCGCGCCACGGTGTACTGTTCATGGCAACGTTCATGTTGATCCAGCAGGGCGCCACATTCCTGGCCAAGCGGCTGACGGTGATGGCGTTCGCGGCCATTTTCTTCGCCAGTGTCTTCTTCGTGACCTTGTTCGATCTCTGGGATATGGATGGCAAGCTGGTCGGCATGGTCATGGGCAGCTCCCTGATGTGTGTAGCGTATGCCTTGAGCCAATCCAGGCATCAGGCCATCGCGCCGTTCTGGCATCTGGTGGGCTCGGTATCGTTACTGTTCGCGGTGTTCGACACCGTTGAAGATACCGCTTATGAATTGCTGTTTCTGGGATTGTCGGCGTTCATCATCTATCTCAGCACGGCGATCCGTAGTGGGGTGCTGATGTTGGTGGGAACCCTGTCGATGCTGTCTTATATCGGCTATTTCACGGCCAAGCATTTCGCCAATACGCTGGGCTGGCCTGTGGCGCTGGTGATCGTCGGTATCGCGATGATCGGGGTCAGTGCCGTGGCCGTCAGGCTGAATAATAAATACATCAGATCAAAAGGATAGAATCCCTACCTCATGTACTACTTAACTGATGTATTGAATCAAACAGAATCCATTTAGCTGCCGGCCAGCTGATCGATGCGGCTGGCGGCTTCGACACACTCCGCAAGGGAAGCGACCAGCGCCAGGCGTACGAAATTCAGTCCCGGATTGACCCCATGGGCTTCACGCGCGAGAAAACTGCCCGGTAAGACCGTCACATTGAAATCCCGGTAAAGGCGCTGTGCGAACTCGGTATCCGATGTCTTGGTGCGTGCCCAGAGATAGAATGCCCCGTCCGGGATCTCCACTTCCAGCGTTTGCTGCATCAAAGGCGTGACGGCCTTGAACTTCTCGTCATACAACCGGCGGTTCTCGACCACATGGGCTTCGTCGTTCCAGGCGGCGATACTGGCGGCCTGTACCGCAGGACTCATCGCGCAGCCGTGATAGGTGCGGTAGAGCAGGAATCTTTCCAGAATCTTCGCGTCCCCTGCAACGAAGCCGGAACGCATGCCCGGCACGTTGGAGCGCTTGGACAACGAGCTGAAGATCACCAGGCGGGTGTAGTCGCGGCCCAGCTTATGCGCGGCCTGCAATGCGCCCAGCGGCGGGTTGGCTTCGTCGAAATAGATCTCGGAATAGCACTCGTCGGCGGCGATGACGAAACCGTAACGGTCTGACAGCTCGAACACGTGTTTCCATTGCTCCAAGGTCATGATCTTGCCGGACGGATTACCGGGCGAGCACAGGTAGACCAGCTGCGTGCGCTGCAGGACGGCCTCCGGCACGCTGTCGAAATCCATGGCGAAATCATTTTCCGGCAAGGTGTTCAGGAAGTAGGGTTCTGCACCGGCCAGGAAAGCCGCGCCTTCGTATATCTGGTAGAAGGGGTTGGGTGAGATCACCACGGGCGCAGGACGACGATCGTCGATGACGGCCTGGGCGAAGGCGAACAAAGCTTCGCGACTACCGTTGACCGGAATGATGGCTTTCTCCGGATCCAGTGCGGGGATCTGGTAACGACGGCTCAGCCAGGAAGAAATCGCCTGACGCAGCTCGGGGATGCCTGCAGTCGTGGGATAATTGGCCAGCCCACCCAGATTGTCCACTAGCGCATCCCTGATCAATGCCGGCGTCTCATGCTTGGGCTCGCCGATGGACAGGTTGATGTGCTTGTACTGTGGATTGGGTGTGATGCCCTGGAACAGATCGCGCAATCGCTGGAACGGGTAGGGCTGTAACTTCTGCAGATTAGGATTCATGCGGGCATTATAAATTGACCACGAATACTTCAACAAACAAAGCCTTCGCCATCTTCGGCCTGATGTTCGGCGCCACCGCCTGGGGCGTCATCTGGTATCCCTACCGCATCATGCAGGAGGCGGGCGTCTCCGGCGTCGCCTCCAGCTTCTATACCTACCTGATCGCAGCCATCCTGGGGGGATTGCTCTTCGCCAGGCATTGGCGCGGTCTCAAGGATCTGCCGCAATCTGCCTACTGGCTAGCGCTAGTCGCAGGCTGGACCAACCTCAGTTACGTGCTGGCGGTGATCGACGGCGAGGTGATGCGGGTCATGCTGCTGTTCTATCTATCGCCTCTGTGGACGCTGCTCCTGGCGCATTTCTGGCTCAAGGAGAAGATCGGCTGGCACGGTGTCATCGTGATCGCGGTCTCGCTCACCGGCGCCTTCATCATGTTGTGGCAACCCGGTAACAGCCTGCCCATCCCGCACAACCAGGCGGAGTGGCTGGCCTTATCCGCAGGCATCTGTTTCGCACTGACCAATGTCATCACCCGCAAGTCGACCCATCTCAGCCTGCGGGTGAAATCGATGGCGGTATGGCTGGGCGTCATCGGCATGTCCATCGTCATGATGCCGCTGGAGCAACTGCCTTTTCCGGGCCCGGCATTCTTCACGCTGACCAATTGGCTGATCATGGGTTTGATCGCGCTGCTGCTCATGGCCGCAACCTTCCTCGTGCAGTACGGCATCACCCAGATCCAGGCATCGCGGGCCGCGGTGATCTTCCTGTTCGAACTGGTGGTCGCCGCGATCGCCTCCTATTACCTGGCGAACGAAGTCATGGAATGGAACGAATGGGTCGGGGGCTTGCTGATCGTGGCATCCGCGATCTATGCGGCAAGCCAGGAATGATCGGGATGAATGACTAGGGAAAGTCAGTCGAGCAGCGACTGGATGGTGCGCTCGTAATCCGGGAAGTAGCGACCGATGACCGGCAGGTCGAAGCTGCGCAGGATGCTGGTGTTGGATTCACGCTCAAGCAGGTAATCGAAGGACCGGCTGACCAGCTGTTCCGTCGGGGCCTTGCCGCCGGTCAGTTTGCTGGCGTATTCGGGCTGGACGGTGACCACATGCGTCGTCGTGCTATGCGCTTCCACCTTGACTTCAAAGGTGGTCTCGTTGAGCTTCTTGACGCTGACAGTGGTCATTTCAGGTCATTCTCCGATACTCATCACCATGTTATTCAAAGCCACCCTTGGCACCCTCTTGCGCGAAGCGGATCTTCAGCGAGAGGTCGTTGCGCGAATCGGCGTTGGCCAGGGCATGGTCTTCGGTGATCTTGCCGTTGCTGTAGAGCCGGAACAGCGACTGGTCGAAGGTGCACATGCCGATGTCGTTGTTGTTGGCCATGACCTCCTTGATCTCTTCCAGCTTGGATTTCTGGATCAGGTCGGAGATGTAGGGGATGTTGATCATGACTTCCATCGCGGCCACACGCTTGGTCTGCGTGCCCGGCACGAGGCGCTGCGAGACGATCCCGACGAGATTGAGCGCGATACCGAGCAGCAAGCCGGCTTTTCCTTCTTCCGGGAAGAAGGAGATGATGCGCTCGATGGCCTGGTTGGCGTTGTTGGCGTGCAGCGTGGCGAGACACAGGTGGCCGGTCTCGGCATAGGCCATGGCCTGTTTCATGCCTTCCATGTCGCGCACTTCGCCGATCAGGATCACGTCCGGCGCCTGGCGCATGGCGTTCTTCAGGCCATTGTCGAAGGATAGGGTGTCGAGGCCGACTTCGCGCTGGTCGACGATGGATTTCTTGTGGCGATGGATGAATTCGATCGGGTCTTCCAGCGTGAGGATGTGCCCGGTGGTGGTCTCGTTGCGGTAATCGATCATCGATGCCAGCGTGGTCGATTT
>CBFGLF010000149.1:0-3828 GCA_965649545.1 uncultured Methylotenera sp.
CGGCAAGGCCATAATCCATCGAGATATTGGGGAAAGCCGGATACGCCGAAGCCAGGTTCTCGTCCGTCAAGGTCTCCAGGATCGCCAGGATCTGGGGTTGATACCGCGCAAGCATCTGCATGAAATCCCGCGCTTTGAACACGAACATCCCGCTGTTCCAGAGATACCCTTCCTTCAGGAATCCCCCGGCGGTCTGCAGGTCGGGTTTCTCCACGAAACGTGCTACCTGAAGGGCCGGCAACGCGGTGCCGTCGGTAACTTGCTTGGCTGAGGGATGGATATAGCCGTAACCGGTGGCAGGCTCGTTCGGCGTGATACCGAGCAAGGTCAGATAGCCCTGCTCCGCGGCAGCCTCGGCGCTTTGCCAGGCAGCCTGGAACGCCGCTTCGTTATCGACAGCGTGGTCGGAGGGAAAGACGCCGATGATGGCATCAGGGTTGGTCTTGTGGATACGACTGACAGCCCAGGCGATCGCCGGTAGGGTATTACGGGCGCAAGGCTCGGCCATCACGCCGTTGACCGCGTCCGGCACGGTCTCGAAGAGTTGGCCCTTGACCTCGAATCGGTGGTCCTGGTGGGTGACGGTGATGAGGTGGGATGGTCCGACCACCCGCGCCAGACGGGATGCGGTTTGTTGCAGCAGGGACGTTTCGCCGTTCAGCGCCAAGAGTTGCTTGGGGCGCAATGCACGGGACAACGGCCAAAGACGCGTGCCGGAACCTCCGCACAGGATGATCGCAAAACGTTCGCTCATGAGCGAGACTCCCCTCCTAAGGCTGCCTCTTTGCGCAGCTCTTCGATCTCCACCTGCAACGTCTCATATTCCTGCAACTTATGCTTGAGGAAGCGCATGGTGATGCTGGCTTTTTCTTCGATACCGCTTGGCGTGAGCAGGTACATATAAGCCAGCTTGTTCTTGTTATTCCTGAAATTGGTGGCTTTGAGCAAGCCCCGCTCGATGAGCGCCTTGAGGCAAAAGTTGACCTTGCCGAGGCTGATCCCCAGCTGCATTGCCAGCTCGCGCTGGCTGATCGCCGGGTTGTGCTCCACCAGCTTCAGGATCTTGTAACGGTATTCGTCGGTCAGCATGCTTGCTGGTTCTTGCCTATGCGTTCAAGAGTTGAACGCAGTGTAGCAAGAAAGTCCGGCCTTAGCCAAGCGACTTTTAGGGGTATTGCCTCAGGCTAACGATCTTCGTAGTAGGCGCGGTACCAGCGGACGAATTCCCCGATACCCTGATCGATCTCGGTGGCGGGCTGATAACCGAGGTCGCTGCTCAAGTCAGCGACATCGGCATAGGTGGCCTGGACGTCGCCTGGCTGGAAAGGCAGCATGTTCTTTTGCAGGGGTCTTCCCACAGCTTTCTCGATCGCGTCGATGAAAGCCATCAACTTCACCGGCCGACTATTGCCGATGTTATAGATCCGGTAAGGTGCAGACGAGGTCGCGGGATCGACAGCGACCGCGTCCCAGCCTGCCACCGCCTCAGCCGGATGGTCGATGACGCGAACCACGCCGTCGACGATGTCATCGATATACGTGAAATCGCGCATCATCTCGCCATTGTTGAACACGTCGATGGGTTTGCCGTCCAGCGCCGCCCTGGTGAACATGAAATACGCCATATCCGGCCTGCCCCAGGGTCCGTAGACAGTGAAGAACCGCAGACCAGTGGTATGCAGACCGAAAAGATGCGAATAGGTATGCGCCATCAGCTCGTTCGACTTCTTGGTGGCGGCATAGAGGCTCACCGGATGATCAACGTTGTGCGAGGTCGAGAACGGATAACGTTCATTCAGCCCGTAGACCGAAGAGCTTGAGGCGTAGCAGAGGTTCTTGACGTTGAAATGCCTACAAGCCTCGAGGATGTTCATGAACCCGGTGACGTTCGACTGGAGATAGGCATAGGGATTCTCCAGCGAATAGCGCACGCCGGCCTGTGCGGCCAGATGGCAAACGGCATCGAACTTCTCCTGCAGGAACAGGAAATCGACACCGGCTTTATCCTGCAGATCGAGCTTGATGAAACGGTAATCCGGGTGAACGGAAGAAGCGACGGGCTTGCCGTCAACGATCTGCTCACGAGCTATGCCGCATTCTGCCAGTCGGTCATATTTCAGCTGCGTATCGTAGTAATCGTTGATGTTATCGAGCCCGACCACCTCATCGCCCCGGGCGAGGAGCGCCCGGGCCAGGTGGAATCCGATGAAACCGGCGGTACCGGTCACCAGGATCTTCATACAGCGCGACCGATGGAGTAATAGGTGAACCCGCGTTGTGCAAGGCGGCGTGGCATGTAGAGGTTGCGGCCGTCGAAGATCAGGGGTTCGCGCAACTGCTGGCGCATCAGATCGAAATCAGGCGCGCGGAAGTTCTGCCACTCGGTGACGATGACCAGCGCGTCCGCTCCTTTCAGGCAGGCCTCCTTGGTACCGCAGAGCCTGAGATCGTCCCGGTCGCCATAGATCCGCTGGGCTTCGTCCATCGCCTCAGGGTCGTAGGCTTGCACTTTCGCGCCTGCTTGCCACAAGGCTTCCATCAGCACCCGGCTGGGTGCCTCACGCATATCGTCGGTATTGGGTTTGAAGCTGAGCCCCCAAAGCGCGAAGGTCTTGCCCGCGAGTTCGCCGCCGAAATGCTTGCTGATCTTCTGGAACAACACCTGTTTTTGCTTGGCGTTGCGCTCTTCCACCGCCTTCAGGACATCGGCGTCGAAATCGATCTGTTCCGCCGCCTTGATCAGGGCTTGCACATCCTTGGGAAAACAGGAACCGCCATAACCCGCCCCCGGGTAGATGAAGTGGTAGCCGATGCGCGGATCGCTACCGATACCCTGCCGCACCATCTCGACGTCGGCGCCCAGTTTTTCCGCCAGGTTGGCGATCTCGTTCATGAAGCTGATCTTGGTCGCCAGCATGCAGTTAGCCGCGTACTTGGTCAGCTCGGCGCTACGGACATCCATGACGATGATCTTCTCGCGATTGCGGTTGAACGGTGCATACAGCTCGCGCAGGACCTCTTCCGTTTCCTCGCAGCTGGTGCCGATGATGATACGGTCGGGCCGCATGCAATCGGCGACCGCCGAGCCTTCCTTGAGGAATTCAGGATTGGAGGCCACATCGAACTTGAGGTCTTCCCGCTTGCGCTTCTTCAGGACCTGGGCGACCTTGGCCGAGACCTTCTCTGCGGTGCCGACCGGCACGGTGGATTTGTCCACCAGGATCTGATTACTCTCCATATGGGTAGCGATGGTCTCGGCGACGGCCAGCACGTATTTGAGGTCGGCAGAGCCATCCTCATCTGGCGGCGTACCCACCGCGATGAACTGCACTTCGCCATGCTTCACGCCTTCAGCGGCATCGACCGTGAACTTCAGCGTGCCCTTGGCGAAATTTTCCCTGACCAGGGTATCGAGACCGGGTTCATAGATAGGAATGACACCTTGTTTAAGGTCCTCGACCTTTTTTTCATCGACGTCGATACAAACGACGTCATGTCCCGCGTCAGCGAGGACTGCCGCTTGCACCAGGCCCACGTACCCAATACCAAAAACCGTGACTTTCATATTATTCCTCTTATTGGTGAGTCATCTGCTTTGCCCCGATTACTGTACGAACGTATAATGAAATTTTTATGAACCCGATTGAACGATTGGCGCCATCTGGGCATCCATAGAAGTGGTAGACGGGATGTATGGAACCCAATGAGGCAATCAGCAGGATCGCTGGGTTTTATAGGTTACGGCTGCTATTAAATCGCTTCCGTGATAATCCTCAATAGTCCGAGTGGACCAACACCTATGCCGACATTAATGATCACCGGTGCCAA
>CBFGLF010000150.1:0-3766 GCA_965649545.1 uncultured Methylotenera sp.
GAGACCAGTGCGGTATTGCTGGCGGTGCCCGACCCACTGGTCTACAACCGGGAGACCGCGCAAAGCATCCTGCTCACCAGCTACCGCTACCAGAAACCGGTGATCGGCTTTTCCCAGGCGTATGTGCGAGCGGGGGCGCTGGCCGCCGTCTACAGCACACCTCAGCAGATCGCCAGACAGACCGCCGAGATCATTCGGCAGCATTTGAATAAGCCACAAACCGGATTACCACCCCCGCAATCCCCCAAATACTTTTCAGTGGATGTGAACCGTCAGGTCGCCCGCTCTCTCGGTATCGAGATCGGCGACGAGAATGCTTTATCCGACACCCTGCAGCGGATAGAAAGGCCTTTGCCATGAACATTCTGGGTATCAAATCGCGTGTGCTCTTCCTGGCCATCATCCCGGCCATGATGATCGCCATCCTGCTCACCACCTACTCGATACAGAACAGCATCAGCGTGATGAACGTCGCTCTGCACGAGCGCGGCAGGGTCATCGCCAGTCAGCTGGCGCCGGCCTCGGAATATGGGGTTGTCGCGGGTAATTACGCCATCCTGCAACCTCTGGTGCAGCAGGTGATGTCGCATGAAAGCGATATCCTCTCGGTACTGGTGACCGACCATGCCGGCAGGACCCTGGCTGTCAGCGGCAAGCCGGTCCCCGAGCACATCCTGCAGGAAAAGAGCACCGGCCTGATGGAATGGGATCTGGGCGAGACGCTGGTATTCACCTCGCCGATCATGCGCAGCCTGATCGAGCTGGATGACTACTCGCTGGCGCCTTCCGCTGCGCTCGCCAATAGCGTCAATCGGGATAACCGGATCGGCCAGGTCTATGTCGTGCTGAGCACCAACCGCCTCATGAGCCTCAAATCCAGCCTCATCCTGCATAACCTGCTGATCGTCGTCATCGGCCTCCTGGTGAGCGGCTTCATGGCCTGGCGGATCGGCCGCGGCATCACCTTCCCGATCGAGACCATGGCGCTGGCCGTCAAGCGGCTGGGCGAAGGCCAGTTCGGCATGCGCATCCCGGAGACCTCGGCGGGCGAACTGCAGACCTTGCAGCGCGGCTTCAACACCATGGCCGGCCAGATCAAGGAAGCCCATGACCAAATGCAACAGCGCATCAATGAAGCGACCCGCCAGTTAAGGCATCAGGCCCACCATGACGACCTTACGGGCTTATGCAATCGAAGGGAATTCGAACGGCGCCTGGAGCGCGTATTGAAGAGTGCGCAGGAACACGGCACGCATCACGTGTTCTGCTACATGGATCTCGACCAGTTCAAGATCGTCAACGACACCTGCGGCCACCATGCAGGCGACGACCTGCTACGGCAGATCAGCCTGCTGCTCAATAACCGCGTCCGCGATCGCGACACGCTCGCCCGCCTGGGCGGCGACGAGTTCGGATTATTGCTGGAGAACTGCGCCGTCTCCGACGCCTTCATCATCGCCGAGGAGCTGCGCGAGATGGTGCAGGACTTCCGCTACATCCATCAGGACAAGATGTTCACCATCGGCGTCAGCATCGGCATGGTCGCCATCACCCCGGATTTCAACAACATCGGTAGCATCATGAGTGCCGCCGACACCGCCTGTTACGCCGCCAAGGACAACGGCCGCAACCGCATCCACCTGTTCCAGGCACTGGACGAAGATGTCGCCAAGCGCCATGGCGAGATGGAATGGGTCGGCCGCATCACGCAGGCGATGGAGGAGAACCAGTTCTGCCTGTTCTGCCAGCCCATCCTGCCCATCGCCAGTGTCGACGATCAACAGCGTTACTTCGAGATCCTGCTGCGCAAACGTGACGCCGACGGCAAGCTGGTGCCGCCGATGGCATTCATCCCTGCCGCAGAACGCTACGACCTCATGATCAGTATCGATCGCTGGGTCATCCGCAACACCATGGCCAACTATCGCCAGTTGCTGGATAACAACCACAACCAGTCCGACTGCGTCTTCACCATCAACCTCTCCGGGGTCTCGCTCAACGACCACAGCCTGCTCGGGTTCATCCATGAGCAATTGACCATCTTCGCCGTGCCGCCGCAATCCATCTGCTTCGAGATCACCGAGACCTCGGCGATCGTCAATCTCGGCAACACCATGGAGCTCATGTTCGCACTCAAGAAGCTCGGCTGCCGCTTCCTGCTCGACGACTTCGGCAGCGGCATGTCCTCGTTCGCCTACCTGAAGAACCTGCCGGTGGACTTCTTGAAGATGGATGGCGCCTACGTCAAGGATATCGCCAGCAACTCGATCGACCTCGCCATGGTCCAGTCCATCCACAGTATCGCCGAAGCCATGCACATCAAGACCATCGCCGAGTTCGTCGAGAGCGCCGAAGTGGTGGAACTGCTGCAATCGATAGGCGTACACTACGGGCAGGGCTTCCACCTCGGCAGGCCCGTACCGATCGCGCAGATCATCGATAACCTGCGCGTTGAATAAGCAGACTGCTAAGCCAGACAGCAAGGAATACTTCGCATGACTCGCAATGTGCTCGTCGCCAATCCCAAGGGCGGCAGCGGCAAGACCACGCTCGCCACCAACCTCGCCGGTTACTTCGCCACACGCGGACGGCATGTCGTCCTCTCGGACATGGACAGGCAGCGCTCCGCGCTCGGCTGGCTGGAGCGCCGCTCGGAGCGGCTACCCCTGATCCATGGCCTCGACGGTCGCGGCAAGCATGCCGACAGCCTGAGTGCCGACTGGACCATTATCGACTCGCCCGCCGGCTTGCGCGGGGACAAGTTGAGTGACGCAGTGAAGCGCGCCGACTGGGTCATCGTGCCGATCCAGCCTTCGGCCTTCGATATGGCGGCCACGACGGAATTCCTCGAGGTGCTGCGCGAAGAGAAGGCCGTACGCAAATCGCGCACCTTCGTCGCCATCGTCGGCATGCGCGTCGATAGCCGCACGCGCGCGGCAGCTGCGCTGGAAGCATATCTGCAGGATGCCGACTTCCCGGTCATGGGCAACCTCCGCAGCGCCCAGGTCTATGCATTGGCCGCCGAACAGGGCGCCAGCCTGTTCGATATCCGCCCCTCGCAAGTCGCCAAGGATTTACAGCAATGGGCGCCCTTGCTTCATTGGCTGGTGAACGCCGACCGCAACCGCAAGTAGGTCGATCAGGGTATGCCCAGCGAAATCGAACTCAAGCTGCGGATCGCAGCCAGCGACATCCCGCGTTTGCGCCGCCATCGGCTGGTGCGGCAGCATTGCATCGGCCGCCCCGTCACCCGCAAGCTGACCAGCATCTATTACGACACCCCGCACCTCGACCTGGTCAAGGCAGGCATCAGCCTGAGGGTCCGGCGCATGTCCGGCGGCTGGTTCCAGTCGATCAAGACCGCCGGCAAAGCCAGCGACGGACTGCACGACCGGCAGGAGTGGGAAGACCTGCTGCACCGCGGCGCGCCGGATTTCGCCAAGATCACCGATCCCTGGCTACGTACGATCTTCGATGACGCCGACTTGCGGGCGGCCCTGCGCCCGATCTTCACTACGGCCGTCAAACGCACGGAATGGCAGCTGGATACCGGGCGCGGCAACATCGAGATGGCCCTTGACGTCGGGCACCTGCTGATCGAAGACCAGGCACTCGCCGATATCTGCGAAGTCGAACTCGAGCTCAAGCATGGCGATGAGGACCAACTGTTCACGTTCGCCGGCCAGTTGCAGGAAACCATCGCACTGCACGCCGAGAACACCAGCAAAGCCGAATTAGGGTATGCTTTTTACCTGAAAGTCGGGGC
>CBFGLF010000151.1:0-3747 GCA_965649545.1 uncultured Methylotenera sp.
ACCTGGTAGATGGCAAGCTGGTCGTGCTGGAAGGAGTAAGCGCATCCGGCGAGGTACAGGCGCCATACGCGGTAACGCTCGGCATCGATGAGTTGCTGGATCTCGCCCGCATGGTGTTCGAAATTGTCCGCCCACATCGACAAGGTTCGGGCGTAATGCCGGCGCAGATTCTCGACATCGAACACTTCCAGCCCTCCTTCCTGCATCGCTGCGATGGCATTGCTCACATGCGGCAGCTCGCCGTTGGGGAACACGTACTTGTCGATGAATTCGCTGGCACCGAAATTGGCATCGGATTCGTCGACGCGGGTCGCCGTGATGCCATGGTTCATGGCCAGGCCACCCTCGTTCAGCAGGTCATGGATGCGGCGGAAATACGGCACGAGCTGCTTGCGGCCCACATGTTCGAACATGCCGACGCTGGTGATCTTGTCGAAGCGCCCGCTGACGTCCCGATAGTCCTGCAAGCGGATCTCCACCTGTCCGCAGAGTCCGGCCGCCTTCACGCGTTCGGTCGCAAGCTCGAACTGGTTCTGCGACAGCGTGATGCCGACACAGCGCGCACCATACTTCTCGGCGGCGCGGAGTACCAGTGCGCCCCAGCCGCAACCGATATCCAGCAGGGTTTCGCCGGGCTTGAGCTGTAATTTGGTGAGGATGTGGTCGATCTTGTTCAGCTGGGCGGTCTCCAGATCCTCGTCGCCCCTGGCGAAATACGCGCAGGAATAGACCATATTGCGGTCCAGCCACAGCCGGTAGAAGGCGTTGGAGAGGTCGTAATGGAACTGGATGGCCTGCATGTCCGAGCGCCGCGTGTGCGTGAAATAGCGTGCCAGGCGCTGTAGTTTGCGGGAATCCGATGGCGTATGTCGCACCAGCGTGAACCCCAGCTGGATGATGTCGCCGAGCTTGCCTTCGACATCGATCTTGCCCTTGACGTAGGCCTCGCCCAGCTTGCTCATGCTCGCACCGAGCAGGTAAGGGATGGCGGCCATTTCCTTGATATAGACGGTGACGCGAGGCGCGCTGAAATGACCGAGGTCGAGTTGCTGGCCGTCCCACAGCACGAAGCGCGCATGCACATCGGCCTGCTGGCGGATATTCGAAGCCCACTGCATTAGTTTTTTCTTCAACATGAATACCACTCCTGTGAGATTGCACGGATGGTCACGCCGGGGGAATAAAACATGCTCTGGAAAGAGTAAGAAAATCATGGTGTTGCAAAGTTCCCGCCAAGGCTCTCAGCCAGGCTGCACGCCGGGTTTAAAGTTTGGTAGGCTTAGCCATGACCGTTGTCACCCCACATGCGCTAGCCATCCAGCTCGATCTGCACGATTACCCGTCGACCTTTCCGCTCGCACGTTCGCTGGATCGGCGCATCCATTTCCATCTGGGGCCGACCAATTCCGGCAAGACCTACGAGGCCTTGCAGGTGCTGCAGCGCGCCGAATCCGGGATCTACCTGGCCCCCTTGCGTCTGCTGGCGATGGAGATACGCGATCGGCTGACCGAAGCCGGGGTGCCCTGCAACCTCGTTACCGGGGAAGAGCGCGTGCTGGTGCCGGGAGCGAAGCACACGGCCAGCACGGTGGAGATGATGAACCCCGCCAAGGAGGTCGATGTCGCCATCATCGACGAGATCCAGATGCTGCAGGACGAATCGCGTGGCTACGCCTGGACCGCCGCGCTGATCGGCGCGCCTGCGAAAGACGTCTATGTCTGCGGCTCCGAGGCGGTGACCGCGCCCTGCGTACGGGCCATCGAATCCATGGGCGAGAGCTACGACATCCAGCGACTGGAACGCAAGACGCCGCTGGTGCTCGAGACCGCCTCGCTGAGCGGTGCCCGCTACAACCGCTGGCGCCTGAAGAAACATCTGCAGAAGGGGGATGCTGTCATCGCCTTCACACGCAAGGATGTGCTCACCTTGAGTGCACGCTTCCGGCAATGGGGGTTCGGCGTCGCCAGCATCTACGGGGCCTTGTCTCCCGAAGTGCGCCGTACCGAAGCGCGGCGTTTCAGCAGCGGTGAAGCCGATATCCTGGTCGCCACCGACGCCATCGGCATGGGCCTCAACCTGCCGATCCGGCGCGTGGTGTTCTCCGCCACGCACAAGTTCGACGGCGTGGCGCCGCGCAACCTCGATGCCACCGAGGTGCGGCAGATCGCCGGCCGCGCCGGCCGTTACGGCATCTACCCGACGGGGTACGTCAGTGCCTTCGAGGACGAGGAACTCCTGCACATCGAGCACATGCTGAGTACCTCCGACCTTTCGCCGCTGGAGAAGCTGCCCATCACCCCCAACTTCTCGCATATGCAGATCCTTTCCGAGACCCGGCATACGGGCCGGCTGGGAGAACTACTGGCTTATTTCTCCGAACGGGTGGGGATCGACAGCCCCATCTTCGAGACCTCTGCCTTGAACGTGCATGTCGAGCAAGGCCACCTGATCGATCTGCATGCGCCGTCGATCTCCCTGCGCGACAAGTTCACCTTCTCCTGCGCACCCGTTTCGCTCGATAAAGCCCATGAGCGCGACTATTTCCTCATCTGCCTCAAACGCTTTGCCGCAGGCCAGGCGACTGCGTTGCCGGCGGCGCCAGATTGGCTGACTTCCACCAGCCCCCGACATCTGGAAGAAGCCGAGAACCTCAGCAAGGATCTCAGCCTCTATGCCTGGCTCTCGTTCAAGTACCCGAAGATCTTCTATCAGGGCGCGGAGATGCCGGCGATGCGTAGCCGCATCAGTCGCTATATCGAGGCTGCCTTGCTGACCCAGGCCGGGTTCGGCGATACCTCCAAGGAGCTGATGTACGGCCATAAATGAAAACGGCACCCGCAGGTGCCGTTCTCTGATGCTGCGTGACGTTTGCGTCACGCGGTCTGTTGCACAATCTTAGCGATTGCAGACGTACATCGTTACTTCAAAACCGAAACGCATTTCAGTAGCAGCTGGCTTGGTCCACATGATGTATCTCCTAGTTGGTTGATTGTTGTTCTACGAACGGTGCGGCTTGTTCGTATGGGTTCACTATACCCATCCCCCCGGCATTCCCCTATGTCATGGTCATGAGTCGGGAGTCGTGATAATCATGAATGACGGCTGCATCAAACCCCTAGGCGTTCGAGCGAGCAGCTGCGATGCGGGTGCTAGAAACCGAGCTTGAGCTTGATGCGGCGGACGATCTGGCACAAGGCGTTGCCATCCAGCTTGTAATGCTTGTGCAACGGCTGCTTCACTTCCCAGCTGGCCTTCATGCCGGCGGGGAACGTCACGAGGTCGCCCTTGCCGAAACTCACCGGCTGGCCGCCTTCAGGCGTGATCACGCACTCGCCCTCGAGGATGTAGGCGATCTCCTGTTCCGGGAATACCCATGGGAAGACCGAGACTTCCTTGGACCAGGTGGGCCACTTGCTGACGCCCAGGGTATCGAGGCGGGCTTGATCGGGATTGTGTTCGACGACGATGTTGCTCATGATGGCCTTTGCGTGGATGCGAGTAAAACCGCTATTTTATAAGACTCTGACACCGAGCCCCATGATTAAGCTAAAAAAACCTGTCTCCTGTCTCGCCTGGCTATGCTTCTTGCTCTGCTTCGCCCTGCCCTTACATGCCGAGCCCGATCCCGCACCGGCTGAGCGTCCCACCGTCACGCTCTACATGACCGTCGATTGGGAAGGCTGGTCATTGGAGGAGGAGAACCTGCAGGCCATGCGGGATTTTCGTGTCCGTCATCCACACATCCC
>CBFGLF010000152.1:0-3595 GCA_965649545.1 uncultured Methylotenera sp.
CCGAAGATGGACAGCGGCGAGACGACGAAATCCCAGCTCGGGATACGATACTGCGCGACCTTGCCGTCCTTGATCAGGCGGATGTATTCCGCCGGCAGCGAGGCGTGCTTGGCGACCACGTTGTTGGTGAACACCTGATACGCCAGCTTGATGTGGTGCGTGGTGCTGTCCTTGCCTTCTTCCTTGGTGTGACTGATGCTGCTCAGGTCCACGCCCAGGGTCTGGCCCTTGTAACGTTTCTCGTAGCCGACGATAGGCAAGGAGCTGTCGATGAGCTTATAGGGCTTCTTCACTTCCAGCGTGACTTCGCGTTCGAGGATATCGCCGACGCTGTAGCCGACCTTGTGGGTGGGTTCGGCGATCTTGATGGTGACGATGCCGTCCTCGACGTTCGGCGGCATCTCTTCTTCCGCGATAGCCGGGCTCAGCGGCATCAGGGCCAGCATCCATAACGCGAGCAGGCTGGTTCGCATCTTCATCGCACTTGGGTTCATGAGTATAAGGTTCTTCAATTGACTGGCTCTTCAGGGCTAGGCTGCGACAAATTGATAAAAGTATTCGGTCATGGCGTCGGCGTCGAAATCGCCTTCGACGAAGAACGGCGGCATGTCGAAACGCATGAAGGTGTTGTAGATCGCTTCGCGGCGGGCTTCGAACGAGCCGACGATCTTGTCGCGCAATTCCTTGCGCATGAGCAGGGTGCGACGGGCACCGGTCTCGCTGTCGGCGACACTGGTGATGCCGAACTCCGGCAGGTTGCGGTATTCGGCTGAATCCCAGAGCACCATGGGCACGATCTGGTGACGCAGCAGCATCGCCAGTGCATCCTCCAGCAATTCGAATGGCATATGGAAATCCGAGATCAGGAACACCAGCGAACGTTCGCGTGGCAGGTAGCGCCAGACATCGCGCAAGCCTTCGGCGGAGGCCGCATGGGGATGGTATTCCTTGAGCTTGTCCGTCAGTTCGAACGCGCGTTGCGGTTTCACCGAGGCGGTGCTGATCCAGTCCTCGCGCACCTGCTCATCGAAACCGATGAAGCCGAAGGGATCGTTGGCGCGCGTCGAGGATTGCGCGACGGATTCCGCGATCTCGGCGGCCAGCTTGATCTTGCGATGGCGGCTGCCGAAATTCATGGAACCCGAGAGGTCGCAGATCACGTAGACCGGCGTCGCGCTCTTCTGGTTGAACAGGCGCACATAGACCTGCTCCAGCGGATCGCGGATGGTCTGGCGGATATCGATACGGCGCGGGTCCGGGTAGGAGAGCAGGGTGGTATGCCCACGGAACTCCATGCCCATGCCGCGCTGGGTGCTGGAATGGCGACCGGGATGGCGGCCGCGCGAGCGCCAGCCGACGTGGTAGCTGAATTCCTTGATGTCGAAGTTATACATGCGTCAGTGACTCGGAGATGTCTACGAAAGACATTTCATCAAGGCGCGGAGATCGAATTCATGATGCCCGACAACATCTCCCGTGCGATCTCCGTGCGGCGCATCTCGTAGACCGGGCTGAACACCAGGCGGTGGGCGACGGTCGCGTGGAACACGGCATGGATATCTTCCGGCAACACCGCGGTACGGTTGTGCAGCCAGGCGTTCACGCGGGCGGCACGCAACATCATGCTCATGCCGCGCGGGCTGGCGCCGGCCAGCACCAGGCGGTTCATGTCCACGCCGGTGACCTTGATGCCGTAATGGGTCGGGGTCTTGGTGGCGAGCCACAATTCCAGCGCATATTTGCGCAGGGTGGGGCTGGCTTCGACGCTGGACTGGATGACGCCGGAGAAAGCGTTCAATTCATCGAACTTGAGGATGTCGGCCGGGACGGTATCGACCAGCGCATCGACGTTGTGGAAACGGGTGTCGAACACCAGCGATTCCATGATGTCGTTGTCGCTCGGCACGACGATGGGGATCTCCATCATGAAACGGTCACGTGCGGCGGACGGGATCTCGAAGGTCTCTTCCTTCTCGACCTGGTTACGGTCGGCGAACACCAGCATGTGCGGGAAGTGGTGTTCCTTGTTGAAGGCGGTGAGGGTGCGTTCAGCCATCACGCGCAGCAGCAGCGAGTGCACTTGCGGACGGGCGCGGTTGATCTCGTTGAAGAAGAACACCGACAGGTTCTCGCCGGACATCAGCAACGGGCCGGGACTGACGTGCGGCTTGCCGTCTTCACCCAGGTAGGTGTGATAGACCAGGTCGTTCGGCATCAGGTCGATGGTGCCTTCGATACGCTGGTAACCACCGCCGATGCCGCGGGTGAAGGCGCGCAGCAGCGTGGTCTTGCCGACGCCGACATCGCCTTCGAGCAACACGTGGCCGCGTGCGAAGATGGAGGTGGTGATCAGGCGAACGGGCGATTGCTGGCCCACGACCACCTTGTTGATTTCCGATTCCAGTTTTAGCGCATGCTCGCGCCAGTCGGCCAGTAGACGGTCGCTCATTGACTTGATCCCGTGATTTAAATTGAATGAAGAATGATGAAATAGTAGCTTGTTATAGGTGATTCAGATTCGATATTAACGGCATTGAGACAATGTGTAAACAGATCTGTATACCCCTGTTATTTTTTCCGATTCTGGCCGCAGGGCTTTCGCTCGATGTCGTTTCCGGCGAAAATAGCGGATAACCGAGTCATCGGGTTCAATCAAAAGTAAAAACACATGCAAAAACAAAACAGTTTCACCTACGAGGAGCTGCTGCGCTGCGGCCGCGGCGAGATGTTCGGCGCCGGTAACGCGCAGCTGCCGTTACCCCCGATGTTGATGTTCGATCGCATCGTCTCCATTACAGAAGAAGGCGGCAAGTACGGCAACGGCCAGATCATCGCCGAACTCGATATCAAACCCGACATGTGGTTCTTCCAGTGCCATTTCGAAGGCGATCCTGTGATGCCCGGTTGCCTGGGCCTGGATGCCATGTGGCAACTGGTGGGGTTCTATCTCGGCTGGATGGGCGGCCCCGGTAAAGGTCGTGCGCTGGGCGCCGGCGAGGTCAAGTTCACCGGCCAGGTATTGCCGACCGGCAAGCTGGTCACCTACCGCATCGACCTCAAGCGCGTGATCATGCGCAAGCTGGTCATGGGCATCGCCGATGCGACGATGGAGCTGGACGGCCGCGAGATATACGCGGCTAATGATCTACGTGTGGGCCTGTTTACCCGTACGGATAACTTTTAATTATTAGAACTAAGGAACCCTAAAAACACCCGAGTGATGCGATAACGCGGCGCAGAGCGGCGAAAAACCGGAGTTTACAAACGAGTAAATGAGGATTTTGAGCCGCGATGCAACAAAGTTAGCGTGAGCGAAGTGTTTTTAGCACACCATGGGAGAGCGCGTAATGCGTCGAGTAGTCGTCACCGGCATGGGCATCGTCTCCAGCCTGGGCAACAACAAATCCGAAGTGCTGGACAGCCTGCGTGAAGGGCGGTCCGGCATCACCTATCAGCCTGAGTACGCCGAAATGGGTCTGCGTTCGCATGTCGCCGGCTCGATCAAGGGACTCGATCTGGCAGCCCTCATCGACCGCAAGCTCATGCGCTTCATGGCCAAGGGCCATGCCTATGCCTGGCTCGCCATGCAGGAAGC
>CBFGLF010000153.1:0-3591 GCA_965649545.1 uncultured Methylotenera sp.
TCGACCTCGGTCCCGAAGGTGGAGATGGTGGCGGACTCATCATCGCAGAAGGCACTCCGGAACAGGTGGCCGAGAATCCCAAGAGCTACACCGGCAAGTACCTGAAGCCGATGTTGAAATGAGCACCAAGGCTCAACCTTAGCAGCAAACTCAATAGTAATACGCCCAGGCAAAAGTCGCGATCATCACCAGCGCGATCGCCAGCTTGAGGGCGACCGCGAGGATGAAGCCCAGGCCTGCCGCCACTCCGACTTTGGTGGCCTGACCCAGGCTCTGGCGCGCCATGATCTCACCGACGACGGCCCCGATCACGGTGCCGAGGATCAACCCCGGCACGCCACCGAGCATGCCGATCAATCCCCCGAGCAGGGTACCGATGACCGCCTGCCGACTGGCACGCACCGATTTCACGGTGAATATCGACGCCACGAAATCGACAAGGAAACCGGCCAGTGCCAGCAGGCCGATGACGATCATGGCGGTCGTCGTGACACGCGAGAAGTCATCCAGCCAGGCACCCATCAACAACCCGGCGAAGACCAGCGGGATGCCAGGGATCACCGGCAAGAATGCCCCCAGGATGCCGATCAGTACCAGCAATACGACGCCTACCCATAGCCATTCCATCAATACGCTCCTGACCTGATGTGTTCGTTCAAGGCACTTGTACCAGATGCATGCGTGCCTGGATGGTCGCTGTCCGTTTCGCCAGTCCGCGGGCGCCCGGGTTCTTCTGGTAGAACTTGGGCTTCGGCACCATGGCGGCCATCCGTGCGGCCTGATATTGGCTGAGGTTGGCTGCGCTGGTGCCGTAGTAATGGCGGGCCGCCGCCTCAGCACCGAAGATGCCGTTGCCCCACTCGATGATGTTGAGGTAGATCTCGAAGATACGGCGCTTGCTCATCATCTGCTCCAGCATGAAGGTGATCATGGCCTCTTCCAGCTTTCGCCATGGCGTGCGCTTGGTCGACAGGAACAGGTTCTTCGCCAGTTGCTGGCTGATGGTGGAACCTCCGGCCACGATCTTGCCCTTCTTCAGGTTCTTCTCGTAGGCTTTCTGGATGCCCTCCCAGTCGAAGCCTTCGTGATCGATGAACTTGGTATCCTCAGCGGCGATCAGCGCGCGCTTCAGGTTGGGGGAGATACGTTTGTACTCCACCCATTTATGCTTGAGTGTGGCATCGGGGTCGATGGCTTGCATCTCGGCCAAGGTCGATTTCATGAAAGCGCTGCGTGACGGGTTGTGATCGATCCACCAGCAAATATGGATGAAGATCCAGAGCTGATAGAGCACGACCAACAGGAACAGCGTCAATACGGCACGCCAGAGGAACCCCTTGAAACTCATGTGCGGAGTTGCGCGATCACGGGCGCGGTCTGCGGCCGGACACCACGCCATAGCATGAAGGCTTCTGCGGCCTGCTCGACCAGCATGCCGAGACCATCGGCGATCTGCGCGGCGCCATGGGCTCGAGCGAACACCATGAAGGGCGTTTCGCGGCCATACATCATGTCGTAGGCGAGCGCCCCGGGAGCGAAGATGCCGGCCGGCAAGGGCAAGCTGCTGTCGCTCAAGCCAGCCGAGGTCGCGTTGATGACGATATCGAAAGACTGCCCCTGGAGATCGTCGAAGGCATAGGCATTGACCGAGACATAACGAAAATCCCCCTGCTCTTCGATGCGCTTCACCATGCGCAAGGCTTTATCCAGGGTCCGGTTGGCGATCACCAGCAGGCTGGGGCGTTGCTCGAGCACAGGGTGCAACACCCCCTCTGCGGCACCACCCGCGCCGATGAGCAATATACGCTTGCCCGCGAGATCGACCCGGAGGTTATGCTGGATGTCGGTCACCAGGCCGACGCCATCGGTGTTATCGCCGATGATGTCGGGTCCATTGAATACCAGTGTGTTCACGGCACCGGCGTCATGCGCGCGCTCCGTCAGTTGATCGGCCAGCGCGAAGGCTTCCAGTTTGAAGGGGACGGTGACGTTGGCACCGCCGTACCCTTCTGCCACCAAAGTGGCGATGACCTGCGGAAAGGCGTCCAGCGGGGCGAGAATGCGTTCATACGAGATATCCTGACCTGTCTGGCGGGCGAACGCCTGGTGGATCAACGGAGACTTGCTGTGTTCGATCGGGTTACCGATGACCGCATAACGCACCGTCATGGTCAGGCATTGGTCCAGGGCAGGTCGGCCGCTTTCCAGCCGTTGATGCGGGTGCGCTGTTTGGTGTCCGGTGTCGCGTCGCCTTCGAAACCCTCCAGTACATTGTAGGCTTCGGTGAACCCTAGCTTGGCTGCCACCACGGCAGCGTTGTGAGAGCGGCCGCCGGTACGGCAGATGAACATCGTCAGCAATTCTTTATCCACTTGCGCATCCAGCTGGGAGGCAAAATCCGGGTTGGCCACCATACCTGGGTAGAACGCCCATTCGATGTGGTGGGCAGCAGGGATCCGGCCGACCAGTTCGAGTTCGGCACGGCTGCGCACATCGACCAGGATGGCGTTCGACGCCAGTTGCAGGACATGGGCGGCCTCAGTCGGTGTCAGTGCCCCTGCATAGGGTAATTGACTCTCGATGGCGCGGCTTTTAGCGCGCTGCAATATCTGGTTCAGGGTTTCCATGATGCGTCCTTTTCACTGCCTGTTTGAACGATAAGTATAGCTTCATTCATGAGGCATGCCATGAGTGCACTTTTTCGGTGCATGTAAAATCGCTCTTGCATTATCTTGGTGCGCACGTTTGCAGTTCTCATTTGTAAATATCTGTGTGAAAATGGAAATTCTGTGCATAGGGGTGGCACACTTCATGCTAGTTTTTCGTGTCTTAAAATTTTACTTATTCTAACTGCTTTTAGGAGAACCAAATGGCGGTCGCCGACGTAATGAAAATGGTGAAAGAAAACGACATCAAGTTTGTTGATTTCCGTTTCACCGACACCAAGGGGAAAGAACAGCACGTGACCGTGCCTGTTTCTGCATTCAACGAAGAAAAATTCACCGAAGGTCATGCCTTCGATGGTTCTTCGATCGCCGGCTGGAAGGGTATCCAGGCATCCGACATGCAACTGATGCCTGATCCTGAGACCGCAAACATCGATCCATTCATGGACGAGCCTACCCTGATCCTGACCTGTGACGTGGTTGATCCAACCGACGGCAAGGGCTATGACCGCGACCCACGCTCCATCGCCAAACGCGCTGAAGCCTACCTGAAATCCAGCGGCATCGGTGACGTCGCATACTTCGGTCCAGAACCAGAATTCTTCATCTTCGACTCGATCCAATGGCAAGCCGGCATGCAAGGCTGCTCCGTCAAGATCAATTCCGAAGAAGGCGCATGGGCGTCTGGCGAACAATTCGAAGGCGGTAACACCGGTCACCGTCCTGCAGTCAAAGGCGGTTACTTCCCAGTCCCTCCAGTCGACTCCCTGCAAGACATCCGCTCCGCCATGGTATTGACCCTGGAAGCGATGGGCGTGCCTGTCGAAGTGCATCACCACGAAGTCGCGACTGCCGGTCAATGTGAGATCGGTACCAAGTTCAGCAGCCTGGTGCAACGCGCCGACTGGACCCAGATCCTGAAGTA
>CBFGLF010000154.1:0-3581 GCA_965649545.1 uncultured Methylotenera sp.
CCATGCGACGGGCCTCCACGCTAGCAGGCCTGGGCTGCCGTTTGGGGTCGCGGATATGGCGGGTGAAACCCAGCTGATACCGTTGGAACGCCGGCAGTTGCCCTTCGTCGGTCATCTTTCTCTCAGCTTGCGGCAAGTGCCGGCTGGCGATGTTTGCCCTGCAATGCGGCGATCGCGTCGACCTCGCCCATCAGGCTCGCCAGCGGCGGGATATTGCTATCGCGCTCCAGCAGCGTCGGAAACTCGCCGTACAAGGCATAGGCCTCGTCGAGCAAGGCCCACACCGGATCGATGACGTCCTGACCATGGGTGTCGATGACGAGGTCCGGCCCCTCACGGTCGTGGCCGGCGACATGGGCATAGACGATGCGCTCGCCCGGGATGCCGCGCAGGAACGTCTGGGGATCGAAACCGAAATTCACGCTATTGACGTAGATATTGTTGAGGTCGAGATGCAGCCAGCAATCGGCCTCTTCCAGCACAGCCTTGATAAAGGTCAACTCGTCCATCTCCGAGATGGGCGCCGCCACATAGAATGAGGCATTCTCGACCGCGATGCGGCGACCGAGGATATCCTGGGTGCGCCGGATACGGGCCGATACATGCTTCACCGCGTCCTCAGTGAAGGGGATGGGCAACAGGTCGTACAGATAGCCACCATCGGAACAGTAGCTGAGGTGTTCGGTATAAAGCGGGATCTGGTGTTGTTCCAGGAATTGCTTGACGCGCTGCAGGAAGACCTCGTTCAGCGGATCGGGGCCGCCTAGCGAGAGGCAAAGGCCATGACAGGCGATGGGAAAGCGCTCGGTGAACCATGCCAGCTGTTTCGCGGCACGCCCACCGGCGCCTATCCAGTTCTCCGGCGCGATCTCGAGGAAATCGATGTTGGCGATCTGCGGGGGCTTGTGTGGCCCCGCGCCGAACGCTGCCTGTATCTGGGGGATCAGCTCGCGCTTCAACCCCAGACCGGCGCCACGGATGTCACGCAAGTGCGCCATCAGGCATCACTTCTTCTCGCCACCGCAGGAGCCTTCCTTGGCCTTGTCACCGCCACAGGAGCCTTCCTTGGACTTATCCGCATGGCAGGAGCCTTCCTTGGCCTTGTCGCCGCCACAGGAACCTTCCTTCGCCTTATCCTTCATCTCGGCGCCACACTTGCCGGTACCGCACTTGCCGTCCTTCATCTTTTCATGATGCTCCGCGACCATGTAGCCGGAGGACAGGGTCTTCAGCGCGAACGGGTTCTCTGCGGCGTTGACCGAGGTAGCGGCCACGGATGCCATGAATGCGCTACCGACGACGACTGCCAGGGTTTTCTTGGATGCTTTCATTGTGAATCTCCTTTGGTTAGGTACTTACAACTCGAATGGTTTGCCATGCTCTAATCACTTCCATGTGATGACGAATCGGGCCGCTAGTTCAGTGGCCCGGTGTCGATCACCTTGGCGATGCGCCCTTTCGCCGCTTCGGGAAGGCGTATCTGTTCGTCCTGTTCCTTGGCGCTCACCATGATCCTGACGGCCGTGCGCATCAGCACGATCTGCTTGCCAAAACGCTGACAGACATCGCACATCACCAGATGCAGCCGCAATCCCATACGCTCTCGCCAGGATAATCGGCGGTCGAGCGACTGGGACAACAATTGACTCGCTTGCTTGCAACTCAGCATTCGTCTTTTATCCAGTCAGTTATCACGATCGATCACCCAGGCCATCGCTAACGGTTGAGCCAGTTCATTTCCAAACATTTACGCAATCCCATGCGGGCGCGATACAACATCACCCAAGCATTCGTCGCGGTGATCTCCAGTTCCTTACAGATTTTTTCGTTGTCCTCTTCATGGACTTCGCGCAGCATGAACAGACTGGCGAGTTTGGCCGGCAGGCGATCCATGCATGCCTGCAGTGCAGCCAGGAACTGTTTTTGTTCGAGGGCATCGTCCGGCATGTCCCAGGCGAGCGGCTTATCACTCCAGTGTCCGCCATCCTCTTCAAAGAACTCGTCCATGCCAGGATCGTCCGGCAGCGATTCACCCAAGCCTTCCATCGGCTGTTCACGCACCTGTCGGCGGATAAGGTCGACGATCTTGTGCTTGAGGATGCCGATCAGCCAGGTACGCGGTGCAGACTGGCCGGCATAGCTCTGGCTCTGGATCGCCGCCAGCAAGGTCTCCTGCACGACATCTTCGGCCTGATGCGGATCGCGCAACCGGGCCAGGGCGAAGCGGTACAGGTAATCGCCGTGTTCGTTGAGCCAGTCGTGTGGGGTGGGGGTGGGCATGCCGTTATTCAACCATGAAACGGGTCAGCCATGCATCCGCGGGTTCAAGTGGTGCTGCGGGACCGGATGCAGTCGATATAGGCTTCGGCATCCATGGCTTGGCGGTCGCGTTGGGCGCGCCAGATGGTCTCGGCCAGACATTCCATCAGGTCATGCTGTGCAGCCATGGTGTCCGCGTGCTTGACGCACAGCGCCTGATAAGCGGAAGCGATGCCCGGCGGCTGGTCGATCGAGACCTGCTCGATGATGGATAGATGCAGGCTCATGTGCAGGAAGGGATTGGTCTCGCCCATCTCCGGGAAATAGGCCTGATCCAGATAGCGTTCTGGGGCGTCGAGGATAGCGTGATACTCCGGGTGCATCTGCATCACCTGCACACCGATCTTCTCGAGGTCGGTCAGCGGTTGCTGCTGGCGGAACTTGGCCCAGGTATCGAAGAAGAATTGCCGCACCTGATCGCGACTGGGATTGAACAAGGCCACTCAGGCAGCCTCCGCGAACAGGCCGAGCACGGCAGAATACTGGAGCAACTGGTTCTCGCCATTGACTGGCGCGATCTCGCCGTTGCCATAGAAGCCGATGATCGGCATGCCCGGATAGCGCTTCTTCAACAGCTCCAGATCCATGTCCACACCACCATAGAAATATGGACCACGTCCGAGACAAGAGAACAGGAGCGCGAAGTCAGGGGTGGTGCCGAGCTTCTTCTGCAACTGAGTCGCCGTATGCTGCAGGTCGGCCTGGGCCGTGCCGATCTCGCGCATCGCCCAGCTCAGGTAGCTGCCGGACGGGACCGGCTTCGCCAAGGTGACCGAGCCGTCGGGGTCGTTACCGCTGACCAGCGCCGCTTGCTGGTAATGCACATCAAGGATGGCTTCCGGGCTATCGCCGAACACCGCCATCAGGCGATGCAGGGGCAAGCCCTCCTCCATGCCGCAAGCCTCTTTCAGCGTCTGTAAGGCATCGAAGTCGCCTAACTTGAGCAGATCGTAGCCCTGGCTCTGGCGCACTTGCTGGGGTCGTGTCAGGAGCTTCAGGCCATGCGCGGCGGCGACCGCTGCCTTGACGCCATGCATGACCGCCTGACAATGACCGACCACCGCACCCTTGCCGTTCTCCCATACCGAGAACGGGCCCTGCCCGGTCGCGTCGCCGGAGACGCCCCCAAAGCGCTGGCCCGGATCCGATAGCCAAGTGGTGTTGATCGCGTTAGGTGCGGCCAGGGTCAATACGAACCTCTCCGCATGCATGGTGGCCGGGGGTTGCAGGCTGAAGCCATCGCCGAAGACCATGGCGACGGC
>CBFGLF010000155.1:0-3573 GCA_965649545.1 uncultured Methylotenera sp.
TGCCGTTGGCGGGTGCGACTCAGCGATCAGTTTGCGACGGATGCGTCCGGTCATGAGGTTCCAGAGGTCAAAGAATCCAGCGGTCACATAAACCCATAGGGGCCGAAGCCCCCATGGATTTAACCACAACGCAGAATCATTCTGTCAGCGCATTCTATGACTTTGCATTCATCGCATCATAGGACGTGATCAGGTTACGGTAATCCGGGATATGGTTGGACAGCAAGGTCGCCAGACCCTCGATATCCCGACGCCAGTCACGATGCAATTCGCAAGCGACACCGAACCAGGTCATGAAATGGACGCCTGCAGCTGCCATGCGTTGCCAGGCGGCATCCCGGGTCATCTCGTTGAATGTGCCGGAAGCGTCCGCAACGATGAACACCTCGAACCCCTCCTCAATCGCGGCCAGTGCAACGAAAGCGACGCAGACCTCGGTCACGACACCAGCCAGAATGAGCTGCTTTTTGCCCGTCGCCTTGATCGCCTCGACGAAGTCTGCGTTATCCCAGGCATTGATCTGACCTGGGCGTGCGATGTAGGGTGCATCCGGGAACATCGCCTTCAATTCCGGCATCAGCGGACCGTTAGGGCCATTCTCGAAGCTCGTGGTCAGGATGGTCGGCAGATTGAAATACTTCGCTGAATCAGCAAGGGCCAGCACATTGTTCTTGAAACGGTCCGGTTCGATGTCCCGGACCAAAGACATCAGGCCGGCCTGGTGGTCCACCAACAATACAGCGGCGTTATCGCGGTCGAGACGTACATAGGGTTTGTTCATGGTAATTCCTTTCAAAGTTAATCAAAAAAGCCAGGTTCAACATCCGAAATAAGGTGATCTTTCAATCGCCTGCCAAGGCAAAACGACCTTCGTTGTAATCATCGATGGCCTGATGGATCTCCTCCATGGTGTTCATGACGAACGGGCCGTGTCCGACAACTGGCTCGTTGAGCGGAGCGCCATTCAATAACAACACGACTGAATCCTGCTGTGCCTCCAGCACCAGCTCGCTACCTTCGCGTTGCATCACGGCCAGTTCGGACGGGCGGATGGTGTGGACATCGCCAGTGCCGACTGCACCCTGCAAGACGAATACCGCGGTGGTGTGGCCTTCTGGTAAGTTGAATGCCACCCGACTGCCGGCATTGAGTCGCACATCCCACACGTTCATGGGGCTGTAGGTATGCGCCGGACCTTTTTGACCGGCATACTCCCCAGCGATGACGCGCACCTTACCCCCATCCTCAGGCAGTTGTACTTCAGGGATCATCGAACGTGTGATGCCCTGATACCCTGGCCTGGTCATCTTGTGTTCTGACGGCAGATTGACCCAGAGCTGGATCATCTCGAAAGGACCTCCAGTCCTTGCATAATCGTCCCCGTGATACTCCTCATGGACGATGCCGGCGCCCGCTGTCATCCATTGCACCTCTCCAGGGCCAATGGTGCCCCCTGCGTTGGTGGAATCGTGATGGGAGACTTGGCCGTCATAGACGATGGTCACGGTCTCAAAACCACGGTGCGGATGCTGGCCGACACCCCGACGTTGTTCGGTCGGCTCGAAGCGGGCCGGACCGGCATAATCCATCAGCAGGAACGGCGACATCTCCTGATGGATGTCACGATAAGAGAAGATGTTCTGAACGGGAAAGCCATCGCCCACCCAATGTTTGCCATTACTTCGTTTGATGAAGGCCAGTTTTTTCATGATGTATTCCTTTCGTGATGTGCAATGCGTGTTTCGATGGTTCCCACTATAGGCATTGATGGATTAACCAACTAGATGGTTAAATGTGAAATCACTTTTCATTAAATGGGATAGTTGTGGACCTCAATGAAGCAGCTGTATTCGTGAAAGTCGTGCAGGCCGGCAGTTTTAGCGCTGCCGCTAGGCAATTGGGTTTGCCGACCTCGACCGTCAGTACCCGTGTCGCCCGTCTTGAGAAGAGGCTGGGTGTCACGCTACTTCAGCGGACTACCCGAAAACTGCATGTGACGGATGCGGGTCAGGCATATTTTCATCATGCGTCGCTGGGCCTCAGTTACATGCTCGAAGCAGAAGCAGCCCTCGATGAAGCACGCCAGCAGCCACAAGGCAGGCTCAAGGTGACCGCCCCGGCCGATCTGGGCGATAACCTGTTGGCGGGTTTGATCGAGCGCACGCAGCGTGAGTATCCTGCGCTGGAGGTCGAACTGCTGCTAACCGACCGGTATATCGATCTGATCGCCGATGGCGTGGATGTCGCGATCCGCACGGGCGAGCTACGTGATTCCAGTTTGATCGCGAAATCTCTCGGTACCATCCGTTGGGCGATGTTCGCCAGCCGTCGCTATCTCGAAGCGAGTGCCCCACTGGAAGAACCGCAACAGTTACATCACCATCAATGCCTGCAGTTCACCCCCATGGGACGCGATAGCTGGAATCTCAGCAATGGGCCGAATACCATTACTGTGCCGCTCCCAGGGCGAGCGATGGCCAATAGCATCGGTGTCGTGAGGACGATGGCACTGAATGGTCAGGGCGTCGCTTTGTTGCCGACCTTTATCTGCAAGCCAGAACTGCTGACAGGGGAGTTGGAGCATGTGCTCCCCGGCTGGGAAGGCAAGGCGGACCCCGTGCATCTGGTCTATCCGAGGCAACGATTCATGCCGCCCAAGTTAAGGGCTTTCATCGATGTCGCGCGCGAGGCCTTGCACTCCCGATTTGACGACACATCCCAGACGTAAGGCAAAATGCAGCTCTTCAAATCCAACCCTGTGAGGACAATGTCGTTCATGAATCAAGATACCCCTGAGCAAATCACAGAGCATGGCGCCAGCGTCGTGATCACGCACCGCGTGAGCGAAGCTAGCCGCGCGCAATACGAGCAATGGTTGAAGGTGATCGGTTCTCTTTGCAAAGCCTCTAAAGGTTTGTTGGATCATCACATCATCCGCCCCATCCCCGGCTTGTCGGACACTTATTCGATCTTCATGCGCTATGACACCGAGCATCATCTCAAACAGTGGATGGAGTCCGAGGACCGTAAACGTCTGATCGCTGAGGTGCAAGGCTTGCTGATCGGTAACGACACCTATCACATCAAAAGTGGGCTGGATTTCTGGTTCGTCAAGGAAGGCGAGAAATCCAGAGTGCCGGTACGCTGGAAGCAATTCCTCATCACCTGGTCCGCCATTTATCCGCTGGTGATCGGTGTGCCAATGGTGTTGATCCCCTTACTCAGATGGCTGCGTATACCGGAACACCATGCCACCGATATGCTGTTAGTCACTGCGACGCTGGTATTCCTGATGGTCTATGTCGTCATGCCGCGGTATACCAGACTCGTCCGGGCCTGGTTATTCCGATAGACACAAACGATCGACGATCAGGCGATTGAAAGACACGCAATAGGAGCCTCCATGGAAGCGCACTTCTGGCATCAAAAATGGCAACGCGGGGATATCGGATTCCATCAAGCGCAGGCCAACCCCTTACTTGTACGGCATCTGGATGACTTGCGACTGCAGCCTGACGCACGCGTGTTCTTGCCTTTGTGCGGCAAGACGCTGGACATCGCCTATCTGCTCGA
>CBFGLF010000156.1:0-3567 GCA_965649545.1 uncultured Methylotenera sp.
GCTGGCTTGGCTGCCGCTTTGGGCTTAGCAGCGGCTTTCGGTTTTGCTGCAGGCTTCTTGGCAGCCGGTTTCTTGGCGGCTGCGGGTTTTGCAGCAGCCGTCTTTGGCTTGGCCGCAGCGGCTGGTTTAGCGGCTGCCTTGGGTTTGGCGGCCGGCTTCTTGGCAGCTGGTTTCGCTGCAGGTTTCTTGGCGGCAGCGGGCTTGCTGGCTGCAGAGGATTTGCTGGCTGGCTTGGCGTTGTTATCCATCACTTTGGCCAGGACTTTCTTACCGGCGACGACGGCCACGGCGAGCGCTACTTTTTTCAGAATATTCCCAAAGAAACTCATGATGTACCCTTTCTTATTGGCAACTGACTTGTTTGAGTTCGCTACCCGGAAAATCCGGTTTCAATCGATCGATCTCAACGGCGATGTCGGATGACATCTTGTTGATCAGCAAGCTGGCCTGACCTTTTTCCTGATTCCTGACGCCCTTCACAGCAGATACGACACCTTTTGCTCTGAGCTCTTCCAGCAGTTTAGTCGCTAATTGCTCATCCTTAAAGACTCCGAACGAAATAGCGTGCTTCCACTGTGGTTCCTGCACCACAAAAAACTCTTCCACACCCAGCGACTTCAGCTCGGCCACCTTGGCCTGGGCCGCCTGCAAGGAAGGCTGGCGTGGGATATAGACCCACCAGCGGGTCGCCTCCTGCGTGTTCTGTTGCTTGGCCGTGAATTCCACCGAGAACTTGGTCAGGATGTTCCGCGCGCGTGGCAGGCTATTCGCCGAGAAGCTACCCCATTCGTAGCAGGCGAACTGCGGAGGCGGCGCTGCGGCAACGGTTTGCGCTTCCGGTGCATCCTCTGCTTTTCGCGGCATGGCCTTCACTTCTGCTTCCGTCAGCAACTTGATCTTCTCAGGTTCGAGCGGCTTATGGCTCACCAAGTTCACTTTGGTGTCGTGTATCGGCAGCGTGAAGTAGGCGAACAGCAGTGCATTGAGCAGTACCAGCACCCAGACCATCAGTTTCATCGAATCTCGCTTTCCAGTATCAATAAGCCTTGCAGCACCAGATTATCGGCGATTGCCAGACGATTGGCCAACGCCGCATCCTGCGACAATATTTCGTAGATGGCTTCTGCGTCCCCGCCGGCGATGACGATCCTGGGCAGGACGCCTTGGCCGCGTCCCAATTGTTCCGACAACGCACGCACCGCGCCCGCGATCGCGGTGAGACTCCCTGTGTAAAGCGCGTCCGCGGTATTGTCCGGGTAATCCTGTAAACGTCCATCGCTAGCCTCTACGCCGGGCGCTTTATCGATGATGCTCTGCTGCATGAGTCTCAAGCCGGGCAGGATGTAGCCGCCAAGGAATTCACCCCCGCCCGTTTCCGTATCGCGACCCAGAGCATCGATGGTCACGGCGGTGCCTGCGCTGACGACGATGCAGGGTTCATGGTAATGATGCCAGGCGGCGATCACCGCTGCCCAGCGATCCGTCCCGAGCTGCGCCGGATGACGGTAGCGATTCTTCACGCCGCATGCGGCCGCTGTCGCCTTGATGAACTGCACCTCCATCGTCGCCAGCGTGCGGCCCAACGCGGACTTCGCCGGGTCGCCGGCGACATTGGAGATCACCGCCCGTTGGCAGGCTGCCCAGGCCGGTGAAGCCTGCAAACCGGTCAACGCGTCCGTAGCCACGACGCCATGCGCCTTCAGTTCGCCGGCGGCATCGAACACGCCCCACTTGGTGCGGGTATTGCCGACGTCGATCGCCAGCGTCACGCGGGATGGCAGATGCGTATCACTCATGGATGCACGCCTCGCAAACTGATCTCGCCTGCAGAAAAGCGCTGCACACCGTTAGCGGTCTCCACGAGCAATACGCCGTCCGGTGCGATGCCATTGACCACGCCCAGCATCTCGCGACCATCCGGCAGCAGCATACGGACTTGCTGGTCCTGGTAGGCATGGTGCCTTTGCCATTCTTCGCGGAGCTGTTCGAAACCCTGATTCTCGAATTCGTTGAGCACTTGCGCCAAGTGCTTCAGCAATGTCCCGAGCAGGGCACTGGGGTCGATGGGCTGACGCGCCAAACTGTGGATGTCCACCGCCGCCTGGTCGATGTGCTTTTGCACATGCTCGGGCAGATGGAGGTTGATGCCGATACCGATCACCGCCGCGCTCGGCCCTTCCATGTCGCCCTGCAGTTCGATGAGGATGCCGGCGAGCTTGCGGTAGTCGCACAGGATGTCGTTCGGCCACTTGAGTTGCGCGTGCTTGATGCCCATGTCGTGCAAGGCGCGCATCAGGGCGACCCCCACCGCGAGGCTCAAACCGGAGAGCGCGGAGGCGCCAGACTGGAAGCGCCAGAGCAACGAGAACGTGAGGCTCGCGCCGAGACCGGATTGCCAGCTACGCCCACGCCGTCCACGCCCCTTGGTCTGCAGCGATGCCGCGACGCAGGTGGCATGCGGTGCCCCAGCTGCCGCCTTCTTCATCAGGTAGCTATTGGTCGATTCCAGATGGTCGTGCAGTTCCAGCGTGAACCAGGCGCGCTGATCGCCGATGGCGTGCAGCACGCTCTCGTATTCCAGCAATTTGATCGGCTGCGGCAAGCGGTAACCCCGGCCGCGCACCGAGAAGATCTCGACACCGAGGGCCTCCGCTTCCTGGATGGCGTTCCACACCGTGGCCCGCGTCACGCCAAAATGGCGGGCGATATCCTCACCGGATTGGAAACGGCCATCGGCCAGCAAACGCAAGATTGGGAAAGTCAGGTTGTTCATAGGGATTCAGGGCCTATATTAGCATCGCGCCTGCTGACCGCCACAGTGTAAAATAGCGGCAAATCAACTTAAGTCATTCTCATGTCAGCAGAAAAAACACCTGTCGCACCCGCCGCCAATTTCATCCGCAACATCGTCGAACGCGATATCGAACAAGGCACCTACAAAGCCCGCAAATGGGCGGGTAGCCCGGGTGATGCGGCACATCAGGCGACAGGCCAGCCGGACCCCGCGAAGATCCGCACGCGCTTCCCGCCGGAGCCCAACGGCTACCTGCATATCGGCCACGCCAAATCCATCTGCCTCAACTTCGGCCTGGCGCGCGATTACGGCGGTGTCTGCCACATGCGGTTCGACGACACCAACCCGGAGAAGGAAGAACAGGAATACGTCGACAGCATCACCGACTCGGTGAAATGGCTGGGCTTCAGCTGGGATGCCAACGATTGCTCGCATCTTTACTACGCCAGCAATTATTTCGATTTCATGTACCGCGCCGCGGAATACCTGATCGAATCCGGTCATGCCTACGTCGATCAGCAGACCGCCGACGAGATGCGCGCCAACCGCGGCACGCTGACGGAGCCGGGCAAGGATTCGCCCTACCGCAACCGCACGCCGGCCGAGAACCTCGCGATGTTCCGCGAGATGCGCGATGGCAAGCATCCGGACGGCAGCATGATCCTGCGCGCCAAGATCGACATGGCTTCGCCCAACATCAACATGCGCGACCCGGCCATCTACCGTATCCGCCGCGCCACGCATCACAACACCGGCGACAAGTGGTGCATCTA
>CBFGLF010000157.1:0-3555 GCA_965649545.1 uncultured Methylotenera sp.
TCTATGCGAGTCAATCGGTCGACCGCGAAGAATTCCAGAGCTTTGCCGCCAATGCTCTACGTACCAGCCCCATCGTCAAGGAGCTGCGATGGTCCCCAAAAGTCACGGACGACCGTCGTGAGGCGTTCATCCACCTGGCACGTGAGCAAGGCCTGAAAGATTTCGATCTCAAGGAACAAGGAAGCAGGTCCAACGAACTTTTGAAATCTCGCAAGCGCGACCAGTATTTCCCGCTCTTTTACATCTACCCGCAGAGGGACGACCGTTTAGGGCTCGATGTCTTTAGCCGTACCAACGACCGCTGGGCCATGCATACTGCTCTGGAGCGGGGTAGGCCGGTGGCGACAGCGGTCAGCGATGTGGCGCCCTATGGCAATCGGATGCTGATCTATGTCCCGGTGTTCGATCGCCAATCCTCAGGTACGGCGGTCCCAGACCCGTCGCATTTGGTCGGTTATGTGACGGGGGTGGTCACGCTGGATAGTTTGGTGAACGCCATGCGGCAGAAGGTCACACAAAGGGGGATTGACGTCCTGCTGTTCGACAACACCAACAAGATGCATCAACTGCTGGCCTATCTACCAAGCAAACACAGCCAATTGAGCGCAGAAGAGGCGGCCACAGAATACCGCATCGCCAAGTCAGGTTCCGTGGTGAGTTTGATCGTCGCTGAGCGGAACTGGGAATTCGTCATGCACCCGAATCAAACCAATGCTACTAGAGAGCAGGGCCTCATCTGGGTGATTGTGGTGGGGTTGCTGGTGATCGGGATCCTGGTGATCGCGACGATACGTAGCCGCATGGCCAGCATCGCCGCCGATACCGCAGGTGTTTAGTCTATCCCCTGGCTAGCCAGGTAATCCTCGTAATTGCCGCTGAAGTCGATGATGCGATCCGGCTTGATCTCCAGGATGCGCGTGGCGATCGAACTGACGAACTCACGATCGTGGCTGACGAAGAACAGCGTGCCTTTGTATTTATCCAGCGCCGTATTCAGGGCCTCGATCGATTCCATGTCCATGTGGTTGGTCGGTTCATCCATCAGCAGCACATTGGTACGTCCCAGCATGAGCTTGCCGTAGAGCATGCGGCCTTTTTCACCACCGGACAGCACCTTGACCGATTTCTTGGTGTCCTCGCCCGAGAACAGCAACCTGCCGAGCATGCTTCTGACTGCCTGGTCATCATCACCGGCCTGCGTGTACTGCGTCATCCATTCGAACAGGTTGTCGCCGTTCTCGAACTCGTATTCATGGTCTTGCGCGAAATAACCGAGCTTGGCTTTCTCGGCCCATTTGACCGTGCCGTGATTGGGCTTCAGATCGCCCGCGATACAGCGTAGCAGGGTGGTCTTGCCGATGCCGTTCTCACCGATGATGGCGACCTTCTCACCGGCCTCGACCTGCAGATTGAAATCGTTGAACAGCGGCTTATCGAAACCATGGCTCAGCTTCTCGATGACCACAGCCTGGCGATGCAGTTTCTCGCGGTCGTCGTATTCGAAGCGGATGAATGGATACTGGCGGCTGGAGGGCTTGAACTCCTCGACCTTGATCTTATCGATCTGCTTGGCGCGGCTGGTGGCCTGTTTGGCCTTCGACGCATTGGCCGAGAAGCGACGCACGAATTCCTGCAGATCGGCGATCTGCTGCTTGGCCTTGGCGTTATCCTTGGCTTGTTGGGCGCGGGCCTGGGTCGACGCCTCCATGTAATCGTCATAGTTGCCCGGATAGATGGTCAACTTGCCATAGTCCATGTCGCAGGTATGGGTGCAGACCTGGTTCAGGAAGTGGCGATCGTGCGAGATGATGATCATCGTGCAGTCACGGTTGTTCAGTACATCTTCCAGCCAGCGGATGGTATTGATGTCGAGGTTGTTGGTCGGTTCGTCCAGCAGCAGGATGTCAGGGTTGGCGAACAGGGCCTGTACCAGCAGTACGCGCAGTTTCCAGCCCGGCGCGACGGCGCTCATCAGTCCGGTGTGCTGTTCGATCGGGATACCGACACCCAGCAACAGCTCGCCGGCACGCGCTTCGGCGGTATAGCCGTCATATTCGGCGAATACGCCTTCCAGTTCAGCGGCCCGCATGTAATCGTCTTCGGTCGCCTCCGGGTTCATGTAGATGGCGTCCTTCTCGACGCTGGCTTTCCACATCTGCTCATGGCCCATCATCACCACGTCGATCACGCGTTGATCTTCATAGGCGAACTGGTCCTGGCGCAGAAACGCCATGCGTTCGTTGCTATCCAGCGAGATATTCCCCGAGGTGGGCTCGAGTACGCCTGCCAGGATCTTCATGTAAGTGGACTTGCCGCAACCGTTGGCGCCGATAAGGCCGTAACGGTTGCCGTCGCCGAACTTGACCGAGACGTTCTCGAACAAGGGCTTTGCACCGAACTGCATGGTGATGTTGTTACTGATAAGCAATTGGATTTCCTAAATGGTTTATTTGAAACCGTCGTAGATCACGACTTCGTTCATGGGTAATTGACCGCCGCGTGGCCAGGCTTCCTTGATACCTTTGCCGATAGCGACGAACATGGCCGGCGTATGGTCTGCAGGCAGGTTGAGCAATTTGGCGACGGCATCGAAATCGAAGCCATCCATCGGGCAGGAGTCATAGCCCATCTCTTTTGCCGCGAGCATCAGCGTCATGGCTGCCATGCCGCAGGATCGCATGCCTTCGTCACGCTGCACCTGTTCCTTATCCCGGTAATAGAGATCGATCGCGGGCACGAGAAAATCCTGTACCGGCTTTGGCGCGTCCTTCCAGTAACGCTGAGGCTGCTTCTCCCAGGATTTGAGGTCGGCGACCAGCACCACCAGGATGGAGGCATCGGTCACTTGCGCCTGATCCCAACTGACCGCACGTACTTGCTGGCGTAGTGCCGGGTCCTGCAGGACCACGAAACGCCAGTTCTGGATGTTGAACGCGGTGGGCGAGAGCATGGCCAGCGACATGAGCCTGTCGATCTCGGTCTGGCTCATGCGATGGTCGGCATCAAAGGCCTTGATGGAACGGCGGGTTTCGATGGCGGTGCTGACGTTCATGGTTTGACTCCTTAATAATCGATCTCAGTGATTTCCAGCGTCTGGTTGCCTGCTGGCCGCAGCCAGGTCACGCTATCGCCGATCTTGTGCCCCAGCAAGGACTTGGCGAGCGGCGAGACCCAGCTGACCTTGTTGGCGGCGATATCCGCCTCGTCCTCGCCGACGATCATGAATACATGGCGATCGCCGTTCTCGTCTTCTACCGTGACCTTGGCGCCGAACAGTACCTGCTCACCGGATTGCTGCGCAGGATCGACCAGCAGAGCGGATTCCAGTCTGGCCTGCAGGTAGCGCAGATCACGCTCGACCATCGCGAGACGCTGCTGCGCGACCGGGTCATCCTTCAGCGGCGCTAACTGCTGACGCTCTTTCTCCAGGACCGATTCCTGCGCTTGCAGCTGTTGCAGTCCCGCTGGCGTGACGTAATTGGGATGTTCACTGATCGGCCGTTCCGGCAGATCGGTGCCCGCATGTTCCAGGTCGTCCTCTTTGACGAAGCCGCG
>CBFGLF010000158.1:0-3385 GCA_965649545.1 uncultured Methylotenera sp.
GCGATCAGCAAGATACAGTCCGCGCCCATGGCGCGCGCCTCATAGACCTGATACGCCTCGATCATGAAGTCCTTTCGCAGTACCGGGATATCACAGGCCGCACGTGCCTGCTTAAGATAGACTGGGCTGCCCAGGAAGAACTGCTCGTCTGTCAGCACGGACAGGCAGGCAGCGCCATGGGCGGCATAGCTTGCCGCGATATCCGCCGGACGGAAGTCCTCGCGGATCACGCCCTTGGAAGGGCTGGCTTTCTTGATCTCGGCGATGACAGCGGGCTTCTCGGCAGCGATCTTGCTACGGATGGCGCCGACGAAATCGCGTGCCGGCGGCATCGCCATCGCCTCGCGCTGTAGCATTACCAGAGGCTTTTCCGCCATGGCGGCTTTCACTTCAGCCTGCTTCACGCTCAGTATCTTGTTCAGAATATCCGACATCGTTCCTGTTACTTTCTAATGGTGATTCATTGGTAAGTCGCGCCCTCATGGCGTAACCAGCCAGCTTCATGTTGCCCACGCGGATCATGATGTGTCCAGTGGATGATCCCGCCCTTGCTGTTCCATTCATATTCGCCGTTGAACGCCACCACATCCCCCACCTTGAGATCCGGGATGCGTGGCGCTAGGTCGATGTTATGGGCCACCAGCACGGTGATCCCGACCGGCAGCTGCAAGATGAACCGCTGATGCCGTGCACCGTTCTCATCGTCCGGTAATACTTTGGTCACTGTGCCTTTGCCCGTGACCTGAAGGTCGCTGAGCTTGCCTTCGAAAGCCTGCCGGATCGCCTGCTCGCCAGCCGCGGCCTGTTCTGATAACGCAGCGGCAGCGACCGCCTGCTTGGGTAGTTGCGCGACCTCGGAAGACGGATACTGGATCGCCGTGTAAACGACGGCGATCACGACGATCAGCAATAGCTTGATCATGCGTCGGCGACGATCGCTTTCAACTGATCCAGTTTTTTCATCGCGGCACCTGTGTCGATCACGTCTGCGGCCTTGGCGATGCCGGCTTCGATCGAGTCCGCCACGCCGGAGACATAGATCGCAGCACCGGCATTGAGCAATACGATGTCACGCGCCGGCCCCGTCTTGCCGGCCAGCACTGCCAAGACCATGGCTTTGGATTCGGCCGCGTCCTTGATGCGGATGGTTTGCACCTCTTGCACCGGCATGCCGAAGCGGGCCGGATTGATCACGTATTCACGCACTTCGCCATCCTTCAGTTCCGCCACATAGGTATCGCCCGTGAAGGAGATCTCGTCCATGCCGTCGGCGCCGTGCACCACCATCACATGTTCACTACCCAGGCGTTGCAGTACGCGCGCCAGCAGTCCCGTGAGGTCCTTGTGGAACACCCCCATCACCTGCCGCTTGGCACCGGCAGGATTGGTCATCGGACCCAGCAGGTTGAACAGGGTGCGTACACCCAGCTCACGTCGCACGGGCGCGGCATGTTTCATGGCGCTGTGATGGTTGGGTGCGAACATGAAGCCGATACCGATCCGGTCGACTGCGTCCGCCACTTGTCGCGGTGAGAGGTTCACACTGACGCCGAGCGCTTCCAGCACGTCGGCGCTGCCACAGGTGGAGGACACCGAACGGCCGCCATGCTTGGCCACCTTCGCTCCCGCCGCCGCCGCAACGAAAGCGCTGACGGTGGAAACATTGAAGGTCTGGATGCCATCGCCACCGGTCCCGCAGGTATCGACCAGATGAGCGGTATCCCGGATCTCGACCTTGGTCGACAGTTCGCGCATCACCTGCGCCGCGGCACTGATCTCTTCGACGGTCTCGCCCTTCATGCGCAAGCCGATGAGCAAACCGGCGATCTGCGCCTGGGTGAGTTCGCCCTGCATCACCTGACGCATGATATCCAGCATCTGGGCATGGGTCAGATCCTGGCGGTTCAGCAACTGCTGCAGCACATCCTTGAACGCGACCATCAGTAAGCCTTCAGGAAATTGTCGAGCAGCTCGTGGCCATATTCGGTGAGGATGGATTCCGGATGGAACTGCACACCTTCGATCGGCATGGTCTTGTGCCGCACCCCCATGATCTCGCCGTCCTCGGTCCAGGCCGTGATCTCCAGACAGTCCGGGATGGTCTCGCGTTCGATCACTAGCGAATGGTAGCGGGTCGCGGTGTAGGGGTTGGGCAAGCCCTTGAATACCCCTTCATCCTTGTGGTGGATGAGCGAAGTCTTGCCATGCATGAGTTGTTTGGCGTGGATGATATTACCGCCGAAGGCCTGACCGATGCTCTGATGACCGAGGCACACGCCCAGCATCGGGATCTTGCCGGCGAATGCCTTGATCAGCGGTACCGATATCCCGGCCTCATTCGGCGTGCATGGTCCAGGGGAGATCACGATGTGGCGAGGCTTTAGGGCCGCCACCTGATCGAGGTCGATCTCATCGTTGCGGTAGACCAGGACATCCTGCCCCAACTCGCCCAGATATTGCACCAGGTTGTAGGTGAAGGAATCGTAGTTATCAATCATTAAAAGAGACATGGCAGATGCATCCCTGACGATGCGGATAAAGCAAAGGATTAGGTTAAACCGTTATTTTCGCTGGAAACTTCGACAAACGAAAGCTTGTTTTCATCGAGCAATCTTTCCATGCTCTCCAGCACCAGCGGTTTGCTGAAGAGATAGCCCTGGAATTTCCTGCAGCCGTAGTCCTTGAGCAGCTCGAACTGCGCTTCCTTCTCCACGCCTTCGGCGATGACGTCCAGCCCCAGGGATTGGCTCATGCCGATGATGGTCTTGACGATGGCCGCGTCGTTCGGGTCGATGGCGATGTCCCGCACGAAGGACTGGTCGATCTTCACCTGGCTCAGCGGCAGCAGTTTCAGGTAGGCCAGCGAGGAATAGCCGGTCCCGAAATCGTCCATGGAGAATCGCACGCCCAACTGGCGCAGGGCGTTCATCTTCTGTACGGCATCGTCGATGTTATCCAGCACGACGCTCTCGGTCAGCTCCAGCTTGAGCAGATTGGGGTCGGCACCGGTCTCGGCGAGCAAGCCGCTGACCTCACTAACGAAATCCGGATGGCGGAACTGGCGCGCACTGACGTTGACTGCCAACTGGATATCCTCCGCTTTCATCTTCGTATGCCACAGCTTGATCTGCTCGCAGGCACTCTTGAGTACCCAGTGCCCGATCGGAATGATGAGCCCACTCTCCTCAGCCACCGGGATGAATTCGGAAGGCAGCATCATGCCGTAGCGGGGGTGGTCCCAGCGCAACAGGATCTCGGCGCCGAAGATGCGCTTGTCCTCATTCACCTGCACCTGGTAACACAGCTGCAGCTGCTTGTGCTGTAAGGCCACGCGCAACTGGGCCTCCAGCTCGATGCGCTTTTCGAGGGCCGCCTGCATGGTCGG
>CBFGLF010000159.1:0-3267 GCA_965649545.1 uncultured Methylotenera sp.
ATCAAGGAGATGCTGGACGGCAAGATCGATACCCTGCATTTCGACGAAGCCTGGCTGCCGCACGCGACGTTCCACGATTTCTACGGCGATTACCATGCCATCGGCGCCGACCGTCCGCGCTGCAAGGAATCGATGATCTTCTCGACGCAATCCACGCACAAGCTGCTGGCCGGCCTCAGCCAGGCTTCGCAGATCCTGGTGCAGGACGCACAGGACATCCAGCTCGACCGCGATGTGTTCAACGAGTCCTATCTCATGCACACCTCCACCAGTCCGCAGTACTCCATCATCGCCTCGTGCGACGTGGCTGCGGCCATGATGGAAGCCCCCGGCGGTACCGCACTGGTCGAAGAATCGTTGAAGGAAGCCCTGGATTTCCGCCGCGCCATGCGCAAAGTGGATGAGGAATGGGGTGCCGACTGGTGGTTCAAGGTCTGGGGGCCTGACGACCTCTCCGAGGAAGGCATCGAAGAACGCGAAGCCTGGATGCTGAAGGCCGGCGAGCGCTGGCACGGTTTCGGCAACCTGGCGCCCGGCTTCAACATGCTGGACCCGATCAAGGCCACCATCATCACCCCGGGGCTCGATGTCGACGGCGATTTCTCCGACGATTGCGGCATCCCCGCGGCTATCGTCACCAAGTACCTGGCCGAACATGGCGTCATCGTCGAAAAGACCGGCCTCTACTCGTTCTTCATCATGTTCACCATCGGCATCACCAAGGGCCGCTGGAACACCATGGTCGCCGCCTTGCAGCAGTTCAAGGACGACTACGACAAGAACCAGCCGCTATGGAAGGTATTGCCGGAATTCGTCGCCAAGCAGCCGCGCTACGAGCGCATCGGCCTCAAGGACCTGTGTACGCAGATCCACGAAGTCTACAAGGCCAATGACGTCGCGCGCCTGACGACGGAGATGTACCTGTCGGATATGGTGCCGGCCATGAAACCGACCGACGCGTTCGCCAAGATGGCGCACCGCAACATCGACCGCGTGCAGATCGACGAACTGGAAGACCGCATCACCGCCGTGCTGCTGACCCCTTACCCGCCGGGCATCCCCTTGCTGATCCCGGGTGAGCGATTCAACAAGATCATCGTCAATTACCTAAGTTTCGCCCGCGATTTCAACGAGCGTTTCCCCGGGTTCGAAACCGATGTGCACGGGCTGGTGAAAGAAGTCGTCGACGGCAAGGCCCACTACTTCGTGGACTGTGTGGCCCAATAGACGGATCGGCCAGGTCCGGTTGGATCAGGCCCGCTGGTAAGTCACGTAGCTGAAAGGCAAGCCCTTGATGCTGGTATGGCGTTCACGTGAGACCTCACGCCATTGTTGGCGGTCCCACTGCGGGAAGTAGGCGTCGCCATCCACCTCTTGATGCACTTCGGTGATGTGCAAGGTATCGGCTAACTTCAGGCCATCCCGATAGAGTTCGGCGCCACCGATCAGAAAGACCTCCGGATCGTCGCTCGACTGGGCGATCGCGTCTTCCAGCGAATGGGCGATCAAGGCACCTTCGACAGCGTAATCCGGATTGCGTGTGACGATCACCGTGGTGCGATCCGGCAACAGTCGGTTCAAGGACTCGTAGGTTTTGCGGCCCATGATAATATGATGGCCGGTCGTCAATGCACGAAAACGTTTCAGATCTTCCGGCAAGTGCCAAGGCAAGGTGTTATCCAGACCGATGACACCGTTCTGCGCAACAGCGGCGATAAGGGAGAGTTTAGACATGCCCCACATTATACTGACGCCAAGGGATTAGCGGCTTGCAGATTGTCTACCCGAAATCATTCCTGAAGTTACTGCTCATCGGCTTCGCACTCGCGATGCTGCCGTTGCTGTTCGCCTTCGGTAACGCCGCGGTCTACCTCGACCGGCTGGCCGACAAGAGCCGCGACACGGTGACGCAAGCGACCCAGACCACCCGCTCCAGCCGTTTGCTGGTCGAGCAGATCACGCTCATGGAGCGTAGCGCGCGTCAGTATTTCGTGCTCAACGACGTGCTGCTGCTGGAGAACTACAACACTGCCCACGAGAAATTCACAGCTGCGCTCAACGAGCTGCATGCCATGCCCATGACCAAGAGCCAGCGGGATGTGCTGAACAGCCTCGCCAAGCGCGAACGCATCCTTTACGACCAGATCACGGCGTCTGTCCCGGAATCGCGCTCCACCCACTCTCCGCAGGAGATCATCGGCGGCTTCATCAGCCTGTCGGGCGAAGCCGAGAACCTGCTGGCCGAGAACAACCGGATCATCGACCGCGAGGCTGCGGTACTGGCCGAAACCGCCGCCCGGACCCAGAAGATGCTGCTTTGGCAGACGCTGACGCTGGTCCCCGTGGCCTTTCTCGTCGCGATCGCCATCACCTTCCTGGTAGCACAACCCATCAAGCGCATGGACATCGCCATCCGACGGCTGGGGGAAGGTAATTACGCCGAACCGATCAGCATCGATGGACCGGGCGACTTGCGCACTCTGGGTGAGCGCCTGGACTGGCTACGTTCCCAGCTCAACGCGGTGGATAAGCAGAAGCAACTCTTCCTGCGCCATGTCTCGCATGAATTGAAGACGCCGCTCACTGCCATCCGTGAAGGCAGCGAACTGTTGAGCGACGAAGTGGGCGGCTCGCTCAATCAGCAACAGAAGGAGATCGCAGGCATTCTGCGCGAGAGCAGTCTCAGGCTGCAGAAGATGATCGAGAACTTGTTGAGCTACAGTGCGGTCCAGTTTCAGAAGCCCCAATTGAAAGTCGAACGGATCCAGATCGATCACCTGATCAACGATATCCTCGGCAACTATGCCCTCACCTTGAGTACGAAACAGATTCGGATCCAGCGTGAATTCAATGCGTTACAATTGTTCGGTGACCATGAGAAGGTGCAAACCATCATCGATAACCTGATCTCCAATGCGATCAAGTTCACGCCGGTGTCCGGCGCCATCGTGATCCGTGCCTACCAGGACGGGCAGAACATCTTCATCGAAGTCCATGACGGTGGGCCAGGGGTATTAGCGAAAGACAAGGCAAGACTCTTCGACCCCTTCTACCAAGGCGATGGTGTCTATGAGAGCCTGGTCAGCGGTAGCGGCCTTGGCCTTTCGATCGCAAAAGAATATGCAGATGCCCACGGCGGCGAGATTCGTCTGCTTCCTTCAGACCACGGCGCGCATTTCAGTGTGCGCCTGCCATTCAAAGCGGAGAACCATGAATAGATCGAACATCCTCTTGTTGACGGCGGCATTGATGCTGAGCGCATGTGCC
>CBFGLF010000160.1:0-3249 GCA_965649545.1 uncultured Methylotenera sp.
TGCCACTTTTGCATATTGCCGAAATCTTTCACGAGCGCCCATACTTTCGCCGGTTCAGCCTTGATAGTGACGGACTTCTCGACCTTTTGAGGGGACGGGCCATGAGCTGCGGCGGTCAGTGGCATCAGTGCGATAGCCAAGAGAGCGAATAACTTTTTCATGCGAGTTTCTCCATTGTTAAATAAACAAAAAACCGAATCCTGCCGGACTCTTATCAATGCGCAGTCTCGAGAATGAACTGGCCGAAAGCGCGGCTCTTGGAGCCTGTCTTGACGCTTGCGATTAGTTGATTGTTTGAGGCGTCGATCACTGAAACGGTATCGTCGAACCAATTGGCGACGAAAATGCGATCCGAGGCAGCATCATAGTTGATTCCCTCGGGGTATTCACCTACGGCGATCGTATTCACTACTTTTTTAGCGGTGATATCGATCACCGAGACGCTGGCCGATTGCGTATTCGTGACGAATAGTTTCTTCCCATCCAAACTCGGAGTCGCGCAGTAGGGGTGGTCGCCGACCTTGACCGTTGTCGACTGACTCGTGCGGGTATCGATGATGGAGACGCTATCGTCCTGCACGTTCACGGCAAAGAGACTTTTGCCATCCCGTGATAACGAGAGTCCGAACGGGTGCGAGCCTACAGCGATGCGGCGTTCCACCTGCATACTCGATGTGCTGATGACAGCGACATCGTTGCTGTCGCGATTGGCGACATAGAGAGACTTACCATCAGGGCTGACGATCAGACCGGCGGGCGCTTTGCCTACAGCGATCGACTGTTGAACAGTTAACGTGGACGTATCCACTACAAGCACCTTGTCGGCGAACCAGTCGGCCACATAAAGTTTTTGGCTATCGGGAGAGAGAGCGAGACCTACCGGAGAGCCGGGGATGGTGATCTCGTGAATGACCTGCTGCGTTCCAGTGTCGATCACCGAGATCGTCTGGCTATCGACATTTGAGATGAAAACCTGACCGAGTGATGCAGATGTGGCGACGCCCACAGGCCCCGTGCCGACCTCGATCGTCGCTATGACTTGATGCGCCGCAGTATCGATCACCGAGACGTCGTTACTGCCTTGATTCGTGATATAGGCATAGCTGCCAGCCCAACTGGTTGATGCAAGGCTGAATGCACAGAGGCATGAGCACAGAAATTTAAGAAAAGTATTCAATGATCGCTGACTGAAGAATGAAGGGTGCGTGTGAGGTGAAACGTGCGGAAAGGCGTATTCGTTGACTTGACAGTATAAGTGGCGTTAATAACCACGGTCAATATTGGCTGAATCAGTGACCTATTCTTTCAGCGGAGTGCATCCGGCTTTCAATCGGCAGTGAAGTATGAAAAAATTGCATAAAATTTAACAGGTTTTCTTGTGATGATAGATCGCGATGGATATCGCCCGAATGTAGGGATTATCTTATGTAATGCCCGCAATCAGGTGTTCTGGGGCAAGCGTATTCGCGAACATTCCTGGCAATTTCCGCAAGGTGGCATTAAACAGGGTGAGTCCCCTGAGCAAGCCATGTATCGGGAATTGATGGAAGAGATCGGCTTGCGTCCCGAACATGTGAAGATCTTGGGCCGCACCCGTGACTGGTTGCGCTATGACGTCCCCACCAACTGGATCAAGCGGGAATGGCGGGGCAGCTACAAAGGCCAGAAACAGATCTGGTTCCTTTTGCGCATGGTCGGCCGCGATTGTGACGTATCGTTGCGCGCCAGCGAGCATCCGGAGTTCGATGCCTGGCGCTGGAGCGATTACTGGGTGCCGATGGAACATGTGATCGAGTTCAAACGTGACGTTTACCGCTTAGCGCTGAATGAGCTTGCCAGCCACCTGCATCATGAGCGGGGACAAAAACCTCGCCAAGCGCAAACTGCGACTCATACCCACCCCGGCACCTGATCAGCGATCAATGAAGGAAAATTAAAAAAGGCAGACGATTGCGTCTGCCTTTTTTAATTTCTGGCGGCAGGATCAGATGCTGCTCATTGCCTCACCTAGCATGACAGGTCTGGCCGCCTGCCAGGTTGTATCGAACATGAGCGTATCTTTGGGGAACAGCATGACGACGGTAGAGCCGAGCAGGAATCTGCCCATTTCCTCGCCTTTGCCTAGCCGGATATCCTGATCTTCGTACTGCCAAGTACTGATCGCCTTGCTGCGCGGCGGGTTGACGACCCCATGCCAAACGGTCGCCATGCTGCCGACAATGGTCGCACCGACCAGCACCAGTACCCAGGGACCGAAGTCCGACTCGAATTCGCACACCACGCGCTCATTCCGTGCGAACAATCCGGGAATGCCGGCTGCCGTGGCCGGGTTCACGGAGAATAGTGCGCCTGGCACATAAACCATGCGCTTGAGCCTGCCATCGCAAGGCATATGGATGCGGTGATAATCCTTGGGGCTAAGATAGATGGTTGCGAATATCCCATCCTTGAATCGATCAGCTAGGGCGTGATCGCCGCCCAGCAGAGCCGCGGTACTGTAATGATGCCCTTTGGCCTGAAAGATCTGATCAGAAACGATCTTGCCGAACTGACTGATGGCACCGTCCACTGGGCAGATGAACGGGGTGGCGGCCATGGGCCTTGCGTCAACGCGTAGCGCGCGCGTGAAAAAATCGTTGAATGTCGCGTAGCTCGCGATATCGGTAGCGGCAGCCTCTTGCATGTTGACCCCATAGCGACCGATGAACCAGCGGATGATCAGCTGGGTGATCCTGCCGCCACGCGCATTCGCGACTTTGCCGGCGAATACCGTCATGGCTTGCTTGGGTAACAAGTATTGGATCAATACGAAAAGGCGGTTGAACACGCGAGTCTTTCAGAAATGATGGGGCATTATAGCCATTAAAGACAGAAGGGGCAGGACGTCAGACGTCTTGCCCCTCCTCACTGCGGTTGCTGACAAGCAGCTTAGTTCTTGGATTGGTCGACCAGTTTGTTCTTGCTGATCCAAGGCATCATTGCGCGCAACTTGCCACCGACCTGCTCGATCGGGTGTGCGGCATTCAGACGACGACGCGCCGTCATCTCTGGGTAGTTGGTGCGGCCTTCCAGGATGAACTTCTTGGCATATTCGCCGTTCTGGATGTTGGCCAGTGCTTCCTTCATCGCCCAACGGGATTCGTCGTTGATGACCTTGGGGCCAGTGACGTATTCGCCGTATTCAGCGTTGTTGGAGATCGAGTAGTTCATGTTGGCGATGCCGCCTTCGTACATCAGGTCGACGATCAG
>CBFGLF010000161.1:0-3228 GCA_965649545.1 uncultured Methylotenera sp.
CACAAGGATATAGCAAATGATTGATTTACAAAGATTCACCGAGGTTTCGATTCCCCCCGGCTCCACCAATTAAAACAAAAGGGCTGCCAATTTATTGGTGGCCCTTTTGTTTTTCCGTCTGAGTGATGTGCATGAACAGCTGATTAAGCCGAGGAGAAAATCATTAAGGCCAAGGAATTGCATAATTCCTTCATAGAGGAATTAGCCTTCCCTACTTTACCTTAAACTGCAGCCCCGGCATCAGAATCCACCTACTCCAAAAGCAGCATAACTCCGATAAGCACGTGCACTTCAATCCGGTAGCTTGGGCTCAAACTACCTAAGGAGCGCCTGATGAATCAGATGAAGTTTTTCCCCAAATATTTGGGCAGCATCACCGCTGTGATGGCCTTGTTGGCCATGCCCACCTCCCCCGCTTTCAGTGCGGAATCCAACGAGACGGACCTGAACAAGCAGCAAGTGACGCCTCCAGGGTCCACACGCGCATCGTCACCCGCCAAGGATGATGTGATCTATCAACCATCTACCGGAACGTTCAAAACTGGCGAAGAGTTGCAGGAGGAGCGTGATCGCAAGTTGAACCCGGATAACTACGACAAGAACCTGCAGCCGACCGACGTACCGCCACCCAAGCCGGAAACGCGCTAGGGCAATCCTGGAATCACGCCTTGAGCGAGGCCGACAGCCGATCGCGCACGAAACCGATGTGCCCTTTCAAGCCATAGAGTAGATCGCCGAAGGACGGCGGGATCTTGATCCTGTTGACCGAATTCTCGATGGTATCCAGCTTGCCCAGCAGTTGCTGGCGCTTCTCGTCCGTGAGGTCTTCGGCGAAGGCTTCGCGCTCGATATCCAGCAGCACCTTGTACCAGGGATAGATGCGCGAATGGAAGCGCCAGCGATAGACGATGGGCGCGACTTTCATGGTGGGGATCAACAGCAGGAACAAGGGCACCAGCACGGCCAGCAGGCGATTGATGAGACTCGCCAGCCAGAACGGGAAGGTGCTGTAGAGGAAGCTCTTGCCCGAGGTGTAGTAGCGCGTGGCATCGGGGCTGATGCGGATCTCGTTCTCGATGGCGCGCGGGAATTCGCCACTCTTGCGGAACAGCCCGGCACTGCCGTGCACTTCGCGGGCGGCTTCGAGCAAGAGGTCGGAGAGCGCCGGGTGCAGGCTATCGCGGGCGATCAATTCGACCGTCGGCGCGACCAGGTAGAGGTCGTTGACCGGGATGTTCTTGCCCAGATCGAGCGCGCCTTCAGGCAACACCAGCTTGTTGAGGAATTTGACGCGGCGGGCATAACCATCGGCCTGGGTGAAGTTGAAGATATTGATGCCGGGCGATTCGACCAGCTTTTTCATGAGCTTGACCGAGGCCGTATCGCCCATGACGAACATGGCATCGACCTCACCGTTGAGCAGCGCCTGCACGGCTTCTTCTGCGGACTCGTGACTGAAGGTGGCGCTGGTCGCGTCGATATCGTTCTCTTTCAGCAAGGCGAGCGCCAGGCTATGCGTGCCGCTGCCTTCCTGCCCGACCGCGATGCGCTGGCCCTTGAATTCCGACAGCAAATGCCGGCCTTCGCCACGGTAGAACACGAACAGGGGCTGGTAGGCGACACTGCCCAGCGACATCAGGCGCGAGGTATCGACGCCCTCGGTCTCGCCACCCTGCACGAAGGCGACATCGACCTTGGTCTTGGGATCGGCGAGCTTGTGCAGGTTATCGGTGGAGCCGTTGGACGCCACGATGGTGAGCTTGACGCCCTCCTTGGCGAGGATGGCCTGGTATTTCTTGGCGTTGCGTTCGAACGAGCTGCCGGGCGGGCCGCTGGCGATGGTGAGCGAGGTGGGCGCGGCGGCGTTGATGAAGCCGAACACCAGCGCGCAGATCAGTAGGCCGCTAACCGCGATGACGATCAGGCTCCAGATGAAGCTGCGGCCGTAGAGCTCGGTGATGCGTTGCCAGGTGCTGTTGAGCAGGGTGTTGAAGGATGCCATGGATCACCTATCTGGTTGGATGCGTTCGCCGATCTGAGCTCGACGATGGGGAAAACTTGGGTAAGCCCTTATTGAAACATCGAAAGGCGCAGAACTCCAACCTCGCGTGTATTTGTTTAGATGTGACGCGCTGATCGCCAATCGACCATGTTTTTGCGTGCCAAATCGTTTTGACGGACGCTCCAGCAGCTTGTCTCAGCCGGATTGTTTTATAGTACGCCCATGACCCCGCAACCCTCCAGCTCGACCGCAAGCAAGATCCTGCTCCCCACCGGCAATATGCTGGCCCTGATGCTGGCGGCGCTCGCCATGCTCGGCCCGTTCTCGGTGGATACCTACCTGCCGGCCTTCCCCAATATCGAGCAATCGTTGGGTACCGACCTCATCGGCGTGCAGCAGACGCTCACCGCCTACATGTTCGCGTTCGCCGTGATGATCCTCTGGCATGGCGCGCTGTCGGATGCCTTCGGGCGACGCAACATCATCCTGGTGTCGCTGGCGGTGTTCGCCATCGCCACGCTGGGTTGCGCGGCCTCGCATAGCATCGAATACCTGTGGGCGTTCCGCGTGTTGCAGGGCGTCTCCGCCGGGGCGGGCGTGGTGGTCGGGCGCGCCATCATCCGCGACCTCTATGCGGATGCCGATGCCGCCAGACTGCTCTCGCTGGTGACCATGATCTTCGCCACGGCACCGGCCGCCGCGCCGATCTTCGGCGGCTGGGTGGTCAAGCATTACGATTGGCGCACCATCTTCCTCGCCATCTTCGCGTATACGGCCATGCTGCTGTGGTACTGCTACAAGCGCCTGCCGGAGACCCTGCCTGTCGAACAGCGCACGCCGTTCAACCCGCGATTCCTGTGGGGGAGTTACACGCAGATCTTCCGGTCGCTGGCGTTCCAGCTCAAGGCCGGAGCCATCGCCTTCAACTTTGCCGGGCTGTTCCTGTACGTGGCAGCGGCACCCATTTTCATCACCCAGCATCTAGGCCTGGGCCCGGACCAGTTCGCCTGGCAATTCGTGCCGGCGGTGGCCGGGATCTTCCTCGGGGCGTTCACCGCCAACCGGCTGGCGGGCAAGGTCTCGATCCCGAAACTCATGTTCCTCGGGTATTTCATGCTGATCGGCGCGGCGGCGGGCAATGTGATCTATCACCTGTATCTGCCGCCGGCGATCCCGTGGTCGGTGATGCCGCTGTTCTTCTACACCTTCGGCATGTCGCTGGTGGC
>CBFGLF010000162.1:0-3130 GCA_965649545.1 uncultured Methylotenera sp.
ATGCAAGTCAACGATGCGCTCTGCAAGCTCTTGGGCTACAGCGCCAAGGAATTGTTGCAGAAGACGTTCCAGGAGATCACCTACCCCGACGATCTGGCCGTCGATCTTGAGTACATGCAGGAACTGATCGAGGGCAAGCGCCAGTATTACCGGATGGAGAAACGTTACCTGCACAAGGACGGACATGCCATCTGGATCCTGCTCAACGGCTCCCGCGTCGCCGGCCCAGACGGCAAGGTGATGTACTTCATCGCCCAGATCCAGGACATCAGCGAGCAGCGGGCATTGATAGAGAAGCTGGCATTACAGGCCAGAAACGACAGTCTCACTGGCCTCAATAACCGGCGTTACTTCTTAGAGCGTTGCGAAGAGGAGCTTAATCGCGCCGTGCGTTCGGAAAAGGTCATGTCCCTGCTCATGCTGGATATCGACCATTTCAAGAAGGTCAACGACACCTATGGCCACAAGACCGGCGACCAGGTCCTCATCCAGCTCGCCGATATCATGCGGCACACCTTGCGTTCGATCGATATCATCGGCCGCTATGGCGGGGAAGAGTTCGTGGTGCTGTTGCCAGAGACCGATGCAGAAGCTGCGATGGAGATCGCAGAACGGTTACGTATCAATGTAGCTGAGACGCCATTCGTGCTGGAGGCGGGGATGCCGTTGAAAGTGACGGTCTCGATCGGCGTCTCCAGCCTGGATGCAGGCCAGACCAATATCGATATTCTTATCAACGCGGCTGACGCCGCGCTCTATCGCGCCAAGAACACCGGGCGCAACATGGTCATTCTGGCCAGCAAGCCTTCATAGGTCGGCAACGTCGTCTTCGGTGCCGTCCGCCTGCGTCGGTGCCGCGGACTTTTCCTTGGCGTCGTCCATCATCTGCTGACGGCTATCCGGCGTCTCCAGGCTGATGCGGCCGAGCGCGCCGCTACGGAAATCGGTGAGCAGGGCCATGGCGGTCTTTTCCATATCGAACTCCCCACCCTTGATGCGATAGGCGCGCCGCTTGGCGACCGCCTCCAGCACATCGACGGCATCCATGGTGGCGACATCGATCTTGTAACGGGCGTTGAGCAGGGTGGGGTAGCGTTGCAGCAGGATATCCGCGAGGAAGATCGCGACATCCTCGTCGATCACCGCATTGCGGCCGATAGCGTGGCAGGCGGCCAGCATGTAGCCGTCGCTCTCGTACTGGATCTTGGGCCACATCATGCCGGGGGTATCGGTGATGCTCATGGTGTCGTTGAGGTCGAAGCGCTGCTGGCTCTTGGTCACCGCAGGTTCGTCGCCGACCTTGGCGATGCGGCGGTTGAGCAGGGCATTCATGAGGGTCGATTTACCGACGTTGGGGATGCCCATGATCATCATGCGCAAGGGTTTCAGGTGCGTACCGCGATGCGGGGCGAGGGCCCGGCACAGGTTGGGCACCTTGGCGGCATCGCCCGGCTTCTTGCAGGAGAGCGCCACGGCCTTGACGCCCGGTTGCTTGTTGTAATGATTGAGCCAGGCCTGGGTCGCCGCCGGGTCGGCGAGATCCGCCTTGTTCAGGATCTTCAGGTTGGGCCGCTGGCGGAACAGGCGCAGCTGTTCGATCATGGGGTTATGGCTCGCTTCCGGGATGCGGGCGTCGAGCACCTCGATCACCAGGTCGGTGACCTCCATGGTCTCTTCCGCCTTCTTGCGGGCTTGGGTCATATGACCCGGGAACCACTGAATCGCCATTGGGCTTCCTTTGAAAATCGAATATGACTTTGTCGGCCGGCCTTGCCGTACGAAAGGGTACTGTCTACGGCCGGCCTTCGCGCCCTTTCGATGTTGAAAGGAAGCCGGCGGTATAGCCAGCAAGGCCCGACCAATTGCGTCAGTCCGGCATTCTAACATCCCACCCTAGCAAGCACTCTCGGTTAAACTTACGCCATGACATTGATCCCCGAAATCAAGCCCAACCAGTCGGTCGAGTTGCTGAAGGCGCTGCATATCCTGACGCGCGACGGCAAGATCAACCAGGATAGCCGGCGCAAACTGAAGCAGGTCTACCACCTGTACCATTTCATCGAACCCTTGCTGGAAGAGGTGATGGAAGAGAGCGAGAACCCGACGCTGGTGGATCACGGTGCAGGCAAGTCCTATCTCGGTTTCATCCTCTACGACCTCTTCATGAAACAGCATCAGGCCGGGCACATCATCGGCATCGAGACGCGCGACGAGCTGGTGCAGAAATCCAAGGAACTGGCGGACAGTCTCGGCTTCGAGCGCATGGCTTTCCATCACCTGAGCGTCGAGCAATCGATGACATCCAAGGATCTGCCGGATGAGGTCGATATCGTCACCGCCTTGCATGCCTGCAATACCGCGACCGACGACGCCATCCGTTTCGGCCTCAGGAAACAGGCGAAATTCATGGTGCTGGTGCCGTGCTGCCAGGCCGAGGTGGCCGAGGTGCTGCGTCGTCACAAGAACGAATCCTTTGGCAAGACGCCGCTCTCCGAGATCTGGCGGCATCCCATCCACACGCGTGAGTTCGGCAGCCAGATCACCAATGTCCTGCGTTGCCTGCAACTCGAAGCGCATGGCTACCAGGTCACCGTCACCGAGCTGGTCGGATGGGAGCACTCGATGAAGAACGAGCTCATCATCGCGCGCTACAAGAACAGCCCGCGCCGTAACGCACAGGTGCGGCTCGAGCATATACTGCAGGAATTGAATCTAGAGGAGTTGCGTCCCCGGTTCCTCGATTGAACGGGCACGAAACCAAGATGCTGAACCAGACCACGCTCTACCTGACGGAACAGATCCGCAATGTCGAGAAAGCCCATGCCTCCATCGGCCTGATGGAGATGGCAGGTCTCGCCATCGTCAAGAAGGTGCGCGAGCTGGTGCCCTACGAACAGGCGCAGATCCTCATCGTTGCCGGGCCCGGTAACAACGGCGGCGATGCGCTGGTCGCGGCGCGCCTGCTGCGTGAACATTACGTGGTGACGGTGATTTTCCACGGCGACCGTGCCAGCTTGCCCGCGGATGCCGCCAACGCTTACGAGGGCTGGCTCTCATGCGGCGGCAAGTTCGAAAAGCAGATCCCCGAGATGGAGTGGGCGCTGGTCATCGACGGCCTGTTCGGCGTCGG
>CBFGLF010000163.1:0-3110 GCA_965649545.1 uncultured Methylotenera sp.
GAATCTATGGAGTCTATGCACCGAAAGCATCCGGCGATGGAACGACGATTACGCGCAAAGCATGGGCGCAGCCCTGGCCTATTACGCCATGTTCTCCATCGCGCCTCTATTGCTCATCGTGATCTCGTTGACGGGTATCTTCTTTGGGTCGGAAGCCATCCGCGGGGAGATATTCTCGCAGTTGCGCGGATTGATGGGAGACGACGGCGCCCTGGCGGTACAACAACTACTCGAAAGCGTCAGTCAACCAGAGAAAAGTCTGCTGGCAACGCTGATCGGGGCTATCGTTCTCACCATCGGGGCGACAACCGTCTTCGGTGAATTGCAGGACGATCTCGACCGCATCTGGAAAGTGCCAGTGCGCGAAAAGGAGGCAGGTCTATGGCGTCTGATCCGAAACCGTATCCTGTCCTTCGGCATGATACTGGGCATCGGGTTTTTGCTGTTGGTGTCGCTGATCTTCAATGCCGTTCTGGCGGCATTGAGCAAATGGTGGGCGCCCATCTTCGGCGAATGGGCGACGGTCGCTTCCATCAGCAACTTCATCATCAGTTTTCTGATGGTCACCGCGATGTTCGCCCTCATCTACAAATTCATGCCGCGCGCCAGAATATTCTGGTCGGACGTGATCGTCGGTTCGCTTTTTACGGCCTTGCTCTTCACGATCGGCAAGACCCTGATCGGGATCTATCTGGGTGAGAGCGGAGTCGCCAGTGGTTACGGTACCGCAGGGTCGCTGATCGCATTGTTGATCTGGGTCTATTACTCCGCACAGATTTTTCTCTTGGGCGCCGAGTTCACGAAGATTTATGCGGAACGACACGGTTCGATGAAATAACCATGATGACCGGATGACTTAATTGATAGCACATCGCAATGCAGCTATAGTAGCGTTGGTTCTTACGATCAATCGCCTGGCATGCATAACAGAAAGTCTGTTTGATGGCTGCACAACGCCCTGTCCTCATCATCATCGACGATGATCCCCTGATCACCGACACCCTGCATTACGTCCTGAGCAAATATTTCGAGGTCTGTGTGGCTGAATCGCGAGCCCAGGCCAAGAGTCTGTTGCGCCAACTCGAAACACCGCCCTCCTTGGCATTGGTCGATCTCGGCTTGCCGCCTGTCCCGCACAAGCCTGACGAAGGTTTCAAGGTGATCGGCGAACTGCTGGCCCATTCGCCGACCATGAAGATCCTGGTGCTCTCTGGCCAGAACGAAGACGTTAACGTCAAACATGCGTTGGCATTGGGCGCCGTCGATTTCATTCCCAAACCGTGCGATGTCGAGCGCCTGAATGAGTTGCTACAGAACGCGCTCAAGATGCAGGACGCCGAACTCGGCGCCATCAGTCGCGAGGATGATGACGGTGGCTTGCTCGGCGCAAGCTTGCCCATGCAAACCCTGCGCACCCAGATCAGCCAGTTTGCCGATGCACCGTTCCCCGTGTTGATCGAGGGCGAATCCGGTAGCGGCAAGGAGCTGGTCGCGAACTGCCTGCATCGGTTGAGTAAACGCTCCAAACAGCCCTATCTTTCCGTCAATTGTGCCGCGATCTCCCCCATGCTGGCCGAGTCCATCCTGTTCGGACATGGCAAGGGTGCGTTCACCGGTGCGGCGAACTCCCACACCGGTTACTTCGAGGATGCAGGCGAGGGCACCTTGTTCCTGGACGAGATCGGCGAATTGCCGATGGAGCTGCAAGCCAAACTGCTGCGAGTGCTGGAGAACGGCGAATACCAGCGCATCGGCGAGACCCAGACCCGCAAGAGCCGCGCCCGCATCGTGGCGGCGACCAATCGCGACCTTCGTGATGAAGTGCGATCCGGCCGCTTCCGTATCGACCTTTACCATCGCCTGAGCGTATTCAGCGTCCGTGTCCCGCCATTGCGAGAACTGGAAGACGATCGTTACCTGTTGCTAGAACACTTTAGCGAATTCTACGCACGCGAGACCAACCAAAAGACCTTCAAGCTGGAACCCAAGGCGAAGGACCGCTGGCTGGACTATCACTTTCCCGGCAATGTGCGGGAGTTGCGCAACATCATCATCCGGTTGATCGCCAAATACGCGGGGCAGTCGGTCAGCGATACCCAACTGGCGGCAGAGCTCGACCTCGCGCAGCAGTTGGCGGCGCCGAACGAGATGCCGCTGGTGAACGACGAGAACGGATTGGCCAACTATGCCCACCGGCATCTGCAGACCCAGGCTAACGTCAACCTGGATGTCGTGCTCAAGGCCTGGGAAAAAGCCTATGTCGATGCCGCGCTCAAGATCACGCACGGTAATCTGAGCCAGGCCGCCAAGCTGCTGGGCGTCAATCGTACGACGCTGTACAGCCGTATCCAGCTGCAAGAGGACTATAAGGACTAGGGCCTTTCTATGTATTACGCCCACTTCGGCCTCAAGCAGCCGCCTTTCAAGATCACGCCCAATACCGATTTCTTCTTTTCCGGCGGTAATCGCGGAGCCGTACTCGATGCGCTGATCTATGCCATCACCAGCGGCGAAGGCATCATCAAGGTGGTCGGGGAAGTCGGCAGTGGCAAGACCATGCTCTGCCGCATGTTGCAGACCCTACTGCCGGAGAAGGTCGAAAGCGTCTATCTGGCTAATCCCAGCGTCGCGCCTGAGGACGTGCTGCATGCCATCGCCTTCGAGTTGCAGCTCAAGCTGCCCAAGAACGCCGACCGCCTGCAAGTCATGCAGGTGCTGCAGAAATATCTGCTGGATCGGCATGAGCAGGGCAAGCAGGTCGTGATCTTCGTCGAAGAAGCGCAAGGCATGCCTATCGCCACGCTGGAAGAGATCCGTCTTCTATCCAACCTCGAGACCAAACACGACAAGCTGCTGCAGATCGTCCTCTTCGGCCAGCCCGAACTGGACGTCAACCTCAACCAGACGCAGATCCGCCAGTTGCGCGAGCGCATCACCCACGGCTTCAACCTGGGGCCGCTGGAAGAGCAGGATGTCGGCGAGTACCTGATCTTCCGGCTGCGCACCGCCGGTTATTTTGGCCCGCACCTGTTCAACAAATCTGCGATCCGTCGTCTTTACAAGGCATCCGAAGGACTGGTGCGTCGCGTCAACATCCTCGCCGACAAAGC
>CBFGLF010000164.1:0-3056 GCA_965649545.1 uncultured Methylotenera sp.
CGCCGTGTCGAAGTGGAGGATCTGCTCGGGCGGGAACCGGTGCAGCTCGATAACGAAGGCATGCATGCCCTGCTCGATGGCAATGTCGTGCTTGTGACCGGGGCGGGAGGCTCTATCGGCTCTGAGCTTTGCCGTCAGATCGTCAAGTATCAGCCTGACATGCTGGTATGTCTCGATATGTCGGAATATTCGCTCTATCAGCTGGATCAGGAATTCAGGGCCATAGAACCCGGCTGCAAGATGGTATTCGTCACGGCAGACGTCAAGAACGAACAAAGGCTGAAGGGTCTGCTCGAGCGATATAAGCCTGCGGTCGTCTTCCATGCGGCTGCCTACAAGCATGTGCCGCTGATGGAACAGCACAATGTGGCGGAAGCGCTCATGAACAATGTGCTGGGTACCTACACCCTGGCGAGGCTTTGCAAAGAGGCGAAGGTCGGTAAGTTCGTGTTGATCTCCACTGACAAGGCGGTCAATCCGACCAATGTCATGGGTGCCAGCAAACGTTTGGCCGAGATGGTCTGTCAGGGCCTACAAGATGAACTCGGGACAAGGTTCGTCATCGTCAGGTTCGGCAACGTGCTGGGTAGCAGTGGTAGCGTGATTCCCAAGTTCCGTGAACAGATCGCACAGGGAGGTCCGGTGACGGTGACCCATCCCGAGATCACGCGCTACTTCATGTCCATCCCGGAAGCCTGTCAACTGGTCATGCAGGCGGGCCTGATGGGAGAGGGCGGCGAGATATTCGTGCTGGATATGGGGACGCCGGTCAAGATCGTCGATCTGGCGAAAGATATGATCCGCCTCTCCGGCTTTATGGATGACGAGATCGAGATCGAATTCACGGGATTGCGTCCGGGCGAGAAACTCTACGAAGAACTACTGGCAGACGACGAACACACGCTACCGACACCGCATATCAAGCTCCGGATCGCGATCGCCAGGAGTGCGGATAAGTCCTGGGTCAAATCGCTATTGAAATGGATCACCGCCTGCTATCAGCTGGATGAGGATGTCATCAAGCGCGAACTGAAGCTTTGGGTCGAGGAATACCAGGGCGATATCCATCAGCATGAGACCGGAAGGGCGCCGCAACTGGTGCCGAAATCGTCTACCATTCATTAAGTCAGGAATCTCAGCATTGAAACCGAACAAAGTCACGAAAGCCGTTTTCCCCGTCGCCGGACTCGGCACCAGGTTCCTGCCCGCGACCAAGGCGAGCCCAAAGGAGATGTTGCCTATCGTCGATATCCCGCTCATCCAGTACGCGGCGGAAGAAGCGATCGCAGCCGGCGCGACGGAACTGATCTTCATCACGGGCCGCAACAAGCGCTCCATCCCCGACCATTTCGACAAATCCTACGAGCTGGAATCCGAGCTGGAAGCCCGCGGCAAGACCCAAGTGCTGGAGGCGTTGCGCGGCATCCTGCCCAAGGGCGTGTCCTGTATCTACATTCGACAGCCTGAAGCCCTGGGATTGGGGCATGCCGTCTTGTGTGCACGGCCGGTGGTAGGGAACGAGCCTTTTTCGGTGATCCTGGCGGACGACCTGATCGACGCGAAAAAGCCTGCTCTGCAGCAAATGGTGGAGCTTTTCGGCCAGCAGAACGCATCCATCCTCGGTGTCGAGGACGTCGCGCCCGCCGAGACGGCCAGTTACGGTATCGTCGACGCGGAACCGATCAGCGATCGCGTCCTGCAGGTCAAAGGCATCGTCGAGAAACCCAAGCCGGAAGATGCGCCGTCGACGCTGGCGGTGGTCGGCCGATACATCCTGACCCCGGCCATCTTCGACTTGCTGGAGAAGGTAGCGCCAGGCAAGGGTGGCGAGATCCAGCTGACGGACGGCATCGCCGCGCTGATGAAGCAGGAACGTGTGCTGGCTTACCGGTTCGACGGCAAGCGCTTCGATTGCGGCAGCAAGCTGGGTTACATGAAAGCGAACGTGGAGTTCGCCCTGAGGCATCCCGAGATCAGTGCAGAATTCACCGATTACCTGAGAAAGTTGAAATTCTGATCATGGCAGAACCGATCATCGATCCGAGAAAGATACTCGAAAGCGCTGACCTGCTGTTCAGCGCACAGGAAGTCGACCTGGCGATCGAGCGCCTCGCGAACCAGATCAATGACGAGTTCGAACATACCGTGCCGCTGGTCATCAGCGTCATGGGCGGCGCCACGTTCTTTGCCGGACAATTGCTGCCGCGCTTGTTGTTCCCCTTACAGTTCGATTACGTGCAGGCCAGTCGTTATCACGACCAGACCCATGGCAACGAGCTCATCTGGAAGGTGATGCCGGGTGAGAACGTCCGTGGCCGAACCGTGTTGATCCTGGACGACATCCTGGATGAGGGACATACGCTGGCAGCGATCACCGAAAAATGTCTCACCCTAGGCGCGGAGCGGGTGGCGATCGCAGTCCTGACGGAGAAGGATCTTTCCAAGCAAAAGCCGGTGACGGCGGATTACGTCGGATTGGTCTTGCCGAACCGTTATGTCTTCGGTTGCGGCATGGATGTCTACGGCTGGTGGCGTAATCTCCCGGCCATCTACGCCCTCAAGTAACGCGGCGATCAGGTCGTTTCCGTCACGACCAGGATCGTGGTCTCGCCACAAGTGATCCTTTGACCTGCCCGGATCTTGGCGGTCTTACGGGATTCCAACACACCATCCACGTTGACCAGGCCTTCTGCCACCATGGCCTTGCCGCGACCACCGCTCTCCGCGAGACCGGTCAGCTTCAAGAGGTCGCACAACTCGACAAACTCCCCTTTAAGCTTGAATTCTATAGTTTCCATGATGGTTCCTCTGCGATGGTGGCATGCTTGTTTGATTAGGGAGCGTGCTGTCGATGGGGTAGAATACGGCCTGAACTGGAAATAATGGCCAGGTAATATTGAACCTGGAAATCCTGAACCAAGTGATCCCTGAACCGAGTGATCATGGATCAGGAAATAAAAAAACCGCATGTGAATTGTCATCATGCGGTCTTATCATACTCTGGTGCCCAGAAGAGGACTCGAACCTCCACAGTGTTGCCACCACTAGGACCTGAA
>CBFGLF010000165.1:0-3043 GCA_965649545.1 uncultured Methylotenera sp.
ATGGTGGGCTCGGTGCTCATGCAACGTATGCGTGAAGAGAACGACTTCGCCCTCATCGAGCCGGTATTCTTCACGACTTCGCAACCTGGCGGCAGGGGGCCGGATGTCGGACGCGACACGCCGCCGCTGAAAGACGCCCGGAACATCGCCGAGCTGAAAGCCATGGATGTCATCATCTCCTGCCAGGGTGGCGATTACACCACCGACATATTCCCCAAGTTGCGTGGCGAAGGCTGGAACGGTCACTGGATCGATGCCGCCTCCACGTTGCGCATGGAGAAGGATGCGGTCATCATCCTCGACCCGGTCAATCGTGACGTGATCGACGCTGCACTGGCCAGCGGCGGCAAGAACTGGATCGGCGGCAACTGTACGGTCTCGCTGATGCTGATGGCCCTTGGCGGTCTGTTTCGAGAGAATCTTGTCGAGTGGGCGACGTCCATGACCTATCAGGCGGCCTCCGGTGCCGGCGCACAGAATATGCGCGAACTGCTGAAGCAGATGGGCGAAGCACATCGCGTTGCGAACGACCTGCTATCGGATCCGGCTTCCGCGATCCTGGACATCGACCGTGAAGTGGCCGGCACGCTGCGTGACGAACGGTTCCCGACGGCACATTTCGGCGTACCGCTCGCCGGTAGCCTCATCCCATGGATCGACAAGGACCTGGGCAATGGGCAGAGCAAGGAGGAGTGGAAGGGCGGTGTCGAGACCAACAAGATCCTCGGTCGTGAAGCCAAACCCACGCCGATCGACGGTCTGTGCGTGCGCATCGGGGCGATGCGCTGTCATTCGCAGGCCTTGACCATCAAACTGACGCGAGATGTCCCGCTGGACGAGATCAATGACATCGTCGCGACCGCCAATGACTGGGTGAAGCTCATCCCCAACGAACGCGAAGCCAGCATGAAGCAGCTGACGCCCGCAGCGGTCACCGGTACGCTCTCGGTCCCGGTCGGACGGCTGCGCAAGATGAATATGGGCCCCGGTTACCTCTCTGCGTTCACCGTGGGGGACCAGTTATTATGGGGCGCTGCCGAACCGCTGCGCAGGATGCTGCGTATCCTGCTGGCGCGTTGATTCAGAACGACATTCCGGCTGGAGATAGCACAGGAATATAATGTGTGGTGTGAGCTTGCAACTCTAACTATTTGATGTTAGCTTAATAAAGCCATTTAAAGTTCGATAAGGGTGGGATAGTGCATAAGTTCAAATTAAAGCAGATTTCGCTCGCGATATGCCTGGCAGCGATGCCATTCGCAGCGGATGCAGCGGGCTTGGGTAAGCTGACTGTGGTGTCGGGGCTGGGGGAACCTCTCAGTGCCGAGATCGAACTGCTTTCCACCACCCCTGAAGAACTGTCGTCGCTCACTGCCGCCATCGCCCCTGAAGAAGCCTACAACGTCCAGGGCGTCGAACGTACCGCCATTCACAATGCCATCAAGATCGAAGTCGCCAAGAAGGCCGATGGTAAACCTATCCTGAAGATCACCACCCGCCAGCCGGTCAGCGATCCGTTCCTGGACATGCTGATCCAGGTGGACTGGTCGACAGGTCGTCTGTTGCGCGAGTACACAGTACTGCTCGATCCGCCCGGTTATGCCACCCAAACCGCCGCAAGTCCGCAGTCGCCTGCAACCACCAGTATCGGCGGTACGGAGGAGGACGTCTCCAAGCTTCCGCCCCTGCAGGAGCAGGTTCCGCTCAATGGTGCCACTGAAAGCCGCAGCGGAAAGAGCAGCGGCAAAAAAAAATCTGCTGGCGCTAAAGTAGCGCCAGTCGTGTCCGACTCAAGCGAGTCGGGAGAATCGGCTTCATCGCCTTCCGATCACACCACGGTACGTGGTGACACCCTCAGCACCATCGCCCTACAGAACAAGATCGAAGGCGTCAGCCTTGACCAGATGCTGGTCGGCCTCTACCGCGCCAACAAGGACGCATTCGTCGGTGGCAACATGAACCGCCTGAAGGTAGGGCAGATCGTGCGCATCCCGGGACCTGAAGAATTACAATCGATCTCAAGAGCGGAAGCATCGCAAGAGGTCAAAGTACAAACCGCGGATTGGCAGGCTTACCGCAACAAGCTTGCTGGCATAGTCGCTGAGTCGACTGCGGCGACCGAAGAGTCCGGCAACCAGGCCACCGGCGGCAAGATCACTACCCCAGCCGAGGACAAGGCAGCCCCCGCGGCGACCGGACCTCGTGACGTCGTCAAGCTCTCAAAGAGCGATCCTGCGACGGACAAGAAAGCCGCCACGGGCGATGCCAAGGCGATGCAGGACAAGTTGAACTCCCTGCAGGAAGAAGTGACGGCCCGTGAAAAAGGCCTGAAGGAAGCGGACGAGCGGACGGCAATGCTGGAAAAGCAGATCGCCGATATGCAAAAGCTGTTGTCGGTGAAGAACCAGGCCATGGCAGACGCGCAAAAGAGCGCAGCTGCCCAGAATGCCACTCCGCCGGCAGCTGCACCTTCAGCGCCAGCTACACCGGACGCTGCCTCAAAGCCCGAAACACCGGCGGCACCACAGGCTGAAGCCCCTGTCGCTGACTCCGCAGCTGCCGCACCAGCCCCCGCGGCTGTAGCGCCGGTCGAGCAAGCCAAACTGGCAGCTGAAGCCGAGAAGAAGCCTCCTGTCGTTGTGCCTCCGCCAGCGCCAGTGGAAGAGCCAGGATTCCTGGACTCCCTCCTGGAAAACCCGATCGTGCTGGCTGCGTTGGCCGCGATCCTGGCCTTGTTCGGCGGCTGGTTCTTCATGCGTAACCGTCGCAAGAACAACCTGGATGGCTTCGAACAAGGCATCCTGACTTCTGGCGGATTGAAAGCCAATACCGTATTCGGCAATACCAGTGGCGGTACCGTCGATACGGGCGACACCTCCTTCCTCACCGATTTCTCGCAGAGCAGTGGCGGCATGATCGATACGCACGACGTCGACCCGATCGCCGAAGCTGAAGTCTATATGGCCTACGGTCGCGATACCCAGGCCGAAGAGATCCTCAAGGACGCGATCTCCAAAGAACCGAAGCGTTATGAGCTGCATCT
>CBFGLF010000166.1:0-2867 GCA_965649545.1 uncultured Methylotenera sp.
ACCAGATCGGGTTGCAGGTCGATGATCTTGTCGATCTTGGCGCTGGTGAAAGCGCCGACCTTGGGTTTTTCCTTGCGGGCGATGGCGGGTCGGGTCGTGTAACCGGAGATGCCGACGATACGCTCCTGCTCGCCTAGCAGGTAGAGGACCTCGCAGGTTTCGGTGGTAAGGCAGACGATGCGTTGTGGACCGTTCATTTCTGATCCCAACCGTTCTCCATCAACATCTCGGACAGCGGTCGCTCCTTGGCCCAACCGGTCTCGACCAGCATCGGCTCCTTGTAGAAGGTGCTGACATGGCCGATACAGAGCAACGCCAATGGCTTGGCGTCGGTGGGCATGCCGAGCAAGGTGCCCAGCTTGACCGGATCGAATATCGAGACCCAGCCCATGCCCAGCCCCTCGGCGCGGGCCGCCAGCCAGAGGTTCTGGATGGCGCAGCTGACGGAGGCGATATCCATCTCCGGCAGGGTTCGGCGGCCAAAGACATGTTGCTCGCGCTTGTCGCAAAGGGCGACGACCAGGAGTTCACCACAATCGAGGATCCCTTCGACCTTGAGCCGGAAGAACTCCGCCATGCGGGTGGTGTTTTCGACTTCACCGATCGCGCGTGCAGTCTTGATGCGCTCTTCGTCCACCAGGCCATGGATCTGCTTGCGCAATCCGCCGTCGCTGATGCGGATGAAGCGCCAAGGCTGCATGAGGCCGACGCTGGGCGCGTGATGGGCCGCTTGCAGGATGCGTTCCAGCGCCTGCTGATCGACCGGTTTGGGAATGAAGTGCCGCATGTCGCGCCGTTCCCGGATCACCCGGTAGACGGTTTCGATTTCGGCGTCGGAATAGCGATGTTCGTTGCTCATTGAAAGAAGCCTGCCGTGAGCGCTGGGTTGGATGGAAAGTAGAAATGCAGGAAGCTCGCCGTCAGCGACCCTGAACGATAGACCGGTTCGCCTCTGCCGTATGGGCTGGTGGCCGTGCGCCAGGCGGGCAGGTTGCTGTCGAAGATGCCGTGATGGAAGGTGTGGGCGCTGATCCGATGGTGATCGATCTCCAACTGCTGGGTGCCGATCGCCTGCAGTGTCGTCTCGACTCGGCTCTTGCCGGGCAACAGCCCGAAAGCGGGCAGGTCATTGACGGAAGCGCTGAGTGCCATCATGCCCCCGCACTCCGCCAGGATCGGCGTGCCGGCGGCGTATGCCTGCTGGAGGGAAGAACGCATGCTGTGGTTGGCGGAAAGCGCGGGCATATGTAATTCCGGATAGCCTCCCGGCAGCCAGATCGCGTCGGCATCGGGCACTCTCGTGTCATGCAGCGGCGAAAAGAAAGCCAGCCTTGCGCCCATCGCCTGCAGGCAATCCAGGTTGGCGGGATAGAGGAAACAAAAGGCCTCGTCGCGCGCGACGGCGATGGTCTTGTCCCTTAATTCAGCGAGTGATCCATTCGCTAACAGACCTGGCGTGGCTGACGTTACGGGTGGCGCGAAGGTCACCACCGGCGGTAGCGGCAAGGCTGAACTGGAGGATAGCGCTTGCGCAGCTGCGGAGATGCGGGTTTCCAGGTCGGCGATCTCGCTCGCCAGGTGCAAGCCGAGATGCCGTTCAGGCAAGCGGTAACGTTCGTCCTTGGGTAATGCCCCCAGCCAGGCGAGGTGAGGCGGCAGGCTATTACGCAGGAAATCGGCATGCCCGGCACTGCCGATCTGGTTGGCGATGACGCCTGCGGGCCGGATCGCCGGATCGTAGGACAGAAGCCCGGCGGCCAATGCGCCAAAGGTCTGGGCCATGGCGCTGGCGTCGATGGTCAACGCGACCGGGATGCCGAAGCGGATGGCGATATCCGCGCTCGAGGGCTGACCGTCGAACAGGCCCATGACACCTTCGATCAGGATGACATCGCTCTCCTGCGCTGCACGGTATAAGCGTTCGTGCACATCGGCTTCACCGCACATACCGAGGTCGAGGTTATAGACTGGGTGGCCGCTGGCGACCTCGAGGATCATGGGGTCGATGAAATCCGGTCCGCTTTTGAACACCTGCACACGCATTCCGCGATCGCGCCAGGCACGAGCGAGTGCCGCGGTGGTCAATGTCTTGCCCTGTCCGGAGGCCGGTGCCGAGAGCAGTAAGGCAGGGCAAGTGACGCTGGTCATGGTGCGCGCGCTGGCATCAGCGCTTTTGAATCAACGTTAGGAGAGCGGCATCGCGCATAGGCTAGAACTCGATACCCGGCATGGCTTCTACGCCGGCCGAGAACGCATGCTTGATAGGCTGGCATTCGCTCACCGTATCGGCCAGCGCGATGAGGCCTGGCGGCGCGGCCCGACCGGTGACGACCACATGTTGCATGGCAGGGCGTACGTTCAATGCCTGCGCGACTTCCTCGATACTGACCCAGCCGTACTTCAAGGCGTAGGTGAATTCATCGAGGATCAGGAGATCGATAGCGGGATCCTGCAGGTAGCGGCAAGCCTGTTCCCAGGCTGCGCGGCCGGATTTGCGGTCAGATTCGGCATCCTGCGTCTCCCAGGTGAAACCGTCGCCCATGACATGCCATCGGAGGGACGGGTGCTGGCGGAAGAAGGCTTCTTCGCCGGTGTCGGAACGGCTTTTGATGAACTGGATGACTGCGGCGTGCTTGCCATGACCCAGTGCCCGGGCCAATAAGCCGAACGCCGCGGTGGACTTGCCTTTACCGTTTCCGGTGTGGATCAACAGCAGCCCGCGGGAGACGCGAGCTGCTTCGATATGGGCATCCACCACCGCCTTCTTGCGTTGCATGCGCGCAAGGTGGCGGCCGGTCTTGTCGGTTTCGCTCAAACCTTGCTGGTTTTAGGCCGGATGATACCGCTGACCAGGAAGCCGTAAGCGA
>CBFGLF010000167.1:0-2832 GCA_965649545.1 uncultured Methylotenera sp.
GCGGACAAGATCAAATCGGCCTTCCTTGCCACTATGTCGCACGAGTTCCGTACGCCGCTCAATTCCATCATCGGTTTCACCGGCATCATCCTGCAAGGGCTGACCGGGCCGCTGAACGAGGAGCAGACCAAACAGCTCAACATGGTGCGCGGCAGTGCCCGCCACTTGCTGGAACTGATCAACGATGTGCTGGACATCTCCAAGATCGAGGCCGGGCAGCTCGACGTGCACCCGCAACCTTTCGATCTCAAGGAATCCCTGGAACGGGTGGTCGCCTCGGTCCGGCCCATGGCCGAGAAGAAGGGGCTGAGCCTATCCATGACCATGGCCGATGGGATCGGAGAGATGGTGAGCGATCGCCGGCGGCTGGAACAGATCCTGCTCAATCTTATCAACAATGCCATCAAATTCACCGAGAAGGGCGGTATCCGTCTATCTGTCGATATGACCACCCTAGACATGACAGACGGCAGAGCCGCACAAAGCGCCGTACGATTCTGCGTGAAAGATACCGGCATGGGCATCAAGCCAGAAGAGCTAGGAAAGTTGTTCCAGGCATTCCATCAGATCGATTCCGGCCTCACACGACAATACGAGGGGACCGGCCTGGGGCTGGCGATCTGCCGTCGACTCGCCACCTTGCTCGGCGGTGACGTCAATGCCAGCAGTGAATGGGGCAAGGGCAGCGAATTCACCGTGATCCTGCCATTACATGCGGAGGCTGTCAGTACATGAGTGCGCGTATCCTGATGATCGAAGATAACGAACAGAACCGCTATCTCGCGACCTTTCTGCTCAAACAACACGGCTACGAGATCGTCTCCGCGTTCGATGGCCCCAGCGGCATCGATATGGCGAGGGAGATGCTGCCCGACCTCATCCTGCTCGATATCCAATTGCCGGGGATGGATGGGTATGCCGTGGCAAGCGCCCTGCGCGACATCGGCGCCCTCGACAATACGCCGATCGTGGCTGTCACATCCTACGCCATGGTGGGTGACCGGGAAAAGGCCTTGGGCGCAGGCTGTAATGGCTACATCGAGAAGCCGATCAACCCGGACACCTTCGTCTCCGAGATCAGTCAATTCCTTCCCCACCACCTATCAGATCAAGGCCAGTCATGACTCGCATCCTCATCGTCGATGACAAAGAAGAGAACCTCTACTACCTGCAGGCCCTGCTCAAGGGCCACGGCTATGAGGTCGTTGACGCGAAACATGGCGCAGAGGCGCTGGTCAAGGCCAGGCAGCAGTTGCCGGATGTCATCATCTCGGATTTGCTGATGCCGGTGATGGATGGCTACACCTTGTTGCGGCACTGGAAAGTCGACAACACCCTGAAGCGCATCCCCTTCATCGTTTACACCGCCACCTATACCGAACCTGAGGACGAGCGCCTGGCGTTGAGTCTGGGCGCCGATGCCTTCATCCTCAAGCCGGCCGAGCCCGAGGACTTCATCGAGCGGTTACGCGAGGTGGAGAGCAAGGTCGCCAAAGGCGTTCCCGCCCAGCCGAGCGCTGCCACCGAAGAGAACCTGCTCAAGGTCTACAGCGAGACGCTGATTCGCAAGCTTGAGGAAAAGACCCTGCAACTCGAGCAGGCCAACCGTGAATTGCAGCTGGATATCGCGAGACGCAAGGAAGCCGAAGACAAGATCGAGCACCTGGCGTTCTACGACCCGCTGACCAACCTGCCTAACCGCCGGCTGATGCAGGACCGATTGCAGCACAGCTTCGCCGCGGCATCCCGCCACCATCTGCAAGGCGCGTTGCTGTTCATCGACCTCGACCATTTCAAGAACCTCAACGACACCAAAGGCCACAACTTCGGCGACAGTTTGTTACGTCTGGTAGGTGATCGCTTGCAGGCCTGTGTGCGAGAAGGAGACACCGTGGCCAGGCTGGGCGGCGACGAGTTCGTCGTCATCCTCGAGAACCTGAGCGAGAACCCGGAACAAGCAGCCGCGATGGCCGAGGCGGTCGGCGACAAGATCCTGCATGCACTGGCTCAGCCTTACGCCATCGCCGGAGACGATTACCACTGTACGGCCAGCATCGGTGTCAGCCTGTTTCAGAGACAAGACACGACCGTTGAGGAGCTGATCCGGCGTGCCGATACCGCGATGTACGAAGCGAAGAACAGCGGGCGCAATACCTTACGTTTCTATGACCCGGCCATGCAGGCGGCGCTCGAGGCGCGACTGCAACTGGAGACCGATCTGCGGCATGCCCTCACCGATGGTCAGTTCAAACTGTATTTTCAACCGCAGGTGAACGATGCAGGCGAGGTATTCGGCGCCGAAGTGCTGATCCGCTGGATCTCGCCACAGAAGGGGCTGATCCCGCCCATGCACTTCATCCCGCTGGCTGAAGAGACCGGCCTGATTGTGCCGATCGGCAACTGGGTATTGCAAGCCGCCTGCGACCAGTTGCTGGATTGGCGCAAGGACCCGCGCACGGCGCGCCTGCAACTTGCCGTCAACGTCAGTGCCCGGCAGTTCCACCAGCCGGATTTCATCGAGCAGGTACTACAGATCCTGATCGACAAGAAAGTCGACCCCAGCCGCCTGAAGCTGGAATTGACCGAAAGCCTGGTGCTGGACGACATGGATGCCGCGATCACCAAGATGAACGCGCTGAAGGAAGCCGGTATCAGCTTCTCGATGGACGATTTCGGTACCGGCTATTCTTCGCTGACCTATCTCGCACAGTTGCCGCTCGCCCAGCTTAAGATCGACCAATCCTTCGTGCGTAATGCGCTATCCAACCACGGCAGCGCCGTGATCGTGCAAACGGTGTTGGGCATGGCGTTGAACCTGCATATGGAAGCCAT
>CBFGLF010000168.1:0-2829 GCA_965649545.1 uncultured Methylotenera sp.
GGCTATTATCGCGCAATTTGCGATTACAACATACCTTCCCAGAATCGTGCGGACCAGTCCTTGATGCGCTCCAGCGGCGAACGATGCCGCCACTCCTCGAGGGTGATGCGGTGGGCGTCCTTGATGTCGTCCTCGAACATCGCCCGCAGTTCCTGCGAGGTCTGGCGGCCAATGACGACGATATCGACCTCGGCGTTGTGCGCGGCGCTGCGGAAATCGAAATTGGAGGTGCCGATCACCGACCACACGTTGTCGATGGTCACGGTCTTGGCATGCAGGACTTCATGTCGGCTCTCGTAGATCTTGATGCCGGCGGCGAGCAGGTCGTCATAGTGCGAGCGCTGGACGCTCATCGAGGCCCGGGAATCGCTGATGCCCGGCACGAAGATATTCACCTCGACCCCGCGCCTGGCGGCGTCGATCAGTTCCTTCTTCTCGTCGGGCGTCGGCACGAAATAGGCTGAGCTGAGGTAGATGTCCTTCTCCGAATTGCGGATCGCCGATAGCAGGGTGACATAGTAGCGGGGCAGTTCCTTCATCGGCGCGCTGCCGATGATGCGCACGATCTCGTTACCCTTGTTGGTCTGCGCCGGATAAGGCCATGGGTCCTTGATCTCCGGTCCGTCATGTTCTCTCCAGTGCTCGAGGAACAGGTTCTGCAGTTCGTTCGCCGCCGGGCCGTCGATCCAGACGTCGGTGTCGCGCCAGTGCTCCGGCTTGGTGTTGGCGATGCCCGCGGATCGACGCAAGCGCGACGATTCATAGCTAGAACTCAGGTTGACGCCGCCGACGATGGCCTGCGTGCCGTCGGTCACGATGATCTTGCGGTGATTGCGGTTATTGATGCGAGTGGCGTAGGCGAGGTTGATCGGATGGTATTCCACGATCTGTACGCCGGCCTTACGTAATCGCTCGAAGAATTCGGGCGGGGTGGTGATAGAGCCGAAACTGTCGTAGATGACGTTGACCTCGACCCCCTGTCGGCGCTTCTCGATCAGCATATCGCCCAGCGTCTGATCCTTGTGCCGCACGTCCTCGAAGATGTAGTACTCGAGGTAGATATGGTGCTTGGCCTTCTTCATCAACGTGAAGATGGCGTCGAAGGTCTGCTCGCCGTCGCGCAGCAGGCGGACGTTGTTACCGGTGATGAGCGGGGTCTCGGCGACTTCCTGCTCGATCAGCAGGTGATCGCGTAACAGGTCGCTATCGCTGGCGTTGCTCGCCATCTTGGCCAGTCGGGCCTTGCTTTCCATGTGCGAGATGGGCCCGTGTGCGTCGATCAGCCGGATCGGCGTCTCGATGGAGGGTTTCTTGTCGATGATGCCGTCGACCTTGGGGATCGAGGCGCAGGCGGCCAGCAGCAGGCAACATAAGGCGCATGCGAGACCCCCTGGTCGCCTGAAAGGCCCGGCTGGATCGAATGAAAATCGCATCTCGCGCGGGCTAGCGGTCTCCGCCAGTTGCCGCGCGGTATCGGTCGGCATCGAAGCCGAGTGCGAGGATACGGCCCTCTGACTCCAGCACTGGCCGCTTGATGACGCTGTGCTTGGCCTGCATCAGGCGCGCAGCCGAGGCGTTGTCGTTGACGGCAGCCTTCTCGTCGTCGGACAGCGCACGCCAGGTCATACCGGCACGATTGACCAGCTTCTCCCAGGGATACTGTTGCATCCAGCTGGCGATGGTCGCCGCGTCGACGCCCTGTTTCTTGAAGTCATGGAAATCATAGGCGATGCCATTGGTGTCGAGCCAATCGCGTGCCTTCTTGACGGTGTTGCAGTTAGGAATGCCGTAGAGCTTCATGGACGTGCTTATCGATGGGTTCACCCCATTCTAACAGCCGCACGGGATATGGGTGATAGCTCTTTTGGGCTATTCGGTGGCGAGCGGTCCCGGATCGGCCATCAGGCCGGGTGCAGAGAGCTGCTTGATGAGTGCGGCCAGCTTCTCCTCAGGCACAGGCCGGGAGAACAGAAAGCCCTGTTGTTCGTCGCAACCCAGTCTCGCCAGGGTCTGGCGCTGCTCCTCGGTCTCCACACCTTCCGCGACGACGGTCAGCTCCAGCGCATGCGCCAATGCGATGATGGAGCTGGCGATGGCGCGTGAACGTTCGTTGATGGCGATATGCTTCACCAGCACATCGTCCAGCTTCAGTTCGTCGATCTTGAGGTTCTGCAGGCACACCAGGCTGGAATTGCCCGCGCCGAAGTCGTCCATCGAGACGGCGATGCCGGCATGGCGGAACCCCATCAACAGCGAATCCATCTGCTCCGGGTTGCTGGTCGCGGCGAGTTCGGTGACTTCGAACATCAATGCCGATCTCGGCAGGTCGAAACGCTCCATCACCCTGACCACATGGCTCACCAGGTTGGGGTTGCGGCACTGCAGGGGCGATAGGTTGAGAGAGAGTTTCAGCCCAAGATCCTGGCTGCGCAAGCGATGCAACGTACGGCAAGACTCCTCGATCACCCACTCCCCGATCTGGTTGATCAGGCCGAACTTCTCCGCCGCGGGAATGAACGCGGCTGGGGAAAGCATGCCTTTGATAGGATGTTGCCAACGCAGCAGTACTTCCGCCCCCGTCAATGATTGCGTCTTGCTATCGACCTTGGGCTGAAAATGTAACCGGAACTCGTCCTTGGCGAGCGCGTGAGACAGGTCGCGCTGCATCTCCATCAACAGGTCGGAGGCGAGTTCGATATCGGAATCGAAGAAACGGAACTGGTTCTTGCCATCGGTCTTCGCGCGATACATCGCCGCGTCAGCACAGACCATCAGGCGTTCGATGTCGCCGTCGCGCGGATAGACCGCGATGCCGATGGAGGCTGAGAT
>CBFGLF010000169.1:0-2815 GCA_965649545.1 uncultured Methylotenera sp.
AGGCGTGCGCTGCGGTAGATGATGTGCGGCAGCCGCACCATGCGCAGTACCTTGTCCCAGAAGGCCAGGGATCTGACGGCCTGCGTAGTGCGGTGGCGCGAGCAGCGGAACAGCGGCGAGATGAAGACCACGAGCAGTTCTCGGTGCGTTGTCAGCAGGTGACTTGGCGACGTGTCGAGCAAGGGTGACAAGTGCGCGTCCATCGCCCATTCGGAGGCGATGTGCGTCATCATCGTATCGTTGTCCAGCCACATGGCTTCATGGGCCGGGACGAAGTGGTTGTGCGCGATGACATCCACATACAAGTGGCTGGCATAACCGACGGCGATCGCCGTCTCTTCGTCGGTCTTGGCGGCGTTGAGCATGCGTTTGGCGTATTCCCAGTCATGCGTCTCGCGGAACGCCGGGGAGACGATGGCGAGATCCGGCAGGCAGGCGCCCGCCATCACCAGTTCGGGGAAACGTTTGATCGCGCGTTGCAACCTTGGGTCCAGCAAAGGCATCGCCCAGAGCAGTGAATGGGCGAAGTAAAGGTGGGTCACCAACCCCCAGGCATTGGCTTCCATGGAGTGCAACAGCAACGGCAGCAGCCAGTACAGCTTGTGCAGGTGTCTTTTCGCCATGCTGGCAATTTGCCGTGCCAGCATGTAGCGATTGTGACAAGATCATGATTTTATTGTGACAAGCGATCCGGCGAATGCGCGTTTGCTATACTGCGCGGCTTGTCATTGGCTATTTTCGATTGGCACTTATTCAGGGGAACGTATGGAAAGCCCATACAAAGGTAAAACTGGTTTACGTCGCTTGTTCAACGCCTTCGGCTACTCGCTCGAAGGCCTCAAGGCCGCCTATAAGAATGAAGACGCTTTCCGTCAGGAAGTGAAGCTGGCGATCGTCCTGATCCCGCTCGCTATCTATCTGGGCGAAGGCGGCATGGAACGCGCCATCATGATCGCCAGCGTGTTGCTGGTGATCATCGTCGAACTGCTCAATTCCTCCATCGAAGCCACGGTCGACCGCATCTCGCTGGAGAACCACCTGCTGGCCAAGCGCGCCAAGGATATCGGCAGCGCCGCCGTCTTGCTCAGCCTGGTCAACCTGGCCGTGGTCTGGGGATTGCTGGTGTTCGGCTAGTCCCAGCGCTGGCTACTCAAAACACCGCCACTAGAAAGGCAGCATCGGCTTCGACAGCAGGCGCAGGCCGATGGTGAACCAGCGTTCCTCGCCGTCATTGGCGAATCGGTTGCCGTAAGTCGTATCCACCTGCACGCGATTCGGCACCACCCAGTAACGCAGCCCCAGATGATGGAACGCCCGGCTGCGGTCATCCCCATACACCTCGGCGATCAGCTGCAGGTTCTGATCCAGTTGCGTCTCCGAACCCACGCCCCACGTCAGCCGATTACGTTCCTGATCGCGGTCGTGGATCACTCCCAGGTTGGTATGCAGCACGAAACGGTCGTCCGCATACGAGATGCTCACCGGGATATTCAGGTAGGCGTCGCCGATCATGCTAGACGAGCGATCCGTGCTCGGATGCCGCGCGTTGCCGATGGTCAGGCCGATACCGTAGCCGTTGGTCGTCAGCGGCCGTAACAGGGTCTTGGCCTGCAGGATGACATCGGTCGCGTGGGTTCCATCGTCAGCCTTGGTCATCGCCCCGCCATAAGAGAGTTCGAAGTTCTTGCCCAGGTTGCAGGCGGGCACCGCCCAATACTCCGTGCTATCTCGGTTGGCCTTGGCCCAGGTCTCCAGCTGGCAGCTGTTGGGGTCGACCACGCGCGCATCGTCGGTGATCATCGGCCGTGCCGCATGACTCGCGATCGGCAACGCGAGTAGTACTAGCCAGATCAGGGTGATGAGAGGACGCATGCGCGCATTCTAACCGGTGTGTATGACATTTGTCGGGGTGTATGACGATTGGGTGGCAGTTCATCGAAACGTCACAATCGCGGCGTATCTTGTTGGCATGAAAACGACCCCTGCCAGAGGCTAAGCCCATGAAGATACTGTTCATTTCCGATGTCTACTTCCCCCGTGTCAATGGGGTATCCACCTCCATCCGTACCTTTGTCGGCGAGATGCAGGCCATGGGCCACGAGGTCCACCTGATCGCGCCGGACTACGGCGTCTATACCGAAGACGAGCGCTGGATCAAGCGTATCCCGGCGCGCAACATCTACTTCGACCCGGAAGACAAGCTCATGAAGTACGGCGCGGCCATCGACCGACTGGTCGAGCTGCGGCGTGAGAACTACGACATCGTCCACATCCACACGCCTTTCGTCGCACATTACCTCGGCCTCAAGCTGGCGCAGCTGCTCGATGTGCCGTGTGTCGAGACCTACCACACCTTCTTCGAGGATTACCTGCATCACTACCTGCCGGTGATCCCCAAGCCCGCGGCCAAAGGCCTGGCGCGCATGATCTCGCGACGCCAGTGCAACAGTGTCGCGGCCATCGTCGCTCCTTCCAAACCCATGCTCGATGTGCTGCGCCAATACGGCGTCAAGGCGCCGGGCGAGGTCATCCCCACCGGCTTGCAGCAGCATAGCTTCGAGCGTGCCGATGGTGCGGCCTTCCGTGCCAAGTACGGCATCGCGCATGACCGCCCGGTGATCCTCTTCGTCGGCCGCGTGGCCCACGAGAAGAACATCGGCTTCCTGATGAAGATGACGGTCGAACTGCGCAAGCAACAGCCGAACGTGCTGCTCGTGGTCGCCGGCGAAGGCCCGGCTGAGAAGCACCTGCACACGCTGACGGAAGAACTCGGCTTGCAGGAGAACATCCGCTTCATCGGCTACCTCGACCGCAA
>CBFGLF010000170.1:0-2779 GCA_965649545.1 uncultured Methylotenera sp.
TTGTTCTCGGCCAGGTCTTCCAGCAAGCCCAGCACCTTCTTCACGGAACCGGCCTTGATGCTGTCGATGTCCTTGCTGTGCTGCAGGATCTCGCGCGAGACGTTGAGTGGCAGATCTGCCGAATCGATGACGCCACGCACGAAACGCAGGTATTGCGGCATCAGCTTCTCGGCGTCTTCCATGATGAACACGCGCTTGACGTAGAGCTTGATGCCATGACGACGTTCGCGGTCATAGAGGTCGAACGGCGCCTGGGTAGGCAGATAGAGCAACGAGATGTATTCCTGCTTGCCTTCGACGCGGCTGTGCGTCCAGGCCAGCGGTTCCTCGAAATCGTGCGAGACGTGCTTGTAGAACTCCTTGTACTCGTCTTCCGTGATGTCGTTCTTGCTGCGCGCCCACAAGGCGGAAGCCTTGTTCACGGTCTCATCCTCATCGGTCGGCACCTGCTCGCCGTCCTTCCATTCCGATTTCTTCATGACGATAGGCAGCGTGATGTGGTCGGAATACTTGCGGATGATGGACTTGAGCTTCCAGTCGTTGAGGAACTCGTCTTCCCCCTCGCGCAGATGCAGGATGACGTCGGTACCACGGGAAGTCTTATCGGCTGCTTCCAGAGTGAAGTCGCCCTCGCCTGCCGACTCCCACTTCACGGCCTCCTTGTCGCCGGCACGTCGGGTCACCAGGGTGACCTTGTCGGCGATGATGAAGGCGGAATAGAAACCGACGCCGAACTGGCCGATGAGGTTGGCGTCCTTGGCCTGGTCGCCGGTGAGGGACTGGAAGAATTCCTTGGTGCCGGATTTGGCGATGGTACCGATGTTGTCGATCACTTCCTGACGGCTCATGCCGATGCCGTTATCGGAGATGGTCAGGGTGCGGTTGGTCTTGTCGAACGCGACGCGGATCTTCAGCTCGCTCTCGTTCTCATAGAGCGCGTTGTTGCTCAACGCCTCGAAACGCAGCTTGTCGGCAGCATCGGAAGCGTTGGAGATCAGCTCGCGCAGCACGATCTCCTTGTTGCTGTAGAGCGAATGGATCATCAGCTGCAAGAGCTGCTTGACCTCGGCCTGGAATGCCATCTTCTCCTGGCCGGCGGTTTTCTTTTTCGTGGTGTTTGCGGTCATGGTCTCTCCCGGAACGATGTTATACGGATGTGCAGTATTTGAGGCCGCCCTGCAGGATTTCAAGCCCTCTATACCGACCTGTTCATGTCGCCGGACATTCGGATTAGAATGTGGTGCAAACACGCAATGAGGTGATCGATGAAACCGCAATTCCAGCAAGCCAGACAACCATCGCAGATGGAAGTACAACCGCTGTTGAACCTGTTGAACGCAGGCCATCTGCCGCAGGCGGAGCAATCGGCGAAATCCTTGCTGCAGCGCTATCCTAACGCTTTCATCTTCTATAACGTCCTCGGTGTAGCGCTCGAAGGTCAGCAGAAGTTCGCCGAGGCGGAAGGCGTCTATCGTAAGGCGATCCAGCTGGATGGCAAGATCGGCGAGATCCATTTCAACCTGGGTGTGGTACTGGCCAACCTCGGCAAGACCGATGAAGCCATCGCCAGTTATCGCAAGGCCATCGCGCTCAAACCCAACCTGGCGGTGGCGCATTTCAACCTCGGCATCGCGCTCCAAAGCCTGAGCCGCCATGAAGAAGCCACCGCTGCCTACCGCAAAGCCATCGGCTATGAGCCGGGGTTTTATGAAGCCTACGGCAACCTCGGTGCCGTGTTGCAGGCGCAGGGCAAACTCGAAGAGGCGATCACGGCATACCGCAAGGCGATCGCCATCCACCCCGATGCCCGTGGCCATTTCAATCTGGGAACCGCCTTGCGCAACCAGGGCATGCTGGAAGAAGCCATCGCCTGCTTCAACAAGGCGCTGGCACTGGATGCCCGCTTCGTCGATGCCTGGAACAACCTGGGCGACGTGTACTTCCATCAGGGCAAAGCCAACGAGGCGCTAGCGACTTACGGCAAGGCCCTGAGCATCGACCCTGACCATCCGGCCACCAATTACAACCTCGGTATCTTCTATTACGACAGTGGCGAACTGGAGAAGGCCATCCCCTGCTTCCAGCGCGCCCGCATCGCCGATTGGCGCGAACGCAGCCTGTATTGCCTGTACAAGACCGAGCAATACGATGCCTTCCGCGAAGGCTTGCAAGCGATGAGCGCCGAGACCCAGAACTCGCCTTTCCTCGCCACCCTATCCACCCATTACGCCACTAATTTCGGCGTGGAGGATGCATACAACTTCTGCAAGACGCCGATGGATTTCGTCTTCCACAGCCACATTCCCGAACTCTCGGAGCCGGACAGCCCACTGCTCGCCGAATTGATCCGCGATATCGAACATGCCGAGATCGCCGAACGCAAACAGGGCCGGTTGCATAACGGCATCCAGTCCTCCGGCCACCTGTTCAACCGGCCAGAAGCCTCATTCAAAAAACTGGCTGCACTGGTCAAGAAACAGGTGGAAGCCTACCGGTCCAAATTCGCCGGAGCCGATAACATCCTGATGCAGCACTTTCCCAAGGACATCGAGTTCAGTAGCGCCTGGTACGTGAAGATGCGCCAGGGCGGCCACCTGACCTCGCACATCCACGAAGAGGGCTGGCTCAGCGGCTCGCTCTATCTATCGATGCCGAAGCGTGAACCTGGCAGCGAGGCCGGCAGTATCGAATTCAGCACGCATGGCGACAACTATCCGCAGAAACATGCCGATTTCCCGCGCCGCGCCATCCCGCCCAGTGTCGGCGACATCGTCATCTT
>CBFGLF010000171.1:0-2779 GCA_965649545.1 uncultured Methylotenera sp.
CGTCGAAATCCACCGCCTGATAGGCTTTCAGCGTCTGCTGGTAGATCTGGTAGACCTTGGCGGCGGCCACGGTCAGCTCTTCGTCGGCCTGTGCCTTGGCCTGGTCCGGGTTGATGAAGCCGTTCTTCCATTGCGAGATCTGCCACTGGGTCTTGCGCAGCAGCTGTTTGTCCGTCGTCGCCAGCACATCCGAGAGGATCTTGAAGCTGTCGGAGGAGTCGAGGATGGAGAACTGCGGCTTGTAGCCCAGCAATTTCGCCTCTGCGCGCAGCATCTGCAGGCCGAGGGAGTGGAAGGTGGCGATGGTCAGCCCCTTGCTGGCCTTGCCGTCGAGCAGATGACCGACCCGTTCCTGCATCTCCAGCGCGGCCTTGTTGGTGAAGGTGATGGCCGCGATCTCGCGGGGCTGGTAGCCGCATTCGTTGATCAAATAGGCAATCTTGTGCGTGATGACACGCGTCTTGCCGCTACCGGCACCGGCAAGCACCAACAAGGGACCATCGAGATATTTGACTGCTTCGCGCTGGGGGGAATTGAGTTTGGACAGCATGGGGTTTCACGTCGATCTGGCCTGCAAGTTTAGCCGTTCGGCATCCGGTATGTCACGCCAAATTCTTGCCTGACGCGAAATGTCATATCGATTGGCTGCCGCACTTTTCCTGGCGGGATGCACTAGAATGGAAACGACCTGATAGGAGTGATGCATCATCGAACTGGATTTGCGCACGATCGTATTCATGGTGGTCGTACTGACCCCGCTGCTGTCATTGCTGTTGATCCTGGCACGGGTGCACGCCGATGGCATTCGCGGCCTAGGCCACTGGGCACTGGGCAACCTGTCCATCAGCATCGGCATGCTGATCATGATGATGCAGTTCAGCAGCACCTATTTCGCCATCCTGCCGGCGACCACCCTCTACGCCTTAGGCCTCGGCCTATTCCTCAACGGCACGCAGGCGTTCACCGAGAAGCGACCGACCTACTGGGTGACCGCTTTGATCGTGGGGTTGGTGATCGTCATCGATGCCTATTTCCTCTGGCAACAGGATTTCCGCACCATCGTCGTCTGCAACGCGATGATCTTCATGGTGGTCAATATCTTCGGCGCACGCATGCTGCTGGTCCCGGTCAAGCCACCGTTGCGGACCGCGTACTGGTTCACGGGGTTCATGTTCTGCCTGATGGCGCTGGTGTTCCTGATTCGGGGCATCGGTGCGATGGTGGCCGATGACGCCGTGTTCCGGGCCATGTCGCAGTGGCCGCTCAATAAATTCACGTTCTTCGTCGGCACCGTGTTCCAGCTCTGCACCACCTTCGGCTTCGTCCTCATGCTCAACTACAAGCTGGTCGAGCGCATGCGCCACATGGCCGGTGAAGATTGGCTCACAGGCGCACTCAACCGGCGCAGCCTGGAAGACGCCGCGATCCGCATGGAAGCCAATTGCCAGCGCTTCAATCTGGGGATCGCCATGCTGCTGATCGATCTCGACCATTTCAAGCAGATCAACGACCGTTACGGGCATCAATTCGGCGACCAGGTGCTGGCCGAGTTCGCCCGCATCGTCGTTGGCAGTATCCGGGCCGGCGACCTTTTCGGGCGCTATGGCGGCGAGGAATTCTGTATCCTGCTGCCCAATACCAGCGAGGAGGAGGCGCTGGCCCAGGCTGATCGCCTGCGCCTCGCGTTCGAAGCGGATATGGCGACCTTCCTCAACAAACGACTGGATTGCACGATCAGTGTCGGCGTCAGCGAGTCCAGCCAGGTCGGCCTAGGCTTCAACCAGCTGTTCGCCGCGGCAGATCGAGCGCTGTATGCAGCCAAGCAACGCGGGCGTAATTGTGTGGTCACATATACGGCATTGACCGGCGACGCGTGATGCTGGCTGGCTGAGGTTTAAGACTGGGCAGGAGATTCGACGATGGCGGCATGGAACACAGGCAAAGTGGTGGGACAGAAGCAATGGAACGACAGGCTCTTCAGCCTGTTCGTCGATGCCGAGATCGAACCCTATGAAGCCGGCCAGTTCGCCAAGCTCGGCCTGGAGGTGGAAGGCCAAATCATCGGCCGGCCCTATTCGCTGGTCAACGCGCCGGATCGCAGGCCACTGGAGTTCTACTATATCCATGTGCCGGATGGCCCTTTCACCGACCAGCTGGTGAAACTACAGCAGGGCGACAGCATCCTCATTTCGCCGCGCGCGAACGGCTTCATGGTGCTGGATGAGGTGCCGCAAAGCCGTCACTTGTGGCTGATCGCCACCGGCACCGGGGTCGGCCCGTTTCTGGCTATGCTGGATACCCAGAAACCGTGGCAGCGTTTTGAGAAAGTCGTCCTGGTCTATGCCGTGCGCACCCATTCGGAACTGAGTTACCAGGAGCGCATCGCCAACGTACAGACCTTGCATGCCGAGCAGTTCATCTATGTGCCGTTCATCAGTCGCGAAGTCTCCGATTTTGCGATGCCCGGACGTATCCCGGACGCCATCGTCGACCAACGCCTGGAGACGCGTGCCGGTCTATTGCTGTCGGCCGACAATAGCCAGGTCATGATGTGCGGCAATCCGCAGATGGTCGAAGACACCATGAAGGTGCTGGTAGAGCGCGGCTTAAAGAAGCATCGTCGCAAGGACCCTGGTCAGATCACGGTGGAAAGCTACTGGTAATTGGCGCAGCTTCCCACGCAAGATTCACTATCGCCGTTCGATAGCCTCGACCGGGCGTTCATCGAACGGCATAGTCGTATCCTGGCCGAGAGCTACCGACACTGGACAGGCCGCCC
>CBFGLF010000172.1:0-2775 GCA_965649545.1 uncultured Methylotenera sp.
GGATGCGGGTTTGCAGTTGGGCCTCGGTGATGGCGGATTCATCGTCGATACTTTGCTTGACGTTGTAGCCGGCGAATAGCAACCCGGCCAGCAATACCGCCCCACTCGCCACATTGATCCATTGACGTAGGGCATTGACCTGATGGTTCTTGATCAGTGATTCCGGCGCCAGGTTATCGGGCACATTGCCGGTCGCCAGCAGGTGCATGTGCACCAGCTCTGGATGTTGCCGGACGATCGCCGGATCGAGTCCCAACGATTTGGCGAACGCGGCGAGATCGATGACCTTGCATTCCAGGCCCTGCTCCTGCTCAAGCCCGCGTTTGACCACTTCCACATGATCGTCCAAACCGGGCAATACCATGGTCAGGGCCGTATCACGGGTAATGAAGCGCTGGCTGATCAGGTAGAGCCGGGTCTTTTCGGTTTCGACGTTGTAGAAGAGATTCAGCTGGTTGCGCGCACTCTCAGGAACCGGGGCCAGGCGGCTGATACGCAGACGACCATTGTGCAGATAGCTTTGACGGAATCCTGAACTCAGTTTCTCGCTCAACAGGATGTGCGGATCCATGATCTTGTGGCGACGCACGATCAACTGGCTGATCATGGAGATCAGGTAGACACCCACCAGCGGCGCCTGCTGCCGCTCGATGCAGGATAGCCATTTCTGGAGGAACTCTTCCTTGTTCAGCGCCGCAAAAAGGAAGCGGTCGTCCTTGCGCTTGGTCTTTTCGCGGTTGATGAAATGCGCGACGCGGAATGGGCTATTGCGGTAGGCCTGCGCCAGCTTTCGGGTGAGGAGTTCGCGACGAGAATTGCCGGAAGTATGGGGCAGGGATTCCAGCCGATAGTCTTCCTCGATGGAATCACACAACACATAGATCGAGATATCAGCGTGCTTTTGCAGATATTTCTCGAACCCCTGGATGCCCTGCTCGTCGGGTTCGAACACCTGACTGTGCTTGTAACGACCACCCTGCCACAACCCCGCGGTAAGGCTGGTGTTGGTTGCGTAAAGGATGATCTTGGTCAGCATGGTCAGAGCTTCAGCCTGCTGAAACTGTCGTAAACAGGGCCCAGCACCGAGAACATGATGAAGGCGAGGATGCCGCCCAGCACCACGGTCAATGCCGGCTCGATCAGCTTGAGCATCTTCTCGATGGACTCGTTGACGTCACGATCATAGAAATACCCGATATTGGAGAGGGATTTATCCAGCGCGCCGGTGTTCTCCCCGACCTTGATCATGCGCACCACCAGCGGCGGGAACAGGCCCGCATTGCGAAAGCTCTCGCTCATGCTGTCACCGGCATTGATCTGCTGGTAAGCACGCTCCAGTGCGTCCGCCACCACTTTGTTGGAGACGATGTCCTGGCAGGTCTTGACCGCATCGAGCACGGGGATGCCGGTCTCGTACATCAGTGAGAAGTAACGGGCGAAGCGGGCCATGATGATCTTGTGCAGGATAGGCCCGGTGACCGGCATGTGCAGCATCATGTAATCGAACTGGTAGCGGAACCGCGCGCTCTGCTTGAGGCCGATGCCGACCGATACGGCGGCGATGATCGGCAAGGCCAGGAGCAGCCACCAGAAATCGACGAACACCCCTGAGATGAAGATCAATACCTTGGTCTGGGTCGGTAGTTCCTGACCCAGGTTACCTAGAAAGGTCACCATCTGTGGCACCAGATAGATCATGAGGAAGGTCACGGCCCCGATGACCACGAACAGCACGAACAGCGGGTAAGCGATCAGGCGTTTGGTCTGGGAGATCAGCTCATGCTGCCATTTGAGCGTGTTCGCCAGATTCTCGAACACCAGCGGCAGCTTGCCGGTTTGCTCCCCGGCCCTGACCAGACTCACGAACACGTCGCCGAACACGCGAGGGTGTTCCGATAACGCCTGCGACAGCATCTTGCCGCCTTCCACTTCCGAAACGACGGCGCCGATGATCTTCTGGAAGTAGGGGTTGGCGGTACTTTCGCGTACATCCGCCAGGCCTTCCAGCAGCGGTACACCCGCACTGCTCAGCTGCTCCAGCTGGAAGCAGAACATGACCAGATCCTGCAGGCCGACCTTGTTGGTGTTGAACACCGGGGCCGTCTTCTTGGCCTCGCGGAACGTCAGCAGGCTGAGGCCGATACGATCCAGCCGTAACTCGAGGTCGATCTCGTTGGAAGCGTCCACCTGACCGTTCGCCGGCAATCCCTTCTGGTCGACCGCTTTGTAATTATAGGTGGGCATCGATCAATGGACGTGGCTGAGCCGATTGGTCAGGTCGATCACGCGCATCACCTCGGCCAGGCTGGTATAGCCTTCCAGTATCCTCCGCACGCCGTCATCGGCGAGCGTGACGAACCCTTTTTGCATGGCCATGGCGCGGATCTCGTCCAGGGGTGACCTGCGCGCGATGAGCCCGTCCATATCGCTATCGATGCGCAACAGCTCGATGATGGCCATCCGGCCGCGATAGCCGTGATAGTTGCACTTCTTGCAGCCGATATGGCGATAGATGGTCGCGTCCTGTCGTGGCTTCAGGCCCAGCAGTTTGCGTTCATCGTCCGCAGGGGAATGCGCTTCCTTGCAGTGTGGGCAAAGTACGCGCACCAGGCGCTGGGCGACCACGCCGATGATATTGCCGGCCATGATGTCCGGCGAGATACCGATATCCAGCAAGCGCGGGAACGTCCCCAGGGCGGAATTGGTATGCAGCGTGCTGAATACCTGGTGACCGGTCATGGCGGCACGGAATGCCATGGTCGCGGTATCCGCATC
>CBFGLF010000173.1:0-2640 GCA_965649545.1 uncultured Methylotenera sp.
CGTGAGATGGAATCCATGCTGCAGATCAATAGCGGCAACACGGCAGTGCTTGGCGGACTGATGCAGGATCAGATCCAGCGAAACACGGATAAAGTGCCTGGCCTCTCGAACGTGCCGGGTATCGGTCGATTGTTCACAGGCCGTAACGATGTGAGCAGAAAGACAGAGCTCGTGATCTTCCTGCGGCCGACCGTCATCAAGAGCGCCAGTCTGGAGAGCGATGAGCTGCAGTCGTACAAGCGCTTCCTGCCGGAGCAGCAATTGAATCGCTCGCTCGAGGGCAATGGTTACTGATCGATATGAGCTTGCTGATCAAAGCCCTGGATAAAGCCGAGCAAGGCAAGAAGGCCGAAGAGCAAACGTCTTTATCCACCGGTGAATTGTCTCTCGAGCCCGTCAGCGGCAGCGGGGAGTCGATGCAGTCGCCGGTGAGCGACCAACAGGGCGAGCATTCACAATCCAACCAACAGGCAGCGTCCACCGTCTTCGCCGCCAAACAAACGCGGGCCAAGCCAGGATCTTCCCGGAATATCCTCCTGATCGCAGCGGTCTCGTTGTTCGTGATGCTGTTGATCGGTTTCCAGCTATATAACTACATCCAGTCCCTGTCGCAGCCCGAGCTGATCATGCCCAAGCCTGTGGCAGCCGTGACACCTTCACCTCAGCCAGTGCAGCCTATCGAGCCGGCCGTCGTCTCCCCGCCGAATGAGCCAGGCCCGATTGAAAAACCCGTAGCCCAGTCATCGCCCAATGAGCCACGCGTGACGGATGCCGAGCCTGAGACCGTCGCTGCTACTGTCAGCCGCCAGCCGAAAGCCACGAAAGCTGAGCCAATGACGTTTGGCGAGCCTATCGAGGAGCGTCGAGACACTACGATGCAAGTCTCCAAGAACAATTCAGGTCCGCGGGTCAGCCCGGAGTTGATGGCCGCCTATCGCGCGTTCAATGCTGGTGACGATTCTGAGGCGCAAGAGCTCTATCGCAAAGTACTGCGTACGGACTTGCGTAATGTGGATGCCTTGCTTGGCATGGCGGCAATCGCCCAGCGCCAGGGCCGTTTGCAGGACGCCATGGGCTGGTACGGTAAAGTGCTCGAAGTGGAGCCGCGCAATCCCATCGCGCAAGCAGCGATGGTGAACGCCGTGGGTCAGGCTGACCCGGTCACCTCCGAGAGCCGCATCAAGAACTTGCTGGTGCAGCAGCCCAATTCGGCCAATCTGCATGCCGCACTCGGCAGCTTATACACGGAGCGCGGCCAATGGACAGCTGCCCAGCAGTCTTACTTCGAGGCCCATCGGCTGGAGCCCGGAAATCCTGAATATGCCTTCAACCTCGCCATCAGCCTCGACCAGCTAGGCAAGCCATCGCTGGCCCTCGATTACTATAAAAAGACGCTGGAACTGATCCAGCGAAATACCACCACTTCGATTGATCGTCATCAACTGGAATCGCGCATCTCGCAGTTACAGTGATGGATGGCGTCGAATCGGCTCCGCTTGGTTGTGGTGGCTGGTTAAATCTGATACATAGTCTTTAATAATCAAGAAAAATCCAATAGAGAACGAGTGGGCTGATGGCTGAGCAACGGCGCAAAATGCGGTTAGGCGAATTGATGGTGCAACAGGGCCTCATCAGTCAGGACCAGTTGCGCATCGCGCTGATGGAGCAGGAGCAGAACAATATCCCGCTCGGTCGCCAATTGGTCAGGCTCGGCTTCGTCACCGAGGTCATGGTGCGCGACCTGGTGGCACACACCATCGGGCAGGAAAGTATCGACCTCACGACGGTGATCGCCGACGCCGAAGCCCTGAAGCTCGTCCCCGAAGAATTCGCCCGCCGTTATCATCTGTTGCCCGTCGCCTACGAAGATCTAAGTAAATCCCTGATCGTCGCCATGTCCGACATGTTCAACGTGGTGGCGCTCGACCAGCTGCGCGCCATCCTCGGCGGCCAGATCCAGGTCAAGCCCGTACTCGCGGCAGAGGCCCAACTGGAGGAGTACATCGACCAGTTCTACGGCTACGAGCTGTCCGTGGATGGCATCCTGCGCGAGATCGAGACGGGCGAGATCGACTACCAGAGTCTGCAGGCAGGCGGCGACGAATACACCCAGCCGGTAGTCAGGCTGGTCGGGGCGCTGCTGATGGATGCAGTGAAGCGCGGCGCCTCCGATATCCACTTCGAGCCCGAATATGCCTTCCTGCGCGTGCGTTACCGTATCGACGGCGTGCTGCAACAGATCCGTAGCCTGCACAAGACCTACTGGCCGGGCATTGCTGTCCGACTCAAGGTCATCAGTGGCATGGATATCGCCGAGACGCGTTCCCCGCAGGACGGTCGGCTCAACATCAACCTCGTCGGTCGCCCCATCGACTTCCGGGTCGCCAGCCATCCGACCATCCACGGCGAGAATATCGTCTTGCGTGTCCTTGACCGCGAGAAATCCATCATCCCGTTGGAGCGCATGGGCTTGCGCAACGAGACGCTGGACGAGCTGAAACTGATGATGACGCGTCCAGAGGGCATCATGATCGTCACAGGGCCGACCGGTAGCGGCAAGACGACGACGCTGTACTCGTTGCTGTCGTTCCAGAACACCGAGTCGGTCAACATCATGACCCTGGAAGACCCGGTCGAATA
>CBFGLF010000174.1:0-2599 GCA_965649545.1 uncultured Methylotenera sp.
AGCAAGGCCTCTGCGCCCATCTGGTCCAGGATGGTACGCGAGTCGATCTTGCTGGATACCTGGAAAGCGATGCGAGTAGGGATATTGGCCTTGATCAATCCAGTGATCACGTCCACCGAAGGCCGTTGGGTAGCCAGCACCAGATGGATACCTGACGCGCGGGCCTTCTGGGCCAGGCGGGCGATCAGTTCCTCGACCTTCTTGCCTACCACCATCATCAGGTCCGCCAGTTCATCGATGACGACGACGATCAACGGCATCTCGTCGAGTGGTTCCGGGTTATCCGGGGTGATGCTAAATGGGTGCGTGATCGGCTGGCCGTCCTTGATGGCTTCGCGGATCTTCAGGTTATACCCAGCCAGATTACGCACACCCAACACCGACATGAGTTTGTATCGACGCTCCATCTCGGCGACACACCAGTTGAGGGCATTGGCGGCATGGCGCATATCCGTCACCACCGGCGCCAGCAGATGCGGAATGCCTTCGTAGACCGACAACTCGAGCATCTTGGGATCGACCAGGATCAGCCTGACCTTGCTCGGCTCCGCCTTGTAGAGCAGGCTGAGGATCATGGCATTGATGGCCACCGATTTACCGGAGCCGGTGGTCCCTGCGACCAGCACATGCGGCATCTTGGCCAGGTCTGCCACGACCGGCTTGCCGGCGATATCCTTGCCTAGTGCGATCGCAAGTGGTGAATGCACATCAGCATAGACCTGCGATCCCAATATCTCGGATAGGAAGACGACCTGGCGTTTGGGATTCGGGATCTCGAGGCCCATGCAGCTCTTGCCCGGGATGGTTTCCACCACACGGATACTGACTACCGACAATGCACGCGCCAAGTCTTTGGAGAGATTAGCCACTTGGCTGCCTTTGACGCCGGGTGCGGGTTCCAACTCATAGCGCGTGATGACCGGGCCCGGCTGGGCCGTCAGCACCTTCACTTCGATACCGAAATCCATGAGCTTGCGTTCGATCAGGCGCGAGGTGAATTCCAGCGTCTCGGCGGATTGCAGTTCGACCTCTCCGTGCGGCTCATCGAGCAGATGCAACGGCGGCAAGGGCGAGTCGGGCAAGGTCTCGAACAAGGGCACTTGCTTCTCGCGCTGGACACGTTCGCTCTTCACGATCTCGACAGCAGGGGTCTCGATCTGTACCGGGGGCCTGTCCTCGGTGCGTTTGCGCTCATTATCGACGAACTCGGCGCGCAATTGCTCGGCGACACGTCCGGCCTTGCGGTCCTGCCAGTCCTGCCAGGTGTGGCGCAGATACAGATAGCCGATCTCAAGGCCCGCACCGAGCTTCTCGGTCATCATGATCCACGACCAGCCAGTGAAGAGGCTGAAGCCGATCGCCATCATCATCAGTAGCACCAGCGTCGAGCCATCGAAGCCCAGCATCGACCGCAGGATCTCATCGATGACGTCTCCCAGCATGCCGCCCGCGCTCAGAGGCAAGTCCGCTGGCAACGGGATGATATGCCCCGCTTCGAGCGCACATGACGAGACCAGCAGGATGCAGAACCCGACCAGGTTGAACAACAGAATAGGTTTATGCTGCGCCGCCACCACTTCCAGCCGCAGGTAGACAAGCCAGATAGCATAGAACGCGAGCACGACCCACCACCAAGCTGAGAAACCGAAGAGATAGAGCAGGATGTCAGACAGCCAAGCACCTACCGTGCCGCCTGCATTATGAATGACGGTGCTGTCGCTGGCGCTATGTGACCAGGATGGGTCGTCACGGTGATAACTGAACAGGATGACGGTCAGGTAGAGACCGACCAGCAGCAGGATCATCCACCACGCCTCTCTGACGATACCGGGTGACTTTTCCGCGACGACTTCGCGGCGGCTATTGAGCGGGGTGGTTTTTTTTCGGAAAAACAAGATGTTTTACTTACCCAGGTCGAGGTTGGAATCGCTATCGATTATAGCAGTATCGACTGCCTGCGGTATTGCAGTGGAATAGCGATACAATGGCATGGATAGACATACCCATATCAACGAACGACCGCGCCGCCGGATGACGTATGGGGCAAGATAAAGTCCACTTATCATGCACTTTTGAACAATCAATTTGCGCCAGCACTGGCATGAACCTAAGATGATGGTCATTGTCACCTTAGAGCACCAATTTCAATCAGCAAGGAGCATCACATGGATATCGGTATCAACGAAAAAGACCGTAAAAAGACCGCTGAAGGCCTGTCACATCTGTTGGCAGACACCTACACGCTCTACCTGAAGACCCATTACTTCCACTGGAACGTCACAGGCCCGATGTTCAACACGCTGCACCTGATGTTCGAGCAGCAATATACGGAACTGGCCCTGGCAGTCGATGCCATCGCCGAGCGTATCCGTTCCCTGGATTTCTATGCCCCAGGCACATACCGCGACTTCGTCAAGCTGGCCTCCATCGAGGAAAGCGAATCCGTGCCTAAAGCCAACGACATGATCCGCGAACTCGTCGCTGGCCATGAGGCCGTCGTCCGCACCGCGCGCGGCGTGTTCCCGGTGGCGGAAAAAGCCGGTGACGAAGCCACTGCCGATTTGTTGACCCAACGCCTCCAGTTGCATGAAAAAACGGC
>CBFGLF010000175.1:0-2501 GCA_965649545.1 uncultured Methylotenera sp.
GGGGATTGCTCGGCTCTCGCGTTACCGCCGCGATAGCCTCGCCCTTCGGCCCGCTTCACTATGTTCCGCGTCTAACCGTAAAGGTCATCACCGCCAAAGCTATGCAACTGATGTTGCAAGTTTGGCGCGACACCCGACCAGTGCTTAGTCGAACCCCACCTGGGGCTTCTCATCCCTCCGGCCTCCACAAACAAAAAGGGCACCCAAATGGGTGCCCTTTTGTGTTTGGTGGAGCCGGGGGGAATCGAACCCCCGTCCGCAAGCCCTCCACAGACAGTTCTACATACTTAGCTGTGTTGTTTGATTTAACCGGATGCACACCAACGAGCAAGCAAACATCAGGCGAGTCACCTTGGATTTAATGACGTATCAAGTGACCCGATACGACACGATCTTCCCTATATGACGCTGCTGTGGGTTACCCCACCCGGCCGGGAAGCTCTCCGGTGCAGCGTCCAGCCGGATTAAGCGGCTAGAGCGTAAGTTTCGTCGTTTGCGACTATACTTGTTCAGATGGATTTACGAGGGAACCTGAATCCTCGGTATGCCCTGCACTGCTTTGCAACCCACGTCGAAACCGGGTCGGCCCCTGTCTCTCTGTTTGTATCGCATCACATCTTTATGACCAGCCGAACCGCGGTTGGTTTGGCCGAAGCGGAATTATACGCTCTATCCTTCTATGGGGCCTACGCAAACTTTTTCAAGGCTTGCGGGTCTCTTTCATGAGTCTTTCATACGATCGCTACATAATCTGGGTGACTGATTTTTTTAGCTTTTTTTACCCGGATTTGGGGACTTGTCAGCTAGCTAATTTCGCTCACTGGAGTAGAATTTAGCGCTGCTGTTGAATGAGAATCACCGCTTCATCGTGTTAACTTGGATTGTTTGGTCACATGCTTCTTGTCTCTTACTCGGGTGTTGGCCGATGTATCAAAGTTGGTTTGAAAGTCTGTGTCATTAATCAGTTAGGAATATCATGAGCAAAAACTCCGCCGATATCGGCCTGGTCGGTCTGGCTGTGATGGGCCAGAACTTGGCGCTAAACATCGCTGACCATGGTTACACCATTGCAGTTTTTAACCGCGATCCGGAAAAGACCCGCAAATTCATCGCCCAAGCCCAAAAAGAAGAACCCTCGCACGAACGCCTCATCCCTTTCGAAGACCTCGCCTCCTTTGTCCTGAGTATCAAGCGCCCCCGCAAGATCGTGTTGCTGGTGAAGGCCGGTAGCGCGACCGATGTGACCATCAATGCGCTGGTGCCTTTCCTGGAACAGGGCGACATCATCATCGACGGCGGTAATTCGCTGTGGACCGACACCATCCGCCGCGAGAAGGAATTGCGCGCCAAGGGCCTGGAGTTCATCGGCTCCGGCGTTTCCGGCGGTGAGACCGGCGCCCGTTTCGGCCCATCGCTGATGCCGAGCGGCACGCGCATGGCGTGGGCTTCGCTCGAACCGATCTGGCGCGACATCGCCGCCAAGGTCGATTCCAAGACCGGCCAGCCATTGGAAGGCGCCAAGCCCGGCAAGCCGGTCGAAGGCGGTTTCTCGTGTACCGAATACATCGGCCCGGACGGTGCGGGCCATTACGTGAAGATGGTGCATAACGGCATCGAGTACATCGATATGCAGCTGATCTGCGAAGCCTACTGGTTGATGAAGAACCTGCTCGGCATGCGTGCCGACGAGATCGGCAAGGTGTTCGAGGAGTGGAACAAGGGCGAGCTGTCCAGCTTCCTGATCGAGATCACCGGCGACATCCTGCAGCAGAAAGACCCGGCCGGCGACGGTTTCCTGGTCGACAAGATCCTCGATACCGCAGGCCAGAAGGGTACCGGCCAGTGGACCGCCGCCAATGCGCTGGAACTCGGCGCACCGGCTAACGCCATCGCCGCCGCCGTGTATGCGCGTGCCCTCTCCAGCGTGAAGGAAGAACGCGTCGAAGCGAGCAAGATCCTGAAGGGCCCGGCCATCAAGACCGAGTCGGACAAGAAGGCCATCATCGAGGCGATCAAGAGCGCGCTCTATTGCTCGAAGATCTGCGCCTATGCCCAGGGCTTCCAGCTCATGGACAAGGCCCAGGTGCAGTACAACTGGAAGCTCAACTTCGGCGAGATCGCGCAGATCTGGCGTGGCGGTTGTATCATCCGCGCGCGCTTCCTGCAGAAGATCACCGATGCGTATGCCTTGAACTCCCGCCTGAAGAACCTGATGCTGGACCCATACTTCACCCAGGCCATGAACGAAGGCCAGGAAGGCTGGCGTAAAGTGATCGCACTGGCGGTCACCAACGGTATCCCGGCCCAGGGCTTCAGCGCCGCACTGGCGTATTACGACGGTTACCGCAGCGCCGTGCTGCCGGCCAACCTGTTGCAAGGCCAGCGCGATTACTTCGGTGCGCATACCTACGAGCGTGTCGATCAACCGCGTGGCAAGTTCTTCCACGTGGATTGGCCGGAGAGCCCACGCGTGCAGTTCGAAGTCTAAGCTTGTCGCAATA
>CBFGLF010000176.1:0-2453 GCA_965649545.1 uncultured Methylotenera sp.
CAGCGTCGCGCCGGTCACGGGTGGCAAGCGACTCAGTAACCGGCGCCTTCGCGCCTCAGGCTTTCAATTGACCTATCCTGATTACCGGGCGGGGTATGCTGCTTTACTGGAGACGACGCGCTGAAAGCGGCTGGTCACCCGGAGTGCATTCGGATGCTGGCGATCAGGGCGTCAAGGTCGCTCGGTCCGGTCATGGGGTTCATGATCGAGGTCCGGAGCCAGATCGTGTCGTGGAGTTCCACCTGGGTCAGGTGGAACTCCCCATTCTGGACGATACGTCGACGTACCTCGGCTTGATGCGCATTCAACCCATGCCCTGAGGATCCTCCCGGCAGGTGCCGAAAACACAGGATGTTGGTCTCCGGCGGCATGAGCAATTCGAAATCAGGCTGTGCGCCCAGCTTCTCCGCGAAAGTACGGGCAGTGGCGAAGACGGTCTCGACCAGCTGTCCGAGGCGTTCGGCACCATAGAGCGAAAAGGCCGCCCATAACTTGAGGCCCATCATGCGCTTGGTGCATTCCAGCGTGCGGTAACTGGTGTTGTAGGTCTCTTCCGCCTGGCTATCACCCTGGAACAGGTAGGACGCCTGTTGCGCAAAAGCTGCGTAGCTGTGTTGCGGTTCGCGGAACAGCACGGCCGAGACCGTGGCAGGCATATAGAGCAGTTTGTGGCCGTCCCAGACCACGGAGTCGGCCAGCGCGATGCCATCGAGTGCTGGTCGATGATTGGCGGAGAGCAGGGCGGAGGCCCCGTGTGCACCGTCGACGTGGAACCAGATGTCCCGCTCGCGACAGAAACTGCCGATCTCTGCCAGCGGATCGATACTGCCGGTCGGCGTGCATCCGGCATTGGCGGCGATAGCGAAGACTGTCATACCTTGTTCGCTCGCCTCTCGCCAGGCGGCTTCGAGTGCCGCCATCTGCATGCGGCCAGCCGCATCGGTGGCGACCTTGATCACGGACTCCGTGCCCAGGCCCATGATCCCGGCGGCCCGGCTCACCGAATAATGCGCATGTTCGCTGACCAGGATACACATCGGGTTTCCGCGACCTAAACCCTGTTGCCACGCATCCCAATCGGGATCGGTCTTCCGTGCCTGCACTTGTCGCGCCGCCAGCAAAGCGGTCAGGTTCGCCTGCGCACCGCCGGAGGTGAGCACGCCTTCGGTGTCCTGCCAACCGATGAGCTCGCCCAGCCAGCGGATGACCTGGCGCTCGATCAGTGTAGCGCTGGGGCCGGTCTCGTAGACCGCCATCGCCTGGTTGGTGAGCGCGGCCACCAGGTCACACAAGGCGGCGAGCGGCAGGGGCGGTGCCACCTGATGCCCCATGTTGCGTGGGTGATGGATATGTAGCGTGCCCGCCAGCACCTCGTCCTGCAAGGCTGTGAGGAAACCAGCCGGCCTCAGGGTCGGTTGCTGGGGCATCGGTTGCTGCCAGTGCTGGATGGCTTCTTGCGGGGCCTGCCAATCCAGTACATCGCCTTTGCCCTGCAGGTTCTTGTCGAGGTAATCGGCGAGCAGGTCGATGACAGCATGTCCGGTGCTGCGGAACGTGTCGCTGTCGAACATCTGGCGTATCTGGTCTTGTAAGGTGGATTGGGTCATGTCGGATGTTCAGGTGAGGGGATGGTCGGCCCGCGTGCGGAACCAGCCGGTGAGGCTGAGGCGTGGCTGCGTCGCAGGCAGCACCTCATGATAGAAACGGCTGGCGTCGAACAGTACCAGGCGTCCGCCGATCGGGTCGACATCCAGATAAGGTTCGGGCTGTTCGCCTTCCAGATAGATCCTTAGCTGCCCGCCATACGGGGCCTGCCAATCCCGATTCAGGTACAGGATGCTGCTGATCCTGCGGGCGCCGGAGCGATGGAACTGGTCCAGATGTTTGGTATAGCGGCCTCCCGGCGGATATACCGCGAAATGCGTCTCCAGCTCGACCAGGTTCAAATACAGTTCCCGGTTGCATGCTTCGCGGATGCCATGCATGACCCGAAAATAGGCTTGTTGCGCTGGTGATGCTTGCGATTCATCGAGCCACCGAATGGCGTCCCCGCGCAACGTCGGGTCGAGCTGTACTGAAGCCTGTCTGCCGATCGCCGCCGGTTTCAATGCGCCGTCTCGACTCAATCGCAACGCCTCAGCTGCGAGTGCGGTCACTTCGTCTGGGCTCAATACAGCATCGACGACGGCATACCCGGATTCGGCAAGCGCGTCGATCAATGTGTCATGGGCCGGACTGGAGAGCGTCATCGCTGTGGAGTGAGATGCAGGGACCAATATTATAACGCCGGCATCCCCGATCATTGCCCGAAGCGCTGTAATCGGGTTTGCGTCAATGACCGCAATGCGCTAGAATTCGCACCTCTTTTGCATTGCGAGCTTCATCGCTTTCAATCAATAGGCGCGTAGCTCAGCTGGTTAGAGCACCACCTTGACATGGTGGGGGTCGTTGGT
>CBFGLF010000177.1:0-2452 GCA_965649545.1 uncultured Methylotenera sp.
CTCTGGCGGCAGTGCCGCCGCCGTCGCTGCGCGCTTGTGTGCCGCCGCGACCGGCACCGATACCGGCGGCTCCATCCGCCAGCCGGCCTCGCTGTGCGGGTTCTCAGGCCTCAAGCCGACCTACGGACTGGTGTCGCGTTACGGCATGATCGCATTCGCTTCCAGTCTCGACCAGGCGGGCCCGATGGCCAAGTCGGCCGAGGATATGGCGCTGATGATGAACGTCATGACCGGGTTCGACGAACGCGATTCGACCAGCCTGCAACGCGAAAAGGAAGACTACACACGCGGCCTTTACAACATGGATGCGGCCAAGCCGCTGGCCGGTCTGCGCGTCGGCCTGCCCAAGGAATACTTCGCCGAAGGCTTGGATGCCAAGGTCGCGAAGGTGGTGCAGGAGGCGATCGAGCAATACCGCAAGCTGGGCGCGGAGATCGTCGATATCAGCCTGCCCAACAACAATCTCTCCATCCCGGTCTATTACGTGCTGGCACCCGCCGAGGCGTCGAGCAACCTGTCGCGTTATGACGGGGTGCGCTATGGCCACCGTGCGGCGGAATACACCGATCTCATGGACATGTACTGCAAGAGCCGCGCCGAAGGGTTCGGCGCCGAGGTCAAGCGCCGTATCCTGATCGGCACCTACGTGCTGTCGGCCGGCTACTACGACGCCTACTATTTGAAGGCGCAGCAGATCCGCCGCCTGATCGCCGAGGATTTCGCCAAGGCCTTCCAGCAGTGCGACGTCATCATGGGCCCGGCAGCGCCCTCGACCGCCTTCCGTACCGGTGAGAAGACCAACGACCCGGTCGCCATGTATCTCGAGGACTTGTACACGATCGCCGTCAATCTGGCTGGCCTGCCTGGCATGAGTATCCCGGCCGGTTTTGCCGAAGTGGATGGCAAGCAGCTGCCGGTCGGTTTGCAGGTCATCGGCAATTATTTCGACGAAGCGCGCATGCTCGGTGTCGGTCATGCCTATCAACAAGTCACGGATTGGCATACGCGTATGCCGGAGGGTGTTTAAGGTGCAGTGGGAAGTCGTCATCGGTCTGGAAACCCATACCCAGCTACAAACCAAATCCAAGATATTCTCCGGGGCTTCGACCACCTATGGTGCAGCGCCTAATACGCAGGCCTGTGAGGTCAGCATCGCCTTGCCGGGTGTGCTGCCAGTGTTGAACAAGGAAGCCGTGAAGTGCGCCATCAAGTTCGGCCTGGCCGTGAACGCCGAGATCGCCCCGCGTTCGGTGTTCGCGCGCAAGAATTACTTCTATCCTGACCTGCCCAAGGGTTACCAGATCAGCCAGTACGAGTTGCCGGTGGTCGGCAAGGGTTCGCTGACGATCCAGGTCGGCGATCAGGAAAAGACCATCCATATCACGCGTGCCCATCTGGAAGAGGACGCAGGCAAGTCCGTACATGGTGCGAGTGAAGGGATGTCCGGGATCGACCTCAACCGCGCCGGTACGCCGTTGCTGGAGATCGTCACCGAGCCTGACATGCGTTCTGCCGCCGAGGCGGTGGCTTACGCCAAGAAGCTGCATGAACTGGTGCAATGGATCGGCATCTGTGACGGCAACATGCAGGAAGGCAGCTTCCGTTGCGACGTCAACGTCTCGGTCAGGCCCAAGGGTAGCGACAAGCTCGGCACGCGTCGCGAGATCAAGAATCTCAACTCCTTCAAGTTCATGCAGCAGGCCATCGAATACGAGACCCGCTGGCAGATCGAGACGCTGGAAGATGGCGGCACCATCCAGCAGGCTACCGTGCTGTTCAACCCGGATACGGGCGAAACACGCGCCATGCGCAGCAAGGAAGAAGCCAACGATTACCGTTACTTCCCCGATCCAGACTTGTTACCGCTAGAGATCACCGAAGCCGACAAGGATAAGGTCAGGGCAGAGATGCCGGAATTGCCGCAAGCCATGAAAGCGCGTTTCGAGACCGAATACGTCCTATCGGCATACGATGCGTCGGCACTCACCTCGTCGAAAGCGGTCGCGGATTATTTCATCGCCACCGTTCAGGCTGTCGGCGGCGAGGCCAAGCTCGCGGCCAACTGGGTCATGGGCAGCATCTCGGCCAAACTCAACGAAGAAGACAAGGATATCGCCGCTTCGCCGGTCTCACCGCTGCAACTGGCCGGCCTGCTCAAGCGTATCGCCGACAACACCATCTCCAGCAAGATCGCCAAGGAAGTGTTCGAGGCCATGTGGGCGGGCGAAGGCGAAGCTGACGCCATCATCGAGAAGAAGGGCTTGAAGCAGGTGACCGATACCGGTGCGATCGAAGCGATGATCGATGAGGTGCTGGCCGCCAATGCTGCCATGGTGGAAGAATTCAAGGCAGGGAAGGAAAAAGCCTTCAACGCGCTGGTGGGGCAGGCGATGAAGGCTTCCAAGGGTAAGGCCAATCCTGCCCAGGTCAACGACATCCTGCGCAAGAAGCT
>CBFGLF010000178.1:0-2441 GCA_965649545.1 uncultured Methylotenera sp.
AGCCGCCTGGCGGAGACCCTCGATCAGCTGGTCTATCTCGGCGTGCGCTCAGGTCTGGATATGGTCTGCATCGGGCGCTACGAGAGTCGATCGCAGATTCAGATCGGGCGAGGATATGTCGGCATGCGCGGCCCGTTCGGGATGAGCCTGAGTTGTATGGCCATGTTCGCCCATCTGCCGCAGGAAGAAGTCCGACATATCATCGAGGCCAATATGTCGCGCTATCACCGCATCGAGGGGTTCGACGAAGCGGGTTTCCATCGTACCGTGGCCGAAGCCCTGCGTAACGGATATGGTACTTACGACAACATCATCCTGGATCGAACGACCAGTGGCTTGGCGATCGCCATCCTCGATCCTGCGGGTTATCCAATCGCCGCCATCGGCACCACCTTCATTACCGGCTGGCTGGACGATGCAGGCAAGCAGCGTTGTCTTGATCGATTGCGGGAGGCTGCTTCAGAGATCGGTCACGCATTGTTCATCTCTGAGCCTTGAGGTCGGCACGGTCTTGAATCGGGAGCGCTGCCCTAGGATAATCGAGGGTAATTCGGAGTGTAGCTTAGCCTGGTAGAGCGCCACGTTCGGGACGTGGAGGCCGGAGGTTCGAATCCTCTCACTCCGACCATCCCCGGTCAGCGGCAGAGTTTCAACAGATAGGCTTTCAAGGCCTTGATCTCTTCATACAGTCGCTGCGAATCGCGCAGGGAATAATCCACACGGAAGCCATGCAACAGCAGCGGAGTCTTCTCGAAATCCAGGTTCGACTGGATATGCTGTAACTGTCCCAGCGCTCCGATATCCACTTCCTCAAGATCGACGGGCTTCAGCAAGGTCAGCCAGAAATGCAGGCCGTTGTGCGGGCGCGCAAAGAACACCAGATTGCCTAGTTCCTGGTCGAGATACTCGGCGACATCGTCGCGGCGCTGTTTGTAGAGCTTGGTCATCTTCATGAAATAGCGCTGGAACTCGCCGCCGGACAAGAGATCGGCGACGGCAGCTTCGATGACGTTGTTGCCGTGGCCGTCGATGCGGGCGACTTCAATGGCGCACTGCTTGATGATGGACGGTTTGGCGATGAGGTAGCCTACCCGCAGGCTGGGACTGATGATGCGAGAGAGTGAGCCTATATATAGGATGCGGTCGTTCTCGAATTCCGAGGCCAGCGGAAATACCGGTTTGGAGAACTCGAAGCTATAGTCCCGGTCGTCCTCGATGATATAAAAATCGAATCGTTCCGCCAGTTTCAGCAACTCGCGTCGGCGGTTGCTCGAGAGTTTGACGGTAGTCGGGAAATGATTCTGGGGCGTGACGTAGACGCAACGGACCTGACGCGATTCACAAACACGACGCAGCGCCTGAACATCGATGCCTTCGTCATCGCAATCCACTTCGGCGATCGAGGCGCCATGGTTCTCGAAGGTCTCGCGTGCACTGGCACGACTGAGCTTGTCGAACACCACGACGTCATCCGCTTTCACCAGCATCTTGGCGATGATGAACAAGCCCATCTGGCTGCCGCGCAGCATGCAGACGTCGTCGATACCGATATTGAAACCACGCTCGATGTTCAGCCGGTTACAAATGGCTTGTCGCAGGTCGATCCTGCCGCAGGCGTTCTGGCTGCCGAGCTGGTTGCTACGAGAGGCATTGATCAGGGATTTGCGGAAGGCGCGCGAGATGGTCTCGAACGGGATCAGACGCCCATCGACGTTGCCGGCCAGGGTTTGCAGCGGCTCGTGATGGCCGTTGGCCTGTCGCGGGTTGGCTTCCGCGTGCAGGAAAGCATCGGCCGGCAGCTGCTTGGAGACGAAAGTGCCGCGGCGCTTCTCCGTCACCAGCCAACCCTGGGCGATCAATTCGCCATAGGTCAGCAGCACGGTCTTGCGGTTGAGCTGCATGTGATCCGCCAGCTTGCGCGTGCTGGGCATGATCGTCTCTGGCTTCAGCCGACCGCGCTTGATCTCCTCGACGATCTTATCAGCCAGGTTGATATAGATCGGCTTGGACGCATCCTCGGTGACCTCGATCTCAAGATTCCAGGTTCTTAACATTCCCTAGGGTTCCAGTCCCGTTCAGCAACATTCCATCATGCGCTCGTTGTTCGATTTATCCATGTGTTATTTCATGAGCCTGACCGCGGCATTTCATGAAATACGCCTCATTGATTACATGAGCCATCGACCAGCGTTGCACAGCCAAGTTGCTGGACCATCATGAATTCAATTTCTGGAGGGTCTGGACCAGTCATCTTGTTGGATGTGGGGGGTTTAATGCTTGTTACATTTAGTTACAGTTCTGCGACTAGCATTTCACTCCAGTATTCCATGGGGCAAATGCCAGTTCTTGTTTAACTGTTCAAAACAGAAGCAAACTTAGGAGATTCAAAATGGAGATGAGCAAAATCAAGCTGGCTCTCGGTTTGGTAGTTGGTGCATCCA
>CBFGLF010000179.1:0-2392 GCA_965649545.1 uncultured Methylotenera sp.
AAGTCACCATTAAGCGCCAAGGTGATGCTCTTGGTCAATGGCTTGAACCAGCTGTGCTTGTATTCGAGCTTGTAGTACTGGAGGTCCGGACCGGGCAACCCGATCTCCGACGTAACCCGTTGCAGCACGCCTTGGTTAGGGAACAGCACATTGTCGCGCGTGTCATGGGTATAGCCCAGGTTCAGCAGCAGGCTGGTGTTATTACAGCCCTCTGGATTATTCCTGCCGCAATACAGCTGATATCTTCTCGGACTGTCAGATTGCAGTTCAAGGTCCGTCAAATCGACGGTCAGGCCAGCGCTGACGAAATCACGTTCATTGAGCGGCATACTGAAACTGACTCCCGTACCATAGGACGAGGTCTTGTAGGAACCCGTTCTCAGGAAGCTGGTGTCGATATCGCGGCGATAGACGTTGAAGGTCCGGCTGATGCCATCCGGCGTGAAGTAAGGGTCGGTATACGACAAGGAATACACGGTATTGATGCGGCCCGTATTGACCTGCGCGGCCACCCGGTTACCGGTGCCGAGGAAGTTGTTCTGATTGATGGTCACGCCCAACACGACGCCTTCAGCGCTGGACAAGCCGGCACCGAACATCACGCTACCTGTCGATTTCTCGGTCACGTTGATATTCAAGTCCACCTGGTCGGTGGTGTTCGGGACGGCAGGCGTCTCGATATTGACGTCAGAGAAGAACTGCAGCCGTTCGAGACGCTGTTTGGAACGGTTGATCTTGTCCGCGCCATACCAGGCCGATTCAAGCTGACGCATCTCACGACGTAGCACCTCGTCACGGGTACGGGTGTTACCGGTCAGGTTGATGCGTCGAACATAGACACGGCGACCCGGATCGACGAAAAAAGTGAAAGCGACGGTACGCTTCTCTTTATTGACGTCAGGGACCGCATTGATATTGGCGAACGCATAGCCGTCGTTACCCAGACGGTCGCTGACCGCCTTGGTGGATTCGGTGACTTTCTGGCGATTGAAGATCTCGCCAGGTTCCACCGTGATCAATTTGCGGATCTCGTCTTCAGGCAGCAGCATCTCGCCTGCGAGCTTGACGTCCGTCACGGAGTACTTGTCACCTTCAGTGATATTCACGGTGATGTAGATATCGCGCTTGTCGGGGGTGATGGAGACTTGGGTGGAGTCGACGTTGAACTCCAGATACCCCTTGTTCATATAGAAGGAACGCAGGCTTTCGAGGTCGGCGGTCAATTTCTGCTTGGAATACTGGTCGTTCTTGTTCCACCACGTCAGCCAGCCCGGAGTGGTCAATTTGATCTGTTCGAGCAGGGTCTCGGTATCGAACGACTGATTGCCGACGATATTGATCTTGCGGATCTTGGAGACCGCGCCTTCTTCGATATCGAAGCGGATGGCGACACGATTACGTTCCAGGGGACTGACGGAGGTCTTGACGTTGGCACCGTACTTACCTTGCGACAGGTACTGGCGTTTGACTTCCTGCTCCGCCCTGTCCAGCATGGAACGGTCGAAGATCAAGCCTTCGGCAAGACCGATCTGCTTCAGGCCTTCCTTCATCTTGTCGCTGGGGAATGACTTGTTGCCGGAGAATGCGATCTGCGCGATCGCGGCGCGCTCCTGCAAGACGACCACCAGGACATCCTGATCGACCTCGATGCGGACATCCTTGAAGAATCCGGTGCCATAGAGGGATTTGATGGCCTGGGTGGCCTTCTCGTTATCCATCGTATCGCCGACCTTGACCGGCAGGTAGTTGAACACGGTGCCCGCTTCGGTACGCTGAAGACCCTCGACACGGATATCCTTGACGACGAACGGCTCGAATGCGAATGCAGAAGCGGCGTATAGGGCTAGAGCGAGTAATGGGATGAATCGGAACTTACCGCTTAGCTTCGTCTTGAAAATCATTAGGCTCAGCCCGTTATAAATCGATTGAAGTCATTATACAAAGCACACGCCATCAACAAGCCCAGCAAAGCCAGCCCGATGCGCTGTCCGGTCTCCATCGTTGCGTCGGAAACCGGGCTCCCCTTAAAAATCTCAATCGTATAATACAACAAATGCCCGCCATCCAACACTGGGATGGGCAATAGATTCAATACCCCGAGACTGATGCTGACAATGGCCAGAAAGCCGATGAATACCTTCCATCCGGCATCCGCACTTTTTCCCGCGACACTCCCTATCGTCACCGGGCCACTGATCGCTTTCCACGAAACAGTACCGGTGATCATGCCCCCAAGCATCTTGAGGCTAAAGATCGAGGTATCCCAGGTCTGCTTGATGGCTTTGAGCAGCCCCTCCTGCGGGGCGTAGGAGACATCGACCATATACCGTGCAGTCTCCGCCTCCGTCATCACGTAGGCCGCGCCGATACGCCCGATCTGCTTCCCATCCTC
>CBFGLF010000180.1:0-2159 GCA_965649545.1 uncultured Methylotenera sp.
GCTAGCCCCGCTGATCGCGGACATCGCCGAAGCCTGCAAGCAGGTGGCGGCCGAGGTGAACAAGGGCGCCTTGCGCGGCACCATGGGCAGCCTTGAGTCTCAGAATGTCCAGGGCGAGACGCAGAAGCAGCTCGACGTCATCGCCAACGATATCTGGTTGCAGGTGAACGAGCAGGGCGGCCATTACGCCGGCATGGCCTCGGAGGAGATGGAAGCGCCTTACCTCGTGCCGGAGCGTTATCGCCAATCCGGCAAATACCTGTTGTTGTTCGACCCGCTCGACGGCTCGTCTAATGTCGATCTCAATTTTACCGTCGGCAGTATCTTTTCCATCCTGACTTCGCCGAATCAAGCACCTGCGCTGGCCGATTTTCTTCAGCCTGGCGCGCGGCAGGTCGCCGCCGGTTATGCCCTCTACGGTAGTTCGACCATGCTGGTGCTGACCACCGGGCAGGGCGTGAACGGTTTTACGCTGGACGAAGCCAGCGGCGAGTTCGTGCTGACCCACCCGGACATGCGCATCCCGCAGGACACCAGCGAGTTCGCCATCAATATGTCGCGCCAGCGCTTATGGGAAGCGCCGGTGCAGCGGTATATCGCCGAGTGCCTGCAGGGCAAGGATGGTCCGCGCGGCAAGGATTTCAACATGCGCTGGGTGGCGTCGATGGTGGCCGAGGTGCATCGCATCCTGATCCGCGGCGGCGTGTTCATGTATCCGATCGACGACGGATTGCGGGCACAGGGTGGCAGGCTACGATTGATGTATGAAGCGAACCCGATGGCGATGCTGGTGGAACAGGCCGGAGGCGCTGCCAGCGCGGGTTTGGACCGTATCCTCGATATCCGGCCGGAAGCATTGCATCAGCGCGTTCCGGTGTTCCTCGGATCCAGGCATGAGATCGAACGCATCATTTTGATGCACCGCACCCCCTGAAAACCGCCTGAATGTCGGGCTGGGCAGACGTTTTCACTGCCTGGTCCGATGCCTGAAACTCCGCTCCAGTGGCCGCTCTCAGCGTTAGTCCGTACGGACTATTGGTCGCATTTTGCCGGTCGGGTTTAATGGTCTCGCGACGATAAAGAAGCTAATTGCTTATCTGATATCGACAAGGAGACTAGCAAGATGGCTCACATCAAATTAATGGCAGTAATCATGGCGATGGGTTGGAGTCTACAGGCTTCAGCCAACACTCATATGCAATCGGTATTGAGTCAGCCAAATGCAGCAACGGAGATCAAGGTGAGCGAAGCGCTGTTCACCGATCCTATCGCCAACGCTTCGTCCTTCATCCAGGATTTTGCGTTGGACAAACTCAGCGGTTATTCCCCATCGGTGGAGACTTTTGCCGGCCCATACCGGCTTTTCTCGACCGACTCTTCGACCAAGCTGGCTGAAACCGGTAGTAGCGGCATGATGCTGGCTTGCTTGGGCTTGATGGTCCTCATGGCCCGCAAGCGCATGACCCTCTGATCCCCCGTTGTACCCGCCACCATTAAAGCCCGCGCAATGCGGGCTTTTTCATGTCTGCCGACCTAAATCCCTTCAGTTAGTCTCACTCAGATCGAGGCATAAAGCACGTAGACGAGCAGCAGCAACTGTGCGGCATTGATCACGACGCTGGCCCCGTGCAGGAGCTTGAAGCGCTGCTGGTCGTGGGTATCCGCCGACTGGTTGATGACCGGTGTCAGGATGATGCGCGAGAACACGAACAGGAATGCACAGACGAAACTGGCGATCTGCACCAGCGAGGTCTCGGCGAACACGCCGGCGATGAATACCGTGATGCCCAGCGCCAGGAAATAGCGCGGGAAGAAGCGCCGCAGGAAGGTGCTGGCCACCGGGGCCGAGAGCACGCCGAAGATGGTCGGCGCGATGACGGCGATGAAGAACAGCATCACGCCCACGGTACCGGCGATGAGGTAGAGGCTCAGCATATCAAGCCCGGAAGAACAGCAGGTAGATCATGAGCCCGAAGTAGAGCAGGGCGAAGACGGTCACGATCCAGAAGACGTTGAGCATGTTGCGATTGATGGTGGCGAGGCGCTGGCTGATCTCGTCCAGTTTCTGCAGTTCTTGTTCTTGCATGGCCGACTCCGATGACAGGTTGATGTGATAGCGGTCAGGCGTAAGTCAGCTGAGTCGGCCAGGAGTTCAATGC
>CBFGLF010000181.1:0-2127 GCA_965649545.1 uncultured Methylotenera sp.
GTGCTGGTGACCGGCTTCGACATCATCTTCTTCTGGGTGGCGCGCATGGTCATGATGACCAAGCACCTCACCGGCAAGATCCCGTTCAAGCATGTCTATGTGCATGGCCTGATCCGCGACGCGGAAGGCCAGAAGATGTCGAAGTCCAAGGGCAACGTGCTCGATCCGATCGACCTGATCGACGGTATCGGCATCGAAGAGCTGGTGAAAAAGCGCACCACCGGCCTGATGAACCCGAAAGACGCGGAAAAGATCGAGAAGCGTACACGCAAGGAATTCCCGGAGGGCATCCCGGCGTTCGGTACGGACGCCTTGCGCTTCACCTTCGCGTCGCTGGCGAGCCCTGGCCGCGACATCAAGTTCGACCTTAACCGCTGCGAAGGCTACCGCAACTTCTGCAACAAGTTGTGGAACGCCACCCGCTTCGTGCTCATGAACTGTGAAGGCCAGGATTGCGGCCTGGGCGAATGCACCAGCGACTGTGGTCCGGATGGGTATCTGCATTTCTCGCAGGCCGATCGCTGGATCGTCAGCCAGTTGCAGCGCACGGAAGCCGATGTCGAACGCGCGTTCGCCGAATACCGCTTCGACCTCGCGGCGAAAGCTGTCTACGAATTCGTTTGGGACGAGTACTGCGACTGGTATCTGGAACTGGCCAAAGTGCAGGTTCAGCAGGGCACCGTCGCGCAACAGCGCGCAACCCGCCGCACGTTGCTGCGCGTGCTGGAGACGATCCTGCGTCTCGCCCACCCCATCATCCCGTTCATCACGGAAGAGTTGTGGCAGACCGTCGGCCCGATGTCCGGTCGCGACATGGACAAACCCGGCCCGAGCATCATGCTGCAGGCTTACCCGCAGAGCCAGCCGCAGAAGATCGATACGCAGGCCGAAGCCTGGGTGGCCACGCTCAAGGCGGCCGTCGACGCCTGCCGCAGCCTGCGTGGAGAGATGGGCGTATCCCCGGCCCAGCGCGTGCCGTTGATCGCCGCCGGCGACACCGCCCAGCTTGCGCATTACGCGCCCTACCTTAAGGCGCTGGCCAAGCTGGCCGATGTCGAGCTGGTGACCGAACTACCGGAGGCCGATGCCCCCGTCGCGCTGGCAGGCGATTTCAAGCTCATGCTCAAGATCGAGATCGATGTCGCTGCCGAGAAGGAGCGTCTGGGCAAGGAAGTCGCCCGCATCCAGGGCGAGATCGTCAAGGCACAGGCCAAGCTGGGCAACGAAGGCTTCGTCGCGCGCGCCCCGGCTGCGGTGGTCGAGCAGGAAAAAGCCAGGCTCGCGGATTTCTCCGCTACCTTGGAGAAGCTGCAAACCCAGCTCGGCAAACTCAAGTAGCATCAACAGCAGGCGATGCCGCCAATGAAAAAGCCTCCACTCGGAGGCTTTTTCATTGGTTTGCCGATATTGGCCTAGTGATGGCTCGCGTCAGGTCCGCTTGATCGGCCTGAACACATACAGCAGGTTCGGTTCGCTCATGATGTAGATGCGTTTATCCGGCCCCACTGCGATGCCCTCGGCTTGCGGCACGTGCTTGCGCAGCCCGTGGAAGCCTTTCCATAACGCCATGGCGCTGACGGCGCGGCCCTGGCGATCGTATTCCTTGATCAGTCGCGATTCGTCGCTCAACAAGAGGAAATGTCCGCTATCGTCATGGTAGGTCACGGAGGACAAGTCGCGCATCGCGCCGATCGACCGCTGCGAGCGGTCCAGGTCGACGATGCTGAGGTGACCGGGGTTGGACGGTAGCGGCTCGATGAAACCCCGCACCTCGAGCAAGCGTTTGGGATTCTTCTCCTTCACGATCAACAGCCGTTGATTGACCGAATCCCAGGAGACGCCCTCGATATTCTGGTTGCCGTCCTCATCCAGCCCGAGCTTGAGTTGGGGGAAGTGCCGCGTCTGTACCACGGTCGCGTAGGGAGGGATCTCGACCTCGATCAGCCGGTTGTCACCCTCGTCGGCGATGACGAAACGCTGATCGGCGACGTAGGTGATGCCTTCCATGTCACCCACACCTTCCACCAGGATCTTGCGCAGTACCTGCCCATCCAGGCTCAGCTCGACGATGTAGGGCGATTGGTTGAGTACCGTGAACAGGGTATGGGTGCTGGTGTTATAGGTGAG
>CBFGLF010000182.1:0-2063 GCA_965649545.1 uncultured Methylotenera sp.
GCATCGGCATCACCGAAGGTCTGGTGCTCGCCGGCTTGATCGGGGATTCGCACCAGGCCGGACAGCGTCGGCAGTACGATGTCATCGGCGCCAACGTCCACCTGGCGGCACGTCTTTGCAGTATCGCCAATGCTGGCGAAGTCATCACCACCAAACGGGTCAACAGCGTTGCGCGTTTGAGAAACCCAGAGCCGAGACAAATCGGCAGCATTTCCATAAGAGGCTTCGAAGGCGACATCGATTGCGTCGCGTTCGATCTCAATAAATAGTCGAGGAGAACCCCATGAAAGAGCAATTCAATCCTTCACAGATCAGCCGCGTCATCGACCAGGCACTGGTGTATCAATGTGCGTGTCCGGCCCAGGTATGCCGCACCATCTTCGAACTTCGCGAGCTTTACGAGTACCAGATGAATTGCGCCAACGACACGGTCAACGACCAGTTGGTGCACAACACCATCGCGGCAGCGGCGGAAAAAGCCCATGTCCTGATGGAAGAATGCCTGAAGCAGATCCTTGAGATCGAAGGTTGGGACACCCAGAATCTGGTGATGCCTGATGCCTTGAAAAAGAAACCGGCGAAGTCCCTATAACTACTGGAGAAGCACATGGCATCCTTGATCCGTATGGTGTACATCAGCCGTTCCACCTTCACCCCGACAGTCAGCTCCAATGATATCGAACCCAATGTGGCTCGCATCCTGGCGAAGTCCCGCGTCAACAACCGCAAGAACGGCCTGGTGGGCGTCTTGTATTTCGGTGATGGCAATTTCTTCCAGTGCCTGGAAGGCGAGTCTTCCGCAGTCGACACGCTCTACGCGAAACTGCAAAAGGATCCACGTCACAAGGATCTGAAGATACTGTCACGCAAATCCATCAAGCAGCTCTCCTTCATCGATTGGGCGATGAAATATGTCCCGCTCGAAGCGCAGATGAATCAGCTACTCAAAAAGCACGGCCATCAGTCGTTCGATCCTTATCAATTCGACGGCGAGATGGTGCGTCAGGTGATGCTGCTGCTGCACGGCAACCAGCAGGTGGATGACGGCGTCGAAGACGGCCCGCAATTCAATCATCGTCATCGCGTACAGCATCGCTTGAACATGGCTGCGGTGGCCATGTCCGCGATCGCGCTGACATTATCCGCGACCGCACTCGCAGTCGCGTTACAATGAGTGGGTAAACTGCCTTGAAACAACCACAGATAGGACTTTAACCGGATTTCTGTGGTTTTTTAGGTGGTTTTCGGGGATTACCTGGGGTTTAGGAACCTTTTATCTTGAACATATTCCATATATGTAGGTAAGCTACCATTTCTAACGACTTAATTTTAGGAGATACACATGAAATTATGGACGCAAACCGTATTTGCAACATTGCTGATGGGCGCATTCTTGACCGGTTGTAACAAGGCCGAAGAACCCGCAGCCATGGATGCACCACCTGCAGACGCCGCAACTGCAGCGCCTGCCGAAGCACCGGCAGCTGCTCCTGCTGAGGCTCCTAAGGAAGAACCAGGCGGCTGGGTACCTCCAGAATCCGAATCCAAGTAACTCTGAGGTCGTTTCAGGGCTGGCCTGATCAAAACCAGCATAAAAAAAGCCAGGTGACCCCTGGCTTTTTTTGTTTCATCGCCACCACTTCAACGCATCGGCGTCATAGCGTGATACGCCAATAATGGTCGACCAGCAGCGCTGCGAACAGCAGCGTGAGATAAAGGATGGAATAGCGGAATGTGCGGCGGGCGAGTTGATCGGAATATTGCCGATATAGCCCGATCGCATACGCCATGAAACCGATATTGAGGACCAGCGAGGCCATCAAGTATATGAGGCCGCTCATGCCATGACCGTAAGGCATCAGGGCGACCGCGAACAGGATGATGGTATAGAGCAGGATGTGCAGGCGCGTGAATTCCTCCCCATGCGTCACGGGCAGCATGGGCATCCCTACTTTAGCGTACTCGGCACGACGATAGAGTGCCAGCGCCCAGAAATGCGGGGGCGTCCATGCGAAGATGATGAGGAACAGGATCAAGGCTTCCGGCGCGACGACATTGTTCAC
>CBFGLF010000183.1:0-2059 GCA_965649545.1 uncultured Methylotenera sp.
AAGCCGACGATCTCCATCAGCAGCAGCCTCGAAGACGATAAGGTAAAATTGAGCGTGCGCGACAACGGTGCCGGATTCCCGATGGAGATCATCTCTCGCGCTTTCGAACCCTACATGACGACAAAGCGGCACGGAACTGGCTTAGGTCTGGCGATCGTCAAAAAAATCGTGGAAGAACATAGAGGATCCATTCGCCTGGAGAATTCAGACGAAGGCGGGGCGGTAGTGACGGTAGCGATTCCCGTCACGGTCACGACCGCCAATCAAGCTAACAGGACGGAGCGTAGCGAATGACAGCAAGGCAGGTATTGGTCGTAGATGACGAAATCGGCATCCGCGAGTTGCTGCGAGATATTCTGCAGGATGAGGGCTATCACGTGCGACTGGCGGAGAACGCCGCCGAGGCCCGCGAATGGCGCCATCAGGCGAGGCCTGACTTGGTGCTGCTGGATATCTGGATGCCGGATTGCGACGGCATCAGCCTGTTGAAGGAATGGGGGAACGGCGGCTTGCTGACCATGCCGGTGGTGATGATGTCCGGTCATGGCACCATTGATACCGCGGTCGAGGCGACCCGTATCGGCGCCTTTGATTTCCTGGAGAAGCCGATCGCGTTGCAGAAGCTGCTGAAAACGGTGAACGCAGCGCTGAAGCACGGCGAGCAACTGCCGAGATCCGACATGAGCCTGGTCGGCCTGGGCAAGAGCAATGTCATCAACGAGTTGCGCCAGCGTCTGGAGCAGATCGCCCAACACGCAACCTCCTTGCTACTCATCGGCGCCAAGGGCAGTGGAACCGAGTTATGCGCGCATTTCCTGCATGAGCCGGATACCCCATGGATGGAATTGAAGGACCCGCACATCCTTGCGGAAGCGCCACTGGATCTACTTGAACAGACGCGCGACGGCTGCCTGTTCATCCCGGAAGTCGCCGAGCTGAACAAGACCGAACAGAAGGGCTTGCAGCTGTTGCTGGGCAAGGCCGAGAAGTTCGGCCTCCGCGTGGTTTGCGCCACCGCGTGCGCCTTGCCGCAACGCGTCGAGGAAGGGCAATTCGACAACCAACTGCTGCAGGCGCTTTCCACCACCACATTGCGCGTGCCCAGCCTGGATGAGCATCGCGAAGATATCCCGGATCTGGCGCGTGCCATGGTCACCCTGCTCGTGGAATCCGCCGAAGCGACCTATCGCGAATTCGACATCGCGGCGCTCAACGCACTGCGCAATGCCGAATGGCCTGGCAACCTCGCCCAGCTCGACAGCGTGATCCGCAACCTGATGCAAACCAGCCTGGGAGACAAGATCACCCTGGAGGATGTGAACCGTGTGATCAGTCAGTTCGAAACGGTCGCCCAGGCATCGCCGGGACATTCCTCACCATCCACGAACGGGCACGCACTGAACCTGGATATCCCGTTACGCGAAGCCCGCGATGCTTTCGAGCGGCTGTACTTCGAGCATCACATCATCAAGGCTGGCGGGAACATGAGTAAAGTGGCCGAGCACGTGCAGCTCGAACGCACCCACCTGTATCGCAAGCTCAAACAGTTGGGCATGAAGACCAAATAACGTTCAGCTCGCCGGAGTTTTGCGCCGCGTTTGACGGGCTTGCATGCGTAAGGCCGATTCGAACGCCCTGCGTCCCCAGATGGCGGCCTCTTCCCTATCCTCCAACACGCATTCAGGGGCCTGATAGTAAGGCAGGCCGATGCGCTTGCCACGCTGTTCGTAAGTGAACTGCGGCAGGCCGCGCGTCAGATAGGGTGCAGCGTGATCCTTGTCGGCTTTCAGGTAGAGCGTCTCCTGATACACGATGCCGATCGGCAAGCCCTGGTGATACAGCGTATGGCCATCGAACATGCGACGTGTGGTGATCGGTCCAAGCAACTCAAAGAGCTCATGCAGGTATGCGATGAATTCGTTCATGTTTGGTCACGTCTGTCCTGATCCAGATGAGATGACTGTACGTAAAAAAAGGCAGCCCTGGCTGCCTTTTTTTAAATGCTCAAGCTTAGATCTCGCCCCAGGATTCTTCCCACATGCAGTGCTTGATCTTGTGG
>CBFGLF010000184.1:0-2051 GCA_965649545.1 uncultured Methylotenera sp.
CCGGTCGGCAATGGTCTGCCGCGGGTCCGCGCCATCTTGGCATCGATGCTCTGCTCGATCAGGCAGTTGAACGCCGCCGCCGCGCCTGACGCCATGCCGATCCCGACCGTGGCGGCCAGCAGCAAGCCTAACGGCAAGATATCGGGGGTGGCGAGGAACATGCCGATCATGGCGGTAAAGACGATGAGCGCTGTGACACGCGGCTTGCATAAGGCGAAGAAACTGCGGAATCCGAGACTCATCCGTTGTAACTTCAAGGTAGTGACAGCGCTCATGTAACCTCCCTATTTTGGTAATTCTGTTATTTTTGAATTCAGTATTACGATAGTGATCAACAACAAGGCAGCTCCCAGATTGTGCGCCACTGCGAGCACAAGTGGAAGATGCAGGACCAGGTTTCCGATACCGATACCGATCTGCAATACCAGCAATAGCATCAGTACCTGAACGAAAGGTTTAAGTTGCTGGTATTTGAGTAACCGCCAGGCCAGCAATCCCAGATAGACCAGCACGATCAGGGCCCCCACCCGGTGTACCCATTGGATCGTGACGAGGGCGGATAACTCGAGCGCGGCCCCATCCCGCCCCTGCCCCAGCTCGCGCACCATATGGAATGCCGAATGGATATCCAGTGGCGGGATCAGTACGCCATGGCAGGTCGGAAAGTCGGTACAGGCGAGCGCCGCGTAATTGGAGCTGGTCCAGCCGCCGAGGAAGATCTGGGCGAAGAGCAGCAAAATAGCGCCCCGCAACCAGAACCTGAGGCTCGGACTGGTGAGGAATCGCTGTGAGGCTACCCCCCAATGGCGATGCGCGATCCAGACCAGCAGCGCCAGGGTGCTCATGCCGCCCAGCAGATGGGCGGTGACGATCGCCGGTTTCAGCAACATGGTGACGGTCCACATACCGAGTGCCGCCTGGAACGACACCAGCAGCAACAGCAGGGTCGGCAGCCAAGGTGAGACCCGGATCACTTTGCGCGCCTGCCACCCCAATATGAACAAACCGAGGATAAGGATGCCGAGCGTCCCTGCCAGATAACGGTGCAGCATCTCCTTCCAGGCCTTGTGGACTTCCAGTGTCGCATCCGGATAGGCTGTCTGGGCCTGAAGGATAGCGGCTTCACTCTGCGGCACAGTCATGCTGCCGAAGCACCCGGGCCAATCAGGACAGCCAAGCCCGGCATCCGAGAGCCTGACGTAGGCCCCCAGACCGACGACGCATAGGGCCAGGATGCTGGCGATCAGGGTCAGTTGCCGGAAGAGGATGGCGCTACGGTCGGTTCTCATCTGCCTTGCCCCATCATCCCGCCCAAGCTGCCTTCAGCAATCGCACCAAGTCCTTGCGTATGGCTTTCGCTTCTACCGACGCCGGGAAGCTCATCATGAGGTTGGCCAGCGGATCGACAAGATAGATCCGGGTATCGGCGGACGGCTCGACCTGGAATTGCCGAGCGAGCGTGGTAACCGCCGCCGTTGGCTGTTGGATGACACGCATATCGGGATAATCCGCCTGCAAGCGCTGCCAGTCAGCGTCCTGCGCGATCAGTATCCGCTGCAGTCGCTGGCTGTCCTTCGCCATCGAGGCATGCAGCTGGCGCATCGTGTACAGCCGTTGCATACAGGCTTCGGCACATCGCTCGGTGACATAGACCATACTCCACTTGTCGCGAAGCAAATCTGGCGCAATGGGCTTGCCCTGAGCATCCGACAACCCCGCTGGGAGCTCGATCGCTTTCGGCGGAGCGATGAGTTCTCCCTGGCTGCTTCCCTGCGGATGCCATTCGAATTTGTACATCAGGGTGACGATAATGACGGGCAAGGCGAAGAATACCGCCAATAAGCAGAAGACCAACCGTCCTCTCGTCTGGCTATGTTCGGGGGTGCTATTAGTGCTAGCGGCGGTCGACATTTAGACTGTTTTCTTTCTGAAGCTGACATATAAAAAGATACAAAGCGTTGCAACGGCGAAACCGAACCACTGATAAGCGTAACCGATGTGGGTGGCTATCCTTTCCGCAGGTTTCGGCCAATCCCGGACATAGCCGCCAG
>CBFGLF010000185.1:0-2047 GCA_965649545.1 uncultured Methylotenera sp.
TCATCACGCCGATCAATGCCGCCAACCTGCGCGCTGTCCACGCCAAGATCGAATCCGGCAGCGCCATCGGCAAGATCGTACTTTCCGGCTGGTAAAGGCCCACCTCGATCATCCGGCCTTGCCGCCGACAACCCACTTTTTTGCCTGCCCGAAACAGCGCATGCAGGTAAAATGCCCGCATGTCATCCATACGCCTGCTACCCGACCAACTCATCAGCCAGATCGCCGCCGGGGAGGTGGTCGAGCGGCCCGCTTCAGCGCTCAAGGAATTACTCGAGAACAGTCTCGATGCCGGTAGCAGCGAGATCAACGTCGCCCTGCTCAATGGCGGTATCAAGCAACTGCGTGTCGCCGACAACGGTAAGGGCATCGCCGAGGACGATCTCGCACTGGCATTGACGCGTCATGCCACGAGCAAGATCGCCACGCTGGAAGACCTCGAGATGGTCGGTAGTTTGGGATTCCGTGGCGAAGCGCTGGCCAGTATCGCTTCCGTCTCCCGCACGCAGATCGTCAGTCGTGAAGCCTCGAGCAAGCATGCCTGGCGTATCGGCTCCGACGGCAGCCAACTCTCGTCACTGGAACCCGCCGCGCTCGACAGGGGCACCATCGTCGAAGTGCAGGACCTGTATTTCAACACGCCGGCAAGGCGCAAATTCCTCAAGACAGAAGGCACCGAGTTCGGCCATTGCGAAGAGGCCTTTCACCGCATCGCCTTGTCGCGCCCTGATGTCACCTTCCTGCTGCAGCACAACGGCCGCGTGCTGGCTCGACTGGCGGCAGGGGAGCCGGAACGCCGCTTCGGCGAGATATTGGGGGCGGATTTCGCCGCCGATGCCTTCGCGTTGGATGAATCGGCGGGCGGGTTGCGCCTCTGGGGCATGGCGGCCCGGCCGACCTTTTCGAGGCATGCGCGAGATACCCAGTATGTCTACGTCAATGGCCGCTTCGTGCGCGACAAGCTGATCGCGCACGCCATCCGCCAGGCCTATCAGGATGTGCTGCACCACGACCGTCACCCGGCCTTCGTCTTGTTCCTGGAACTCGATCCGGCGCTGGTCGATGTCAATGTCCATCCGAGCAAGACCGAAGTGCGGTTCCGCGACGGACAATCCATCCACCGCTTCATCTTCCATGCCCTGCACAAATCGCTGGCTGCCCCTGCAGGTGTTGCCGCGCAGGCGACGCATAACCCGTTCGCTCCTGATCAAATGCCTGGGCCATCTACTGGGTCAGCCTACCCGACCTTCCAGTCACATATGGACCTGCGTGCCGCACAACCACAGGATTTCTACCGGACGCTGTTTGGCGGGAGTCTGGACGCTGCCCCACAACGCGAATTCGCCAGTCCGGTGTGCTATGCCAATGAATTCAATGTCGATGGATCCATGGCCCAGGCCGAGCAAGGCGAGGGCGCAGCACGCCAACCCGGCAGCGGCTCGCCTGCAGACTTCCCACTGGGGTTTGCCGTCGCGCAGATCCACGGAGTCTATGTGCTGGCGCAGAACGCGCTGGGGCTAGTCATCGTCGATATGCATGCGGCCCATGAACGCATCATGTACGAGCGGCTCAAGCTCGCACTCGATACGGAACAGATCCCCATGCAGCCGTTGTTGCTGCCCATCAGCTTCAATGCCGACCGCCTCGAAGTCGCCGCGGTGCAGGAAGAACTCGCTTCCGGGCAGGATCACCTGCGCCAGCTCGGCTTCGATATCGCCATCCTCTCGCCAAGCACCCTGGCTGTCCGGGCCGTGCCTGTCATGTTGCAGGACGCCGATGCCGTGGCGCTGGCGCGCGACGTGCTCCGCGACCTGCGCGAATACGGCGCTTCACGCGCCCTGATGGAACGCCGCAACGAACTGCTCGGCACCATGGCCTGCCATGCCGCCGTACGCGCCAACCGCTCGCTCACCATCCCGGAGATGAATGCCCTGCTGCGTGACATGGAAGCTACCGAGCGATCTGGGCAATGTAATCACGGGCGGCCGACGTGGTTCCAAGTCACCATGGGCGAACTGGACAAGATGTTCATGCGAGGGAAGTGATG
>CBFGLF010000186.1:0-1999 GCA_965649545.1 uncultured Methylotenera sp.
CAGGACACGATCACCGTCAGCCTGGAGAATCTGCTCAACGCCAAATTGCTGCGCACCAACCAGAACGGCACCATGCACATCGAACGCGGTGAGATCGGCGTCCATGCGCAGGCCGAGCTGCCCACCACGCCCGGCATCAATATCAGGGGATCGATGGAGAGCCTGGATCTCGACGAATGGCGCAACCTGTTCGAGAAATCCACATCCACGGCCACACCGACCAACCCATCGACCAAGTCGGATAGCTTCCCCATCAACAAGGTGGATGTCGATATCAACCAGCTCGATGTCTTCGACCGCCGCATCAACAACCTGAAGCTGAACGCCAAATCCATCAGCGAAGGCTGGCAGATGACCATCCAGAGCAAGGAGATGGCGGGCGACGCGCAATGGAGCCGCATCGGCAACGGCAAGATCACGGCACGCCTCAAGTACCTGATCACGCCGACCGCCGCGCCGGGCACTGCCGAGCTGCGTACCCAGGGACAATTCAAGCAACAGGCGCAGCAATATCCGGCGCTGGATGTCATCGCCGAGAACTTCGAGATGGGCCCGAAGAAACTGGGCCGGCTGGAACTGCTCGCTTCCGAGCAGGATGACGACTGGAGCATCGAGAAACTCAAGCTCATCACCCCGGAGAGCACGCTCACCGCCGAGGGCGAATGGCATAACTGGAAACGCAACCCCAACACCCGCATCAACCTCAGCTGGGATATCAACGACATCGGCAAGACGCTGGAACGCTACGGCTACCCCAACACCATCAAGGGCGGCGACGCCGACCTCAGCGGCCAGCTGAAATGGCCGGGCAGCCCGCATGAGTTCGACATCCCCGGCTTGAGCGGCGCCCTGCAACTCGATGCGCGCAAGGGCCAGATCCTCAAGATCCAGCCGGGCGTCGGTCGCCTGTTCGGTGTCTTGAGCTTGCAGAGCCTGCCGCGCCGCCTGACGCTGGATTTCCGTGACGTGTTCAGTAGCGGCTTCACCTTCGACAAGATCAGCGCCAGCGTGCGGATCGACAAGGGCGTGATGCGCAGCGACGACTTCAAGATGGAAGGCCCGGTCGCCCTGGTCGAAATGAAGGGTGAGACCGACCTCAAGAAAGAGACCCAGCACCTCTTCGTCAGGGTCACGCCCTACATCAGCGACAGCCTCTCCATCGCGGCGCTGGCCGGTGGCCCGCTGGCAGGCGCCGCGGCGTTCATCGCGCAGAAACTGCTGAAAGACCCGATCAACAAGATGGCGGCGGACGACTACGAGATCACCGGCACCTGGGATAACCCGCAGGAGGTGAAATCCGCCGATAAGAAACCTGCCGCGCCGGTCTCCCCGCTAGGCAAGTGAGGCAATAATCCGGGCAACTGGAGTATGATGTTTGCGAAAAGCAAGAAAAAACTTGGAAAACAGATATGGCCATCAAATCACGCGAAAAACCCAATAAGAGCAGTCTCGTCAAAAGCAGCAAAACAGCGGCGGCAACGCCCGGCATCATCAAGATCGCCGGCATCCAGATGGCGTCGGGGCCACATGTCGCTTCCAACCTGAGCGAGGCTGAGCGCCTGATCGAGATCGCGGCGGCGCAAGGCGCCAAACTGGTCGCCCTGCCTGAATATTTCGCCATCATGGGCATCAAGGACACCGACAAGGTCAAGGTGCGTGAAAAGGAAGGTAGCGGCCCGATCCAGACCTTCCTGTCCAAGATCGCCAAACGCAACGATATCTGGATCATCGGCGGTTCCATCCCGCTCGAATGCAAGGACCCCAAGAAAGTCCGCAACGCCTGCCTGGTCTACGACAACAAGGGCAAACAGGTCGCGCGCTACGACAAGATCCACCTGTTCGGGCTCGACCTCGGCAACGAACATTACCGTGAAGAGACCACCATCGAACCCGGCGACAAGGTCGTCACGCTCGATACGCCGTTCGGCAAGATCGGCCTCTCCATCTGCTACGACTTGCGCTTCCCGGAACTCTACCGCGCCATGGGCGAAGTCGACCT
>CBFGLF010000187.1:0-1957 GCA_965649545.1 uncultured Methylotenera sp.
GACTCAAAATCCGCCGCAGCAATGTGTGGGGGTTCGAGTCCCCCTCCCGGCACCAATCCAAATAAGTACGATTCTTTAGCGAACTCTCGCTCAATCCTGCGATGCTCTTGCTACCCGCTCGGGTGGCGCATTATACCCAATTGCGCATTTCCTTGGTTCCTTGCCGAGCCGCATGTGAAGCGGCATGCGGGCGATCACCGCTTGAACTCCATTTTTATTTATGCTAGTTTGCGATCACTGTAGTTGAAGTTTGTCCCGATGTTCTTCGTATGAAAAGCCGCCCGATCAAGAGGTGGCCGGATGAGGAGAGAGAAGCGGTGGCATTATCAGCAGTAGATTACAGAATCATCGCAAAGCCCAACTGCTCCTTGTCTAGCAAGGAACGGCTGGCTGTCGTCGTTCTCATCGCATCCTTTTCCCTTGTGATCGCTACCGGTTTCGTCTTGGCAGGCGCATGGCTCGTTTTGCCGTTCGCCGGGCTCGAGGCGCTGGCGATCGCTGTCGCCTTTTATTACGTCAATTGTCATTCCAGCGATTACGAGAGCATCACCATCGAAGGCGACAAGCTGGCGATCGAAAAGCACAGTTACAAGCAGACCAGCGAGATTGTATTCAATCGCTACTGGGCGCGCGTGTTGCTACGCGACCTTCCCGGCGGCGATCAGGCGTTGTTACTCCGTTCACATGGCAAGGAAGTCGAGTTCGGTCGTCATTTCATGAATAACGATCAGCGCCTGGCCCTCGCCAAACAACTAAAAAAGCGTGTCGGGGTTATTCATTAATCTGATGCAGGGAGCGAGTATGGTAATGCAGTTCATAAGAAAGGCCGGCCTATTCATTGCGACAGCGATGGCTTCTTTTTCTGCCCACGCTGAATACGCATGGAATTTCCCGAAACCGGTCACACCGATGGCCCTCGATACGTTGCATGTACACAACAAGTTCATGCTGATCACGATGGCCATCTTCCTGGTGGTGCTGGCGATCATGATCTATTCGATCGTCGTGCATCGCAAAAGCAAAGGCTACAAGGCAGCCAAGTTCACCGGACCGAGCACCAAATCCCAGGTTTTCTGGACTTTGGTACCGTTCGCTATCCTGCTCTACATCGACTTCATCCTCATGGGGATCCCGGCATACCACAGCGTGGTGATGATGGAAGACACCAAGAATGAAGCCCAGATGGTGGTCAAGGTCACCGGCTCCCAGTGGCGCTGGCAATACGAATACATGGACGGTGACGCACAGGGGATCAAGTTCGTCAGCAACCTGACGACACCGCAGGATCAGATCGAGAACAAGGTCCAGAAAGGGGAGAACTACCTACTGGAAGTCGATAACCCCCTGGTTCTGCCGGTCGACAAGAAAGTCCGCGTGTTGCTCACGGCGAATGACGTGATCCATAACTGGTGGATCCCGGCATTCGGCGCATCGCGCGACGCGATTCCCGGCTTCCTGCGCGAGACCTGGGTCAAGGTCGAAGAGCCCGGTACCTATCGTGGGCAATGTAAGGAGCTATGTGGTAAGGGCCATGGCTTCATGCCTGCGGTAGTACGAGCCGTGCCTGAAGAGGAATTCAAGCAGTGGGTCGTCGCACAAAAGGAGCAAATGGAAACGGCCGCCGCAGGCGCCGACAAGGAGTGGACCAAGGATGACCTGGTCGCCCATGGCAAAGGTGTCTACGAGAAGAACTGTGCCGTTTGTCATCAGGTGAGCGGCGCCGGCTTGCCCCCCGCATTCCCTGCACTGACAGGTAGCAAGATCGTGGCAGCACCCAACCTCGATGCTGACGGCAAGTTGCTGAAAGACAGCCACCTCGACCGGGTGCTGAACGGCAAGGGCGTCATGCCGGCCTGGAAGGGGACCCTGAACGATACCGATATCGCGGCGGTGGTCACCTATGAGCGCAACGCGCTGGGTAATTCGGTCGGCGACATGCTGCAGCCCGCCCAAGTGA
>CBFGLF010000188.1:0-1955 GCA_965649545.1 uncultured Methylotenera sp.
TCGATGCCGCGCGCTGCGACGTCAGTGGCGACCAGTACCTTGACATCGCCATGGCGCAGCTTGGTCAGCGTACGGTTACGGGCACCCTGGGTCATGTCGCCATGCAGGGCTGCGGTCTTGTGGCCGGCAGCGTAGAGGTCTTCGGCCAGCAAGTCGGCGTGACGTTTGGTCGAGGTGAAAACGATGGCCTGGTTGACTTCAGGATCGATCAGGAGATGTTCCAGCAGCTTGTTCTTGTGCGACATGTCGTCGACGAAATGCAGGCGTTGCTCGATATTGGCATGCTTCTCGCGCTGCGCCGCTACCTGGATGGTCTTCGGGTTGCGCAGGATCTGTTGTGCGATACGGCCGATGTTGCCTTCGAGGGTCGCGGAGAACAGCAGGGTCTGGCGTTCTGCGGACAACTGGTTGCAGATGCGCTCGACATCCGGCATGAAGCCCATGTCCAGCATACGGTCGGCTTCGTCCAGGATCAGCATTTGCAGACGGGAGAGGTCGATACGACCGCGTTCCATGTGGTCCAGCAGACGGCCAGGCGTGGCTACCAGGATATCCAGTGGCTGGCTCAGCAGCTTGTTCTGGAGCGGGTAAGGCATGCCGCCGACGATACTCACACAGCGGGCGCGCATGTGCTTGCCGTACTTGCGTGCGGCGTCATTGACCTGCGCGGCCAGTTCACGGGTCGGTACCAGCACCAGGATACGTGGGCCACGGCTCTTGGATGGGTGCGGCGTGGCCAGCAGGTTCAGTGCCGGCAGGGTGAACGCGGCGGTCTTGCCGGTACCGGTCTGCGCGGAGGCCATCAGGTCGTGTCCAGCCATGACTTCGGGGATCGCTTGCGCCTGGATAGGCGTCGCGGTGGTGTAGCCAGATTCTTCAATGGCACGCAGGATGGCTGGATGTAAATTCAGATTTTCAAAAGACACAAATTTCCCTTTCGAGGATAAAGCTAAAAGGGCGCAAGCAGACACATGGCGTTCATCCACCTGGCGGTGTTGAAAGCAATGCGCAAAACACTAATGATTTAGAAGCATTTTTACCGGCGCACGGGCATAGCCACTAACCGGTAACAAATACAAGAGAGCCACAAAATTTCACGGGCTTCGAGAGGCTAGGGCGATGAATCATCAGTCATGTAACGACTGAATCTGCCGCGCAGTATACGCACCTGCCCTGATTTGTCAAAGGATTTATCGAATTACTTTAATGCCTTATGTGGTAGAATCGCGCCCTTTCAATCAAACCGGTTCCCGATTCATGTCCCGCAATCTCCGCAACATCGCCATCATCGCCCACGTTGACCACGGCAAGACCACCATGGTCGACAAGCTGCTGCAACAGGCAGGCACCTTCGCTTCCCACCAGGCTGTCACCGAACGCGTGATGGATTCCGGTGACATCGAAAAGGAACGTGGCATCACCATTCTGGCCAAGAATACGGCCGTGAATTTCGAGGGCACCCACATCAACATCGTGGATACCCCGGGGCACGCCGACTTCGGCGGTGAAGTGGAACGTGTGCTGGGCATGGTCGATGGCGTGGTACTGCTGGTCGATGCCGTCGAAGGCCCGATGCCGCAGACGCGTTTCGTGACCAAGAAAGCCCTGGCGCTGGGCTTGCGTCCGATCGTCGTGATCAACAAGGTGGACCGTCCGGGTGCGCGCACCGACTGGGTCATCAACCAGACGTTTGACCTGTTCGCCAACCTCGGCGCGACGGATGAGCAGCTGGATTTCCCAGTCGTCTACGCTTCCGCGCTGAACGGGTTCGCGACGCTGGACATGAAGAAGCCTTCCGAGACCATGCGTCCGTTGTTCGAAACCATCCTGAGTCACGTACACCCGCCGCAAGGCGATAGCAACGCCCCGTTGCAACTGCAGATCTCCGCACTGGATTATTCCACCTACACCGGCCGCCTCGGCGTCGGTCGCGTCCGTAACGGCCGTGTCAAGCC
>CBFGLF010000189.1:0-1920 GCA_965649545.1 uncultured Methylotenera sp.
CAATCGTACCTACGTTAACGTGCGGCTTCGTCCGCTCAAATTTGCCTTTTGCCATGATGTTTTCCTTATCTAAATCTATCTATTCAGTTTATATAGTCGTTATTTCTTGTTGATGATGGCATCTGCCACGTTACGTGGCGCTTCGGAGTAGTGCTTGAACTCCATGGTGTAGCTGGCGCGACCTTGAGACAGGGAGCGCACGACCGTGGAGTAACCGAACATCTCTGCCAACGGCACCTCGGCACGAATGATCTTGCCGCTAGGCGTATCTTCCATCCCCTGGATCATGCCGCGACGGGAGGACAAGTCACCCATGACGTCACCCATGTAATCTTCTGGGGTCTCGACTTCTACGGCCATCATCGGCTCAAGCAGGACTGGATCAGCCTTACGCATACCGTCCTTGAATGCCATGGAAGCGGCCATCTTGAACGCGTTTTCGTTCGAGTCCACATCGTGGTACGAACCGTCGAACAGCGTGACCTTGACGTCAACCACAGGGAAGCCGGCCAGCACGCCCGATGGAATGGTTTCCTTCAGCCCCTTATCAACAGCAGGGATGAATTCGCGAGGTACGGTACCACCCTTGATGGCGTCCACGAACTCATAGCCCTTGCCAGCTTCGTTAGGCTCCATGATGAGCCATACGTGACCGTATTGACCCTTACCACCGGATTGCTTGACGAACTTGCCTTCGACTTCAACTTTCTTCTTGATCGCTTCACGGTAAGCCACTTGCGGGGCACCGACGTTGGCTTCAACGTTGAACTCACGACGCATACGGTCGACCAGAATTTCCAGGTGCAACTCACCCATACCGGAAATGATGGTCTGGTTGGTCTCTTCATCGGTACGTACACGGAAGGACGGATCCTCTTGCGCCAGACGATTCAGCGCGATACCCATCTTCTCCTGGTCAGCTTTGGTCTTTGGCTCGACCGCCACGTGAATCACAGGCTCAGGGAAAACCATGCGCTCAAGAATGATCACGTGATCCGGGTCACACAGCGTGTCACCGGTGGTCGCTTCTTTCAGACCGACCGCAGCAGCGATGTCGCCCGCGCGCACTTCCTTGATTTCTTCACGCTGGTTAGCGTGCATCTGGAGGATACGGCCCAGACGCTCTTTCTTGCCCTTGACCGAGTTGTAGACGGTATCGCCAGAGTTGACGATGCCGGAGTAGACACGGAAGAAGATCAGCTGACCGACGAACGGGTCGGTCATGATCTTGAATGCCAGCGCAGAGAATTTCTCTTCGTCTTCAGCCTTACGGAATGCTTCTTTGCCGTTCTCGAGCTCACCCTTGACCGGCGGGATATCCACTGGGGATGGCAGGAAGTCGACCACGGCATCCAGCATGCGCTGCACACCCTTGTTCTTGAATGCGGTACCGCACAGCATCGGCTGGATCTCGTTGGCGATCGTACGATCGCGCAGACCCTTGATGATCTCGGCTTCGGTCAGCTCACCGGACTCGAGGTACTTGTTCATCAGATCTTCATTGGCTTCAGCAGCCGCTTCGATCATGTTCTCACGCCACTTGGCACACTCAGCGGCCAGCTCAGCCGGGATCTCTTCGTAGCTGAACTTGGTGCCTTGGCTGGCTTCGTCCCAGATGATGGCCTTCATCTTGATCAGGTCGACGACACCCGTGAAGGTGTCTTCCGCACCGATCGGCACAACGACAGGGACCGGGTTTGCCTTCAGGCGAGTCTTCAGCTGGTCGTAAACCTTGAAGAAGTTGGCGCCAGTGCGGTCCATCTTGTTGATGAACGCCAGACGAGGCACCTTGTACTTGTTGGCTTGGCGCCAGACAGTTTCGGATTGTGGCTGCACGCCACCGACCGCACAGTAGACCATACAGGCACCATCCAGGACGCGCATGGAGCGCTCGACTTCGATGGTGAAGTCGACGTGGCC
>CBFGLF010000190.1:0-1722 GCA_965649545.1 uncultured Methylotenera sp.
TCGGATTCGAGTTCGGTCTTCTTGGTGACTTCGATCTGCTGGCCAGCGATCACCCACATGCCGAGGTTGCTTTGCGGACGTTGTTCGATCACGCCATAGAATTCTTCGTCAGCCAGAGCCAGGCTGCTGCCCAGCAAGCAGCAAGCGGCCAATAACGCTTTGAACCACGATGATGTACGCATGTTGATCTCCTATTGGGGTCTTATACGGAGATACAGCGTAGGCGCTCAGCGATCCGGCCGCCGTAGGCGATCGGCGGATATTGCTGTCGGCGAGTGGCTTACACCCAGTCCTTTTCCTTGGAACCGGGCGCACTGAGCCGGACGAACTTGAGCGTCAGGTAGGCGCCCATGAGGATCACGAAAACGATGATCCCCAAGCTGAGCTGGCCGGAGAACGTGCTAAGCAGGTCTTTGTACATGGTGCATCTCCCTCAAACATTGCGTCGAGTGGATATGCTAGAAAATCCGGGATCAGGCCATGTTGACCTGGATCAAAAGAATGCGGGCGAGGCCGCCCGCATCACTGGCTGACGCCGAGTTCCATCTTGACCGCAACCGCCTTGCCATCGCCCTGCACCTTGCTCGCTTCGCCCTGACTGATGCGTGCCGCAGGCAAGCCGGCAGTTTCGAGCAAGTAACGTTGCATGGCGGCGGCACGGGCCTTGCCCAGCGCCGTGACATCGGCTTCGGAGACCTGTGCGGTCAGGGTCAGTTGCGCCAGCATCTCGCTGTACTGCGGCAAGTCCTCGGGCGAGGACTTCTTGAAATAGGCTTTCAGCTTGTTGACGGCCTTGAGGCTGCTGCCTTTGCCCTGACGCTCCTTGAGCAGGCTTTCGATCGCGACCTGGGCCTTCGGGTTGTTGAGGTCGATGGGCCCCGGCTGCTCGCCTTCTTTCAATTTGACGCCCATCTCTTTCAGCACATCACGGCGCGTGGCCTGTTCCTGCAAAGCAGCCAGGTCGGCGACCGGGTCCACCGTGGGCGAGACCTTGAGGGCCAGCGCGGGACGCTTCTCGAGGATACTGCCGATGGCCTTGAGCTTCTCCTGTTCCTGTGGCGCCAGCACCGCCATACCCGGCTCGAAGAGCACGGCCTCAAGCTTGTCCGAACTGATGCCGAGCAGCTTGCCCAAGGCCCGGAAGGGGGAGGTGACGATCTTGCCGATGACGTTGACGATGGCCTTCCAGACGATCTTGCCGTAGCTGAACTGCGGATCGTCGAGGTTGCCGGTGACCGGCAGATCCAGGTCAATGAGCCCATCCTTGTCTTCCAGCAGCGCGATCGCCAGGTCCAGTGGCAGGTTGGCCGCGTCCGGGCTATCCACACGCTCACCGAGTTTCAGTTTGTTGATGACGAACTTGTTGTCACCGGCCAACTGGCGTTGCTTGATCTTGTACTCGAGATCCACCGACAGCTTGCCGGAATCGATCTTGCGCCCGGCGAACTTGCCGGAGTACGGCGTCATGTTGGCCATCTCCAGATTATGGAAGGCCAGTTTGAGGTCGGTGAACTCGGTGGCACGGAAGGGCTGTACTGAACCACGGATGCGCGCCGAGCCGAACTCGTCCACCTTGCCGTCGAGTTCGACCTGTGCCGTCGAGCTGGCGCTGCTGGAAAGGCCGTTGATCACCCCGCCCAGGCTGTGGATATTGGTGCCGAACTGCGGTTTGAGCGAGAGATCGGCGAATTCCATACTGGCGTTGTCGATGCTGATGCGATC
>CBFGLF010000191.1:0-1606 GCA_965649545.1 uncultured Methylotenera sp.
CGGATGCCCACAACAAGCGCCTGGAGATCACCGCCCTGCGCAAGGACGGTACCGAATTCCCAGCGGAGCTCACGCTGTCTACCGTGAGCTGGGGCATGGAGTCCGAATCCTGCATCTTCATCCGCGATATCACCAAGCGTAAACAGGCAGCGGAGAAACTGGTGCAGCTCGCCCACTACGATAGCGTCACCGGCCTGCCCAATCGCGTCCTTTTCCAGGACCGGCTGGAACAGCACATCAAGAAAGCCAACCGCACCTACCTGCCGTTGGCGCTCATGTTCCTGGATGTCGACCGCTTCAAGGAGGTCAACGATACGCTGGGGCATTCCAAGGGCGATGCGCTGCTGCGAGAGACGGCTCGACGATTGCTAGCCTGCGTCCGCGAAACCGATACCGTGGCGCGCATGGGCGGCGACGAGTTCACCATCATCCTCGCCGACCTTGAAGACCTCACCAGCATCGAACGCATCTCGCAGAACATCCTGCGCGAGATCGCTGAACCCTATGACTTGGGCGGCGAGCTCGCCTATGTCTCGGTCAGCATCGGCATCACCATGTATCCGGACGATGCACAGGCGGCTGACGCCCTGCTGAAGAACGCTGACCAGGCCATGTACCTGGCCAAGAAGAACGGCCGCAACCGCGCCAGCTATTTCACCGCAGCCATGCAACAGGCGGCGCAACGGCGATTGATGCTGGCCAACGACTTGCACGCGGCGATCACGCAAACGCAGTTCAGGGTGTATTACCAGCCCATCGTCCAGTTGAGCGACGGCAAGATCAAAAAGGCCGAGGCCCTGGTCCGATGGGAACATCCGATCCATGGCTTGATCAACCCGGCGGATTTCATCCCGATCGCCGAAGAGACCGGCATGATCGTCGATATCGGCAACTGGGTGTTCCGGACCGCGGCAGCGCAGGCCATGGACTGGCGCGCGCGCTTCAATGCGGATTTCCAGGTCAGCATCAATAAATCCCCGATGCAGTTCCAGTACGCGCGTGAGCACGACACCTCGTGGTCGACCCAGATCAAGACGCTCAAGGTCTCGGGCGCGAGCATCGTCGTCGAGATCACCGAGGGCATGATGATGGACCTCAACGACAACACCAAGAGCAAGCTCATCGAGTTTCGTGATGCCGGGATCCAGGTGGCGCTGGACGATTTCGGCACAGGCTATTCTTCGCTTTCCTATCTCAGCGAATTCGATATCGATTACATCAAGATCGACCGTTCCTTCGTCAACGATCTGCGCGCCGACTCCGACCGCATGATCCTGTGTGAAGCCATCATCGTCATGGCTCACAAGCTGGGCATCCAGGTCGTGGCAGAAGGCGTGGAGACCGCAGAACAGCGTGCATTGCTGCAGCGCGCAGGCTGCGACTATGCCCAGGGCTACCTGTTCTCGCAGCCGCTCCCCACCGAAGCGTTCGAGGCGTTACTCGCTAACGTCTAACATGCCCTGAGCTAGGGCTCTGATTCATCGATCCGGGTACATATACCGCCGCGACCATGGCAGGCTGTGCGCCTCCCGCCCCGCGCGCTGGCAAAGCACCTGGTAGATGGCAAGCTGGTCGTGCTGGAAGGAGTAAGCGCATCCGGCGAGGT
>CBFGLF010000192.1:0-1566 GCA_965649545.1 uncultured Methylotenera sp.
CTGATTGTTTTGCCCGTCGCCCCGCATTACACTCCTTGCAAATAACAGGGGAGTCATCATGGGAATCATCGGCCTAGTCATACTCGGGGTGGTATTGCTGTACGTCGTCATGGTCTATAACAGCCTGGTCACGATCAGGAACAACATCGACAAGGCCTGGGCCAACATCGATGTCTTGCTCAAGCAGCGCCACGACGAATTGCCCAAGCTGGTGGATACCTGCAAGCAGTACATGAAACACGAGCAGGAGACCCTGGAGAAGGTGATTCAGGCGCGAGCCCGCGTCTCTGAGGCCCAATCGGCCCATGATGTCACGGCACTCGGGGTCGCCGAGGGCGCCTTGCGTGCCGGCCTCGGCAGCCTGTTCGCACTCGCGGAAGCCTATCCCGAGCTCAAGGCCAACCAGAATTTCGCCCATCTGCAGACCCGCATCACCGGCCTCGAGAACGCGATCGCGGATCGTCGCGAGTTCTACAACGACAGTGTCTATATCAACAACGTGCGCGTACAACAGTTCCCGGAACTCATCGTGGCCCGCGTACTCGGTTTCGGCGAGCAGCAGATGCTGAGATTCGCCGCCGCCGAACTCAAGGATGTCGATATCAGCAAGCGCTTCAACGCCTGAGCGATGTTGCGCCGATGGTGTAGTCGCTACCTCAACGCGATCACGCTGAGCATCCATGCCGGTTTCCTGCTCGCGTTCCTGTTCGAGTTCGATGTCGCGGGGCGCGAAGTCTGGCAGCTGTTCCTGTTCGTCAGCCTATTGCTCAGCGTCTATGCCTGGCATTTCAATTTCCGCCGCCTGCTCGCTATCGTCGAGCACCCGACCTCCACCATCGCCGCTGCCGCGCAAGGTTACGTCGAACTCAAGGGCCGCGCGCGCCAGCTGCTACCCATGCGCAGCCCGCTGACGCAAACGCCTTGCGTCTGGTTCCGCTACTGGGTCTACGTCAAGGATCACCAGAACGTCTGGCGTCTCGGTGATTACCTGTCCAGCGAACAGCCGTTCGAGCTGGAGGACCTGACAGGACGTTGCGTGGTCGATCCGACCAACGCCGAGATCATGATGGCCGAGCGCCATAGCAAGACACAGCATGACCACCGCTATATCGAACTCTTGATCCGTGACGGCAAACCGATCTATGTGCTGGGTGAACTGGAGACCATCACCGCGCAGAGCGCGGCGCAGCAGCTCAACAGGCAGGTGAGCGAGCTGATGGCCGACTGGAAGAAAGCCCCCGAGCGATTGAGGCAGCGCTTCGATTTCAACGGCGACGGCGAGATCGATATGGAAGAATGGGCGCATGCCCGTGAGGTGGCGGCGCAGGAAGTGCTGGTCAGCAACGGATTGGCCAACCAGCAGGAGCAGCATAAGATCCGCGCGCCGCGGGATCGACGGTTGTTCCTCATCTCGGCGGTCTCGCCCGAGCAACTCCGTCATCGCTATCAATGCTGGGTGGGCCTGCATCTCGCGCTGGCAGCGGTCGCCGCATCGCTCGTGCTGCTCATCAGCTACGGTCATGCGGTGCGGTCGCTGTGGTAAAATCGCGCGCTTATGACTACCGA